>DJGU01000070.1:20204-21226 GCA_002432795.1 Anaerolineaceae bacterium UBA5838
TCTGTACGCAAGCAGTCGCAATACCCAAAGGGCACGACGTGACAGAAAAAACAGTCATGCTACAGTAAAATATTCGCATGACCAAAACATATTACGTATACATCATCACAGACAGCTCTCACCAAACCTTATATACTGGCATAACCAACAATCTGCCACGACGCATCTGGCAGCATAAGAATGGTCAGGGTGGGGGGTTCACATATCGTTATAAATCAAAATACCTGGTGTATTATGCAGAGACAAATGATGTGTGCAGTGCCATCGCTGAGGAGAAAAGGATTATGGGGGGAAGCCGCGCTAAGAAGATTGCGTTGATCGAACAGCAAAATCCAGAGTGGAAAGACCTGTCGGCTGATTGGTAAGCACGGTGAAGATTTGTCTTTACTCTGCGATTGATAACCTCTTTTGATCTGTCATTACGAACTTCTTTTGTGAAGCAACCTAAACTTCTGGTAGACCAATACGTTTGAGGTAACAAGATCACAGTCAAAAATCACGAAGTGTTTGTGAACCTCTCGCGAAGCTTAAGTGCAAATAGTTTAGATTGCTTCGTCCCTCGCAATGACAGGAGGATACGATCAGGAAGCATTTTAATCCTCTCACGTTTCTTGCGGACTAACAGTTTAAATTGCTTCATTCATACTCTGTACGCAAGCAGTCGCAATCACAGAAGGGCAGGATGTCCGGTCTACCTCACTGTCGTTGCAAACCTCTTTTAAATCTGTCACATCGTACCCGTAGGGTAGTGCAAACTTCTTTAAATCCTGTCACAGCGTACCGGCAGGGTATTGCGAACCTCTTTAAGACCTGTCATTGCGAACCTCTTTTGTGAAGCAATCTAAACTGCTGGAATCCCAGGAAAGCTTGAGGTAACAGGACCTCGCTTATCCATCGCGAAGCGGAAAAGGCTAGTTCTGTGTGAATCCCTCACGCTCCTTAAATGCAAACAGTTTAGATTGCTTCGTCCCTCGCAATGACAGAAGGTAAGATTACCCAGTCTACGTCACTGTCATTGCGAA
>DJGU01000002.1:0-2575 GCA_002432795.1 Anaerolineaceae bacterium UBA5838
GCATGTTAAAATAGAGTCATGCAAAAATTGAAATTGAATGTTAATTGGTTTTTCGTCGCATCAGCTACTGCCAGTTACTTGCTGGGAGTAATGATTGCCAGTTGGTCGGGACTCGCTGTAAATATTTTAACTTTTATTGCGGGTTTGATTATTTTTTACGCGTTTACTCTTCTGCAGGAGTTACAACGATTTCTCACCTCCAATCGTGTAAATCCCTTCACCCGGGTCAGATCTGGTGGACAAAATCAATCATCAAGTGCGCTCACATTGATTGTTGCTGCCTTTTTTGTGATTTTTGCCGGACTTTATCTTTTATTGCAGGCGGAAGTTCTCATCGGCACAAACTCATTGCTTCTGACCGCCCTGGCATTTGTGGTGCTTTTATCAATTGGCAGGTATAGCCGTTTATGGGTCAACTCAATGACCTGGCTATTTGAGGGTTTTGTAGTCTCACCGATAATGTTCCTTCTCGGAAGTGCAATTCAAGAGTATCAGTTTTCCTACTTGCTTTTCCTGCTGTGCCTTCCGATTTTTTTTCTCTACAGCGCATCAGCGATCACACTGCTGTTCTCTGAATATGATCAAAACTCAGCTGCCAGAAAAAACGGCTTTATTGCCTCGGTTGGTTGGGAAAAAGCGCTCAAGTTCCACCACGGACTCACGCTTTTGACCTATCTTGTTTTGTTGATCTATCTGGCAAGCAGCAACACCTGGTCGCGCAATTGGCCAACCCTGCTGCTCAGTCTGATCAGTGGGGCGGAGGTGTTCTTCCTCCAGCAAATGGCAGGAGGGATGCGCCCAAACTGGCAGTTATTACGGGCTTTAGCGATTGTACAATTCTTTTCTTTGCTCTATCTTTTGGCGTATCCTTTGCTCATAAAATGAACTTTTGGAGGAAACAATGACTTTAGAATTAAACAAAGTAACACCCGAATTTGAACTCAGTGATCAAAACGGTGAAACACACAAGCTTTCAGACTATCTTGGTAAACGTGTAGTTCTTTATTTTTATCCAAAGGATGATACGCCGGGATGTACTGCCGAAGCATGCAGTTTCAGGGACAACTATTCTGTCTTTAAGCAAAATGATATTGTCATCCTGGGAGTTAGCGCGGATTCTGTTAAGTCGCACGCCAAATTCCAGGAAAAGCATCAATTGCCTTTCACGCTACTCTCGGACACTGACCACGAGGTCAGTGAAGCTTACGGCGTGTGGGGTTTGAAGAAATTCATGGGGCGCGAGTATTACGGCATCAATCGCACCACATTCCTGATTAATGAAGATGGCAAGCTTGTAAAGATCTACGAAAAAGTAAAACCTGCGGAGCACGCGCAGGAAATCATAGAAGAATTTGTTTAGATTACTGATTTACTGAACGCTGAGCACGGTTTTGGCATTGTGCCATAAACCCTCTAGGTCGTAATACTCTCGCATTTCGGGGCTCAGTAAGTGAACTACAACATAGCCGTAATCCAAGACTATCCAACCGGACTGACCACTGCTTTCTACAACAGGGTTCAATCCGGTTTCTGGTTTAATAATTTCACAGACATAATCAGCCAGGCTTTGCAGCATTCTTTCGCTGGTGCCGTTAGCGATTACAAATGAGTCCGTAAAGTCTGAGATGCCGGTAAGGTCGAGGAGCAGAATATTTTCTGCGAGTTTGTCTTCAAGAATTTGTACGATCTTGCGTGCTAAGTTAATTGGTTCCAGATTTCACCTCACTGCAGGAAGTTTAGCACAGATTTTTGAGGTCATGGCGGCTAAGTACAGTGTATATCGGTCCGCCAGGTTTTAGGGTGCTTTGGTATAGAAGCACCTCTCTGATCCTGGTCGAGCCTACATTTGTGTTCCCATATTTGGCAAACAGCCGGGAAAACATTTCAGTCGAAGCCCCGCGAGCGCTTTCGCCAACCCTGCCGAGCGTAAGATGTGGTGTGAATCCGGCTTTTTCTGGTTCCGCAACTAAACCTGTGTTGTGGATAATTGCTTTTGCAAGTGCAGTGACAGGTTCTGGATGCTTAACTCCCAGCCAGATGATGCGGGGATTGCGCTGAGAAGGAAATGCACCAAGATTTGAAAACTCCAAATCAAATTCTGTGAAGTTTCTGCAAATTCTTTCAAGCTTGTCACCAATTTGTGGGATCAAAGTTTCGTCGATATCACCCAGGAAAAGCAATGTGAGGTGCAGGTTTTGTGGGGCAGTATAGCGCACACCCTTGATCGGATACTCCCGCTTTAATGTTGAAGTCAGCCTGAAAATTGTATCAAGCAGGGCTGGTTCAGGATCGATCGCAATAAACAAACGTTTAAGCATGGGTTTCCTCGTTTCTTATAGTTAGATTATACAGTCATTGAGGTAGGAAAGTAAGCTTTTTCAAAAATATGGTATAAAAAAGATACCCTGCTGTGTTTGTGATGCTGACACTCAGTTTTGTACCAACACGAACAAAAAAGGTCCGATCTTATTCAGGTGACGTGATAGACGGAAGTCAAGATCGATCCTGTTAGTAGGACCATCCTGCTATTGCAGGTTCAAAACCCTCCAGCACACGGCATGGCGGGGTGATATTT
>DJGU01000002.1:2658-4700 GCA_002432795.1 Anaerolineaceae bacterium UBA5838
AGCGGCGATGTCCTCCTGCAGGATGATTTCAGTGACGATACTACCGGTTGGGAAATTGTAAATAACGTCTATGAACTAAAAGGTTACTCAAGCGAAGGTTATCTAATTTCGATTAACAACAAGGGTGGAAGGTCAATCTCAACCACAGGTCTGCAGTTTAGTGACGTCAAGGTGCAGGTTGGAACGAATAAACTTACTGGCAGCAACGATTCCTATCTGGGCATCGTCTGCCGCTACCAGGATAGTCAAAATTATTATCGGTTTTTTGTCACTCCTGACGGATATACTGGTTTGGTGAGGGTGATCAATGGGGAGCCAAGTACCTTACCTGACGGAAAAATGATCTACAACCACAATGTGAAACAAAATGACGAAATAAATTTGCTTGAGGTATTCTGTGTAGGAAGCCAGTTGAGTTTGGTTGTAAACGGAAAGCTCGCCCTGACAGCGGAAGATGAGCAGCTCACCAAGGGAGACGTTGGGGTTTTTGCGGAAACCGGGCAAGGTGGAGCTGGCTCTTTTGTTTTTAATGATTTTATAGTATCCAAGCCTTAGATGAAAGTATTTCTAAACATGGTTGGTTGCCGCCTGAACCAGGCGGAGATCGAGCAGCTTGCGCTCTCGCTGACTGAAGCTGGCGTTGAAGTGGTCTCCAACCCTGAGGACGCGGATGAGATTGTCATCAATACCTGTTGTGTGACAGCCAAAGCTTCTGCTGATTCGCGAAAAATGCTAAGGCATCACAAAGCTCATTATCCCAATGCCCGCGTGATCGGCACCGGCTGTTGGGTTAGCGTCAGCCAGGAGAAATCCGCCGAGCAAACGCAGATGATGGACCAGGCATACGTTAATCCCGAAAAGGAACAAATCCTGGTAGATTTATTGGAAAAGGCAGCCCCCGACCGTTATGGTTTTAGGCAATACCGACCTGACCTTGGAGCACGGAACCGAACCCGCGGATTTGTAAAGGTACAAGATGGCTGTGACAACCGCTGCGCTTATTGCCTGACCCAGGTCGCAAGAGGGCGCTCGGTGAGCACTGAGCCAAACAGTGTGGTTGCTTATGCTCAAAAACTGCAAAACCTGGGGGTTAGGGAAATTGTCCTGACTGGCGTACAGCTTGGGTCTTGGGGTAAAGATCTATCACCCAGGCAAACACTGGCAGATCTGGTGACGATGCTGCTTGATCAGACCAAAATTGAACGCATTCGTCTTTCGTCGATTGAACCCTGGGATGTTGGTCCTGAGTTAATCGATCTTTTTAAAGATCCTCGATTGTGTCCGCATTTGCATATCCCTTTGCAGTCTGGCTCAGACAACATTCTGCGTAAAATGAACCGACCGATCAACACGGCAAGATTCTGGGACATGCTCGAGTTCATCCGAAGCGTGAAACCAGGTTTGTCCATTACAACTGACATTATCTGCGGATTTCCCGGAGAAACCCAGGAGTTATTCGAACAATCGCTTGAATTTATTGAAAAGTGCCGATTCAGTGGGGGGCACGTGTTTCCTTTTTCAGCCTTAGAAGGGACGGCTGCTTTTACAATGGACGGGCAAGTGCAGCATTCCATACGTAAAGAACGCACAAGCGTCGTAGGGCAGGTTCTTGCTGAAGCTCAAAGGGAATTTTTTTTGCGTAGATTGGGACAAAATGCGAAAGTGTTGTTTGAAAGCAGGGTAAAACTGCAAGGTGAATGGGTTTGGCAGGGTTGGAGTGAAGATTTCCTGAAAGTCTACACAACATCCCCTGAAAACCTTCACAACCAGGTGCGATGCGTGAGACTTGATGATCTGACTTCTGAGAGCAGCATCATTGGGCAGTTGTGTAACCAAAGCGAGGATAAATCTGAAGATTAGGTGACCCCCGATTGTTACAACCCCCGATTGTTACAGACACCGGATTGTTACCTTGACGGTTGGATCGTTTGCGGTAAAATTGTTTGGTTACATTATTGACAAAAAATATGGATAAAAATATCTGTGAATGTCTGCAATCGCGGCACGAACGGATTTCTGAAAGGAATTGCGATGTCTACAAA
>DJGU01000002.1:4832-6598 GCA_002432795.1 Anaerolineaceae bacterium UBA5838
TCGCCGGGCTTTCGGTCACGCACCTCAAGGACCCAAGGGCAATCCAAAAGGTCAAACAAGAGGGAGAATCTGTAGCGAATTCGCTGGCAATTCTTGTGACGAAACCTAACGACTTCCAGATCATTCGGTATGCAGTTATTGCAAGCCGATCAGTGGGAGGGGCAGTTCAGCGCAACCGATGCAGACGTCGATTGCGCGCCAGAGCAGTTGAGAATCTGAAAAGACTTGAAGTGAGCTTGGATTGTGTTTTGATTGCCAGAAAAAGGCTTCTATACGCCGAACCTCGGGAAGTTGATACCGCGGTTCAGGACTTGTTTAACCGGGTTTGTAATCGGACAAGCAAAAATGAATGAGCACGATCCATCCCATGAGGCTGATTGCCAGACCTGCGATCTGGAATTATCGGATTTGCCAAAAAGGCTAAGCAATCTGCCGCGACTGCTGATCTTGTTAGTGATAAAGGCTTATCAAAAAACAGTGTCAAAAACTTTGCCGCCGAATACTTGCCGTTTTTATCCGACTTGTTCGCACTATACTTACCAAGCGGTTTATAAGTATGGTGTATTGAAAGGTGGATGGATGGGTGTGAAACGCATAGTACGCTGCAATCCATTCAATCCAGGCGGTTTTGATCCAGTACCTTAGGAGATTTATGAACAAAAAATACCTGCGTTCTCTGTTGATGGTCCTTCTGGCGGGATTACTTCTCGCTGGTTGTGCTGTGGGCCCCCGGGCTGAAAGCACTCCGGGCATCAGCGCTGGGGAGAACCAAATATTTGTATCTTACTTGAATTACGTCTACAAAATCGATCCCGCAAATGGGATTGCATCCTGGCATTATCCCGAGAAATCCAACATTAAGCAGGTTTTCTACGCTCCTGCGTTGATTGATGGGGAGTCTATCTACGTTGGTGATTTTGCGAATGATTTCCTCAAGATCAACGTGTCTGGAACACCCACAATCGACTGGATCTTCACAGAAGCCAAAGGCTGGTATCAGGGAAAAGCAGCAAAAGATGGTGACCTTATCATTGTTCCTAATGCGGATCGCAATATTTACGCAATCGATGTGAACAACAACCTGATCTGGACGCATCAAGGCGATTTTGCTTATATCTCTGAACCACTGATCGTCGATGATATGGTGATCGTCAGTTCGCAGGATCATAAAGTCATTTTCCTCAACAAAAAAGACGGCACGACAATTCGGGAGATAGATTTAGGTGGAGCTGTAATTGCAGCTCCCTTCTACGACCCGACGACGGATTCAATTTTTGTTGGCTCTCTTGCGAACGAATTCGTGAGAATTAGTCGGCAGAGTGGTGAAATCGTCTGGCGTTATAACGACAATGGAAACCTGGAAAGTGTTTGGGCGGAACCGATTATGGTGGAAGGCCAGCTTATTTTCAATGACAAAACTGGCAAAATCATCTCTCTTTCTCCTGAAACCGGTTTGGAAAACTGGCGAATGAATGCTGGTGGAACTATGCTGGCAGGGCTTGCCCTGATTGAAGACAAGGGCTTTGTTGTCGCACTGGAAGACGGAACGGTAACCCTTTATGGTCTGAACCAACAAGCCATCTGGTCCCGCATTGTTAGCGGGAATGTGTACAACACACCCGTTGTGACCGAATCCCTGGTTCTTGTTGGTGCCATCAAGGGGGATAATCTGGTCTACGCATTTGATTTCCAAGGTCAGCCTGTCTGGACCTTCAAACCTGAGAAATAGAGAGGTCGACTATGTGGGATACCCTGATTGTTCAACC
>DJGU01000002.1:6721-6930 GCA_002432795.1 Anaerolineaceae bacterium UBA5838
CAAGCCATGCAGGATATGCAGAAAAGCCCGCGCTATCTCAAGATGCAGGAGAAGTATAAGGATAATAAAGAAAAATTGGCAGAAGAGCAGATGAAGCTTTACAAGGAGCTGGGGGTCAGCCCCTTTGGTTCTTGTCTGCCAATGCTTATCCAATTTCCGGTCATTATTGGTCTTTATCAGAGCATTATGCGCGCTATGGCCAGCACACC
>DJGU01000002.1:7017-7219 GCA_002432795.1 Anaerolineaceae bacterium UBA5838
TGTGGATGGATCTGGGTCAACCTGAACGCTTGATGGTAGGTGGGATTGGTATTCCTGTGCTTACGATCCTGGTAATTTTGTCTACAGTCGTGCAGACCAGAGTGATGCAGCCCCCAAGTGAGGGCGGCAACGATCAGGCTGCTGCCATGACAAACAGCATGACTATGACCATGCCGATCCTGATGGGAGTCATGGCTTACCA
>DJGU01000002.1:7319-7477 GCA_002432795.1 Anaerolineaceae bacterium UBA5838
CAGTATGCAGCAATGGGAAAAACTGATTGGTCAAGAATCTTCCCATGGATAAAATCCAAGCCAAAAGTGAGTAAACCGAGCATAGTCATTCCTGATCTTCCAGATGAAGAAGAAGAAGATGAACCAGAAATCGTTGAAAAGGTGATAAAACCTTCAGC
>DJGU01000002.1:7621-8891 GCA_002432795.1 Anaerolineaceae bacterium UBA5838
CTGGAGCAATTAGGCGTTCAAAAAGAGGATGTGGAAGTTGAAGTTTTGGATGAAGGAAAACGGAATTTATTCCGATTTGCCTCCAAGCAAGCCCGCATCAAGCTAACCGTACTTGGAAGCAGTGACTCCTCAAACCAAGATGCTGATGATGAAACAGAAGACGAGATCGCTTCGTTTGAAGAAGACGATGATCTCAATTTTGAAGAAATGCTTGAGGCAGAAATGAACTCAAGCATTATCGATCAAGTTGACTTGGAAAAGACAGAGATCGAAATAGTGGTCAAAGACACCGTGTCGGAACTGCTGGAAAAAATGGATGTGCAAGCTGGAGTCAATGTTGAGAAAGTTTACCAGCAAGAAGAAAACCGGGAAATCATTTACGTCAACATTGAAGGTTCGGATTTGAGCTTTCTGATTGGACGTCGGGCTGAAACCCTGAACGCTTTGCAATACATTATCAGCCTGATGGTAAATAAAAAAGTCAACCAATGGATTCCACTGCAGTTGGATATCCAAAACTTCCGCCACCGCAGAGAAATTGAGCTGCAAAAACTTGCCCGAAGGATGGCTGACCAGGTCGTATCCACTGGGCGCAGGCAGTGTCTTGAGCCAATGCCGCCGAATGAGCGCAGGATTGTGCATATGGAATTGCGGAAGTATGACCTGGTTTATACTGAATCAATTGGCGAGGAACCAAATCGCAAGATTTGTATCTATCCAGCCGAATAAGAGATTGTGAAATGCGCGCTTTGGATCTGATTGTAAAAAAAAGGGATAAGTTAGCTCTGACAAAGTCTGAGATAGACTTTCTTGTTGACGGCTATGCCCATGATGAAGTCCCTGATTATCAGATGTCAGCCTGGGCTATGGCGGTTTTGCTTAACGGGATGACCGACCAGGAAATCACTGACCTGACGATGGCAATGGCACATTCCGGTGAGGTACTCGATCTCAGTGAGATTGGTGAATTGGTGGTGGATAAGCATTCCACTGGGGGAGTTGGAGATAAAACTACCTTGAGTGTCGCGCCGATGGTGGCAGCCTGTGGTCTGCCTGTCGGCAAGATGTCGGGCAGAGGTCTGGGTTTCAGCGGTGGAACCATCGATAAACTCGAGTCCGTACCTGGATTTAGGAGCAATCTCACCACAGAACAATTCATCAGCCAATTAAAGCGGATTGGAATAGTTCTAACCGGACAAAGCGCTGATTTGGCACCGGCCGACGGTAAACTTTATGCCCTACGCGATGTGACAGGTACGGTTCAATCCAT
>DJGU01000136.1:0-4678 GCA_002432795.1 Anaerolineaceae bacterium UBA5838
CCGAAATTATGTTGACGTGCCCCCCTCCGGGGAGGGGGATAAAAGGGGCGAAGTCCCCGGAGCTTGCGGAGGGGGGTGGGTCCCTCTCCCATGCGGTCACTTCGTTCCCGGAGAGGGTGATTGCCACAACCCCCTCCAGCGCAGTGTTGGCAGGTAACAAGATCACATGTAAAATTCCCAAAATGTTTGTGAACACCTTACGTTATTTGAGTGCAAACAGTTTAGATTGCTTCGTCCCTCGCAATGACAGCTCTTGATTGTGCCTGTCTTTGTTATTTCCAAAGTGAAACAAAGAGATTTAGGTTTGTGTTGGAGTGAGCCCGCAAGAAGTCATCAAATAAAAAGGTTGTAGGGCTGGCTCATTTCACAGCTTCGCTGGTATTCCATCCGACCTGCAATTACTTCACACCGTAGCGTTGGCACGCAACCATGGGTGGGCGCATCAAGGTAAACAGAAAAGATTGCCTGTGGGGTGAGGTTTGTGATGTCAGGTCCAAAAGCGGAACCTGACCGCATGGAAGTTTGTAAATGATGAGTAAAGAGGTAGTGGTTCGCGGTTTGTAGGATTGATGGATGTGCAAAGCCTCCCCCTGTGGGATCCCTCGACTTCCCTGTCAATCCGACTTGCAACATAGAACTTTTGTGCTACTTTAAACCCGCAATGCAGCACCCCGCACATTAACAAAGGATATTTGCACGCAAACAGCCATATGCACCATCAAAAAACGGTGCAAATGGTGCAAATGGTGCAATTAGCAGGGATCAGGGAGCAGGCAAATGGCAAGGAAGGGTGTCCATTCTGTACAAATTAACAAAGAGATGGCGCTATGAAAAAGACCAAACTTCTGTTCCAATCCCTTCCACACAAAAATTGCCCTTGACCAAATCAGCTTTAGTGTGTAGAATAAGCAGGTTAATGTAATTGTTAGTTTTGTGAGGAGTTAAAGATGACCCCATTACCCAAAAGAAAACTGTCTTCCGGTCGCCGGGACCGCCGCCGCGCGCATGATGCCCTTAAAGCTCGCAACGGTATCGCTTGCCCAAATTGCGGTGAGCCTCGCCTGCCCCATCGTGTTTGCCCGAAGTGTGGTTTCTATCAAGGTAGAGAAGTTCTCACCATTGATAACGAATAGTCACTGATTTTTTTGCAACCTACAGCCCAGTTTATCTGGGCTTTTTTATTTCCGATAATCTTCAAAAAATGCCAGAAGCTGCCTGGGGAGCATTCCATCAATCAGGATGCCATCTTCCAGGTGTTCGACATTCCTGACATGCCCTTTTTCGTGCATCAATGAAACCAGTCTGCCTTCCGCGTAAGGCAGTTTGACCGTTACGGGAACAAAGGTCAGATAGGTGCCAACCGCGATGGCTTCAGCTAATTCTGTTAAGCCTTCCCCAGTCAGCGCGCTGATCAGGACGGCATTTGGTTCAGCAAACTCTTCCAATGTATTAATCTTGTCTGAATTCAGCAAGTCTGTTTTGTTGTAGACCGTCAGGATCGGGATTTCGGCTGCGCCGATCTCTTCCAGCGTCTCCAATACCGTCAGCCTTTGCGACTGGGCGTTCTTATGGGAGGCATCCACCACGTGGATTAGCAAATCCGCTTCTACTATTTCTTCCAGGGTCGCCCGAAAAGCTGCCACCAGGTCGGTTGGCAATTTCTGGATAAAACCGACCGTATCCGTCAGCAGGACCGTCTCACCAGCAGGCAGTTCGAGTTGCCTCGTGGTTGGGTCGAGTGTGGCAAACAGTTGATCCGCAACGTAAATCTCCGCTTTTGTGAGCTTGTTGAGCAGCGTGGATTTGCCGGCATTGGTATAGCCCACCAACGCCACAACCGGGATGTTGGATTTTCTTCGCTGTAGGCGATGCCGGTTGCGATGCTCACGTACTTTGTCCAGCTCATCTTCCAATTTGACAATCTTATTTTTGATTTCACGCCGATCAACTTCAAGCTGGGTCTCGCCAGGTCCGCGCAAGCCCACGCCCCCCACTCCACCTGATCTGCCCGAGGCTCCGCCCGTCTGGCGGGCCAGGTGCGTCCAGGCGCCTGTCAGACGCGGCAAGCGGTAGCGGTATTGCGCCAGCTCTACCTGCAGCATGCCTTCCCGCGTGTTGGCGTGCTGAGCAAAAATATCCAGGATCAAGGCTGTCCGGTCAACAACTCGCTTGTTATCGCCCAATTCCTTTTCAAGCTCACGTTGATGCCGTGGGGAAAGTTCGTCATCAAACAAGATGATTTTCGCGTCAAACTCATCAGCCAGCAGCTTGATTTCCTCGAGCTTTCCTTTCCCAACATAGGTGCGTGAGTTCGGCGATGACAGATTTTGGGTCACCTCTCCCACGATCTCAAGACCTGCAGTGTCAGCAAGCAGTGCCAGTTCCACCAGGGAATCTTCGAGCGTAAACTTTGGATCCACCTCAGATCTGATCTGAACTCCAACCATCAGGGCAGGTTCGGGTGCGGCTTCGGTATTGATTTGTTCGTTTGCGGAGTTCTTATCGTTGTTTATCAATCCAATCCTTTATTCTTTGCATAGCTTCAGCAATCCGATCAGTGGGGATCACGATTGAAATGCGGATGTAATCAGCTCCGCTGGGGCCATAGATCACGCCCGGTGTAATACTCACACCAGTATCCTGCAGCAGGTCAGCGCAAAACTTTACAGGGTTCGAAAAGCCTTCAGGTAGTTTCGCCCAAAGGTAGAGCGCTGCTTCCGGTAAACTCACATCAAACCCAGCATCAATCAAGCCCTCATAGACCACATCGCGCCGGGCTTGATAAATCTTATTGCGCTTTTGCAGCCAGGATTGGTCAGAAGTCAGGGCAACTATTGCTGCATCCTGGATGGGAGCAAAGATCGAGGAATCGATCTGGCTCTTATAATTAGCCAATAAACGAATGATCTCGGTATTGCCAACTGCCATACCGATGCGCCAGCCCGCCATATTATAGGTTTTGGAAAGGGAATTGAATTCGACTGCCACGTCCTTGGCTCCATCCACTTCAAGAATGCTGGGGGGAATATAGTCGCCAAAAGCCAAATCACAGTAAGGGGCATCATGGGCAATCAGAATGTCATATTTGCGGGCATAATCAACCGCTCTGGCGAAGAAATCAAGATCCGCTGTAGCTCCGGTTGGATTATTAGGATAATTAAGCCACATGATCTTGGCTTTTCTGGCTACGTCCTCAGGAATGGCATCAAAGTCAGGCAGGAAGTTGTTCCGCTTCAAAAGGGGCATAAAGTGATACTTTGCTCCCGCCAGCTCAGCACCTGCCAGGTAGACCGGATAATATGGATCGGGCAAAAGCACCGTGTCGCCCGGGTCAAGCAGGGTGTGGTTCAGGTTAAACAGGCCTTCCTTTGAACCAATCAAGCCTAATGCTTCCTTGGTTGGATCGATGTCAACGTCAAATCGCCGCTTGTAATAGGTGCTGACAGCCTTTAAGTAAGCTGGTGAACCGCCGGCTGGTGAGTAGCCGTGCTTTTTCGGATTTCGAGCTGATTCAACCAGTTTGTCTACAATAAAATCCGCGGGCGGCAGATCAGGCGAACCCATATCCAGCCGGATCACATCCACACCGCGATCCGTGAGATTTGCCACCACCTCTTTTAAAGCTGCAAAAAAGTACGGTTTGAGATTTGCTACAGGTTTTGCCGGATTAATCATATCTCCTGAACACTTTCGCTTTTTCTTTTCATTATAAGCCACCCGCTTCTAAATGGGGAAATCTTTTACTCATAACTATGCTTGCGGGGAAACTTGATAAACCAGCAGGATTTCATAAGCTTTGGTATACTTCTTGCATCAAGTAAACTGACAGATTTTTTCTGTTTTGCGGAAGGTAAATTATGCTGATACTCCCTAGTCAACAGACGACCACCTCAATGTCGGCGCATCTGGCACAGACTATGACTCTGCTTGGTCTTACTCTGGAGGAACTCCAGCAAAAAATCGACTCGGAACTTGCATCAAATCCTGCGTTGGAACTGTTGGAAGAACGCATTTGCCCAATGTGCAAACGTCCCCTTCCGCCCCGAGGTCCTTGTCCGATCTGCAGCCAGCCATCCTCTTCTGAGTCGCAGGATCCTATTGTTTTTATTTCACCCCGTGAAGACTTTTACACCGGTTCAGCCTCCAGCACCGGCGAAGTGCCCGAGGAACCGTTCGTCTCAGAATCAATTGATCTCCCAAGTTATGTCCTGCGCCAGGCAGCGACCGATCTGCCCACTGAAGATCGTTTGATAGCAGCCTACATCCTCACGCATCTCGACGAAGATGGTTTTCTCACCACAACTGCCCTCGAGGTCGCCCGCTATCATCATCGTTTGCCGTCTGAAATCACAGCCTTGATTGAAAAACTCAAACGCTGCGACCCGGTTGGCGTCTGTTCAGCCAACCCCACGGAAGCCATGCTGGCACAGGTTGATGCCTTATCCGAAACCATGAATGTGCCTGCTTTTACGCGTGAAGTTGTGGCAAAGTATCTTCACCAAATGAGTCAGCACCATTACCCTGAAATTGCCCGTGCCCTGGGAACAAGCTCCCAGCAGATCCAGAAAATCATGGCTTTCATCAGCGAGAATCTCAATCCATTTCCAGCGCGTGCCCACTGGGGAGACGTGCGCAATCCCAACAGCAACGACTCGCAGGTCTTTCATCAGCCTGACAT
>DJGU01000136.1:4701-9215 GCA_002432795.1 Anaerolineaceae bacterium UBA5838
GTCAACCCGCTCTTCAAATCCTCCCTCAAACAGCTTGAGCAGGACAAAACGGAAGAATGGCGCGGGGATATCGAAAAAGCAAATCTCCTGATCAAATGCATCCAACAGCGTTCAAATGCCTTAAGACTGCTGCTTGAGAGATTGGTTGTCATCCAAAAAGATTACATTCTGCGTGGTGATCTGGAGATGAAACCGCTCACGCGCGCTGAAATTGCAGGCTTGCTCGACATGCATGAATCCACTATATCCCGCGCTGTTTCCAGCAAAACAGTTCAGCTCCCAAACAAAAAAATCGTTCCACTCTCAATATTCTTTGACCGGAGCCTGTCTCATCGCACTTTAATCAAGCAGATGATTGAGGAAGAAGATCACCCGATGAGTGACTCTGAGATCCAAGGCTTGCTCCAAGAGCAGGGGATCAAGATCGCCCGGCGAACGGTTGCCAAATACCGCTCGATGGAAGGCATCCTGCCCGGAAATCTCCGTCAAAGTAAAACCAGGTAGCATGGTCCCTGTCTCACTCGACCAACAAAACACAAAATCACCAGGTGATTCCCATCAGGATTTTTCACTGCTGGAACGGTCTTTGATCCTTGAGTTAATTCCTGCCGCTGCTTTGGTCTATCGCCGTACAGATGACCAGATTCTCAGTGCCAATCGCAAATTCTTCGATCTGACCGCCTTTACACTGGACGCGCTGCAGGATCTCTCGCTCAATACGCTGATCCCGGGCGACCCGGACACAAACCCCACCGGAGAGCAAAGCCGGGCAGTGCGCCTGCAAATTGCCAGCGGCGACCTTATTCTCGCCAATATGCGGATTTTGCCCATCAGCCTTACCAACCAGGTGGTCGTTCTCACTTTTTCACCCCCTGATTCTGAATTCGAAATCAGGCGAGATCTCCTGGAGCAGGAATACCGCTTTGACAATTTTTCGCTTCTAACCACCCTGGGCAGCCAGAACTCTTCACAGGCAGTTTTCGAGACCGCGAGCCAAATTCTGCAGCGGATGCTAAGCCCCGGTTTGATTCTTGCCTACCGCATCAACCCGCGAGACGAAAAACAGCTTCAACTTCTGAGCCCATTCCCCCAAACAGAGGCTTTCCCTTCGACCCTTGATATCGGATTGCTTGAAAGCACCCCGAGCTTGAATCTCTGGAAATTGCAGCGTGAGCCCCAAAACCAGCTGCAGGAAATCGCGTTGATGGAGGGCTACCATTATTTGCTTACGCTCCCCCTGCTCCACAACAACGCACCGCAGGGATTGATGCTGGCAGCAGGCGAATCTCCTTACCCCGATGATGACACCCTGCGCTACCTGGCGCTTATGTCCGCTCATGCCGCGTCAGCGATCCAGGGGCTGAACAGCCTCGAAAGTGCCCAGAGGACTCTCAACAATATCCGCCATGTCGTCCAGATCCAGCATGCCATCACCGACAACCTCGAAGAAGGCGTCATCATCCTCACTCCGGATCTGTGCATCGCTGAGATGAATCCGGCGGCTGAGTTTTTGCTCGGGTATGCCAGCAAAGAAGTGTTCCGACAGAAAGCTGAAATGGTTCTGATCGGCAACGAGACACTTTCGACCCTCTACAAATCCGCCCAACAAGGTATCAGCACCCTGGTGGGAAACAACTTCAGGCTCAACAACCGCTCGGGCGACTCCTTCATGGCGCAAGTGCTCTGTATTCCAGTTGTCGAAAAAGAAAAAGTCCGCAGTATCGTTCTGATCCTGCGCGACATCAGTCAGACTGAGCAAATCCGCGCTCACTCCCAACAGCTCGAACAGCGCGCATTCCTGGGTGAGGTTTCTGCGATTTTCGCGCATGAAGTCAAAAACCCGATCAACAGTATTTCCACAGGCTTGCAGTTAATGGGGCTTACCATGCAGCCGGACGATCCCCATGCCAACCTGGTCACCCGCTTGCAGAACGATTGCCTGCGTCTGACGCATTTAATGGATTCCACCCTTACATTCTCCAAACCGGTGGAATACAATTTTGCTCCGGTTGACCTCGCCAGCCTGATCAGCTCCATCCTGGAGCGTTGGGCGCCCAGGATGTACCGCTTGAATATCAGCTACAATCTTGAGCAGCAACCAGCCAAACCTATGGTGTTGGCAGATGCCCGCGCGATCGAACAGGTATTTGTGAATCTGATCAGCAACGCCCTGCAGGCAATGGAAACTGATGGCGGTAGTCTGAACATTAAAATTCATCCGGTTTCACCTGAAGCCAATCCGCCTCAATATGAGATCATCGTAGCTGATTCAGGCCCAGGCATCCCGGAGGATCTGATCAAACACGTTTTTGAACCCTTCCTGACTACCAAAGCAAAGGGCACGGGTTTGGGATTGGCTATCTCGCGCCGGATTATCACGGCGCACAAGGGAAATATTTACGTTGAAAGCTTTCCAGGCGGAACAATGTTCCACGTCCTGCTCTTGAAGGCGACCTAAGGAGTTACATGGCAGCAACAGTTTTAGTCGTTGATGATGAAGAAACCGCCCGCATGGTCGTTTCTGAATTTTTGCGTTCGAAAGGTTACGAAGTCCTCGAAGCCGGCACTCTGGCAGATGCCCGTGCTGTCATCTCGAAGGGTGTCGCAGACATCATCATCCTGGACGTGCGCCTGCCCGATGGTTATGGTCCGCACTTGCTCACCGAAACCTCACGCCTGCCTCTGCGCCCTCAGGTTATCATTGTCACTGCCCATGGCGAAGTCTCGATGGCAGTTGACGCTATGAAAAATGGCGCGCAGGACTTCATGGAAAAGCCGCTTGACCTGCTCGAGCTGGAAAAATCAGTCAATCGTGCAGCTGAAGTCATATCCATGCGCCGGGAGTTGGCGCATTTGCGCAGCAACCAGGGCAAGCACGATGAATTCATCATCGGTGACACACCCCGCATGAAACACATCCTGGAACTGGCAGGCCGTGCATCGGAGTCTTCAGTTTCGGTTCTGATCACCGGGCCAACCGGTACAGGCAAGGAAGTGCTGGCGCAATACATTCACCAAAATGGACCGCGTTCGGGCAAACCCTTCATCGACATCAACTGTCCTGCTATCCAGCCAACTATGTTTGAATCCGAGCTTTTTGGGCATGAGGCTGGCTCCTTTACTGGCGCGACGAGTAAACGGAATGGTTTAATGGAAATCGCCGATGGCGGCATTCTCTTCCTCGATGAGATCTCTTCCATGCCGGTCGACCTCCAGGCGAAATTCTTACGAGCGCTGGAAGAACGCGCTTTCAGGCGGGTTGGCGGATCAAACCTGATCCGCGTGGACGTTCAGGTGATCGCCGCTTCAAACCGCGACCTGAAGGAAATGATCGCAAGGCACGAGTTCAGGGAGGATCTCTATTACCGCCTCAAGGTTGTCGACCTGGATTTGCCTTCATTGGCAGAGCGCCGGCAGGACATCCCCGATCTGGTGGGTTACATGATCCGGAAGTTCAACCAACGCCTGGGCAATAACATCCTGGATGTCTCACCTGCAGCAATGCAAGCGATGATTGAATATGATTGGCCTGGAAATATTCGGGAATTAAGCAACGCCATCCAGCATGCGGTTCTTTTCTGCGACGAGCCCACTATTGAGCTCAACCACTTACCAAAAGACATCACCAAATAAGCACTGTTGAAGGTCAGGCTGGCAAGCTTGGCATAGTAGTTGCAACATAACCTCCGATAAGTATTTTCATCGGAGGTTATTTATGTTAACTAATGGAGATCAGGTCCTTCTAATTGTTTCAATAGTGCTTTTCGGATTGGGCTTTCTTTGCCTGATCCTGAGCATTGTCATCCTGGTTAAACAGTCGCTTGGTCGGAACATTCAGAGCATTGCAGAATCGGCAACGATTTTGGCTGAGAAAGGGATCACCGAAGGAGTATCGGGGCTGGTTGGTAACGCTTCGCTGCTCATCAGCTCCCTGAATGACCTCGCCAAGTCCAACACAGGCATTGGCATTTTCTTTGTCTTCCTAAGCCTGGTACTGTTCGCCGGTGCTTACTATATGCTTAAACCATTCATTGGCGCCATGCCCTAATCTTGCTGAAAGGAATGACAATGTCGATTGAGAGATTGCTTGATCAGATCCGGGTCCGCTTTGATACGCAGACTGCCCGCGCGGTGGTCAGCGCTTTTCGCGCTGAACCGCTTGCCTGGCATTATTTTGAAAATACACCCGACCTGGAACAATGGCTGTCGTTTGCTTCCGATGACCTCTCCCGCTGGCAGCCTGCCGTCCTCGCGCTTTTCTCTCTCGACCAAACCCTGCCCGAACAGGATCTGACCAATCTCGAAATCAACCTCCCTGCCGAATTACACGAGCGGGTCACGAATGTTTTCGAAATGACCCGCCTGACTGGTCTTGAACCGACAAGTTTGCCAGATGCTGCTCTGCTTGCCCTTCATTTGCGTGAATTCCGCCGCAAAGAAGGCTCGTGGGATGCAATCTCCGAAAATCTGCTCACGGGTAAGTGCCGTCTTGCGGTTTGGAAAACTGCTTTCGC
>DJGU01000101.1:0-2478 GCA_002432795.1 Anaerolineaceae bacterium UBA5838
CGAAATTCTATCAGAGACCCGATGGATATTATGTAAGTACAGTAGGGCAACGAGGAAGTGAAGAAACGATTAGGAAGTACGTACAAGAGCAAGGGATTGAAAAGGAATACAGACGGTTACATTATGACGAACAGCTTAAATTATTTTAGCAAGGATAAAAAACAAAGTTGATACCCCGCAGCTTGCTGCGGGGAGGATTCATTGAAAGATTAGGTTTTTCTTTCTTCAAAATTTAATAAATTACAAGTGTGTGGCAGCACTTTCTGAGCGGTCGACCAAGGCCCAAGTATTTACCCTCATTTGTTCTTTGTTTAGTCTACGCTTTTAGCGCGTCCTTTCAAACTAATATTTGAACAAGCAGATTAATACGGAGGTAAACATTGTCAATGTCTTTTGTGTCGTATATGCTGTTTTTGTTTTTTGGAATCTGAGTAAAATATTGAATTGACATGAAGAATAAATTTGAAAAGTTGTTTTCCGTCTTAATCGTCTGCTTGATAGTCTTTGGTGTGGGTAATCTCTCCATAGTCGCTGTTGCCCAGGCGCCTAATCAGCACCTGGAAAAAGTGGAAAACAAAGTATTGGAGGCTCTATCAATCAAAGGAGTTTCTGATTTTGTCATCGAGATGGCTGAAAAAGCTGACTTGTCTAAAGCATATAGCATCACGGATTGGAGTGAACGCGGGTGGTATGTGTATGACACATTAAGAGAAGTAGCCACGCGTACTCAGAAACCCATTATTGACATTCTTGAAAAGCAAGGAATTAAATATGAATCTTTCTTTGCAGCCAACGAAATTGCGGTCTATGGCAGTGGATTAAACACCTTGACCGAGATTACATCTTTGAAGGCAGCGGATCATATTCGCTTTCCACATACAGCTTATATTGACCCGGGCTTCATCTCATTAAGAGAAACGACTGTTGCTCAGGCCAGTATTGACGCACTTGACTGGGGCATAACAGACACTAATGCAGATCAATTCTGGTCCACCTTCGGTATGCAAGGCGATGGACTGTTGGTGGCAAACATTGACACCGGCGTTCAGTGGGATCATCCTGCTTTGGACCAGGCATTCAAATGCGGCACCGATCCTTCCGACCCTGCTTGTTGGGCGGATCCTGCTAATATCTGCGGTGGCTCAGCCTGCGATAACAATGGACACGGCACCCACACCATGGGCACCATGGTGGGCGATGATGACCCTACCCTGACCTATCAGGTTGGGATGGCACCTAACGCGCAGTGGATCGCCTGCAAGGGTTGCGAATCCACTGAGTGTTCAGAAGCATCCCTGAATGCCTGTGCGGACTGGATCCTTGCTCCTGGAGGAAATCCGGATAATCGCCCAAATATAGTCAACAATTCCTGGGGCGGCGGCGGTGGCGATACCTGGTATCTGGGGAAGGTCAATGCATGGCGGGCATCCGGGATCTTTCCGGCATTCGCGGCTGGTAACAGCGGTCCTTCTTGTAGAACACTAGGTTCTCCGGGTGATTACCAGGAAAGTTTTTCAACTGCTAATCACATGAGCAACCGAAACATTTCGAATTCATCCAGCCGCGGTCCGTCTACGGTCTTCGGCGACGATCCTCCTTACACCAAACCCAATATCTCCGCACCCGGATCAAACATCTGCTCCTCTGTGCCTGGTAGCGGTTGGAGCTGCAGTTACAGCGGCACTTCGATGGCATCTCCGCATGTCGCAGGTGCTGTAGCACTGTTATGGTCCTGTAATGCTTCGTTGGTTGGTGATATGGCGACTACCTTCGAGCTGCTGCAAGACACGGCAGACCCAGCCAATGACGCTGGCAACTGCGGCGCACCGCCTGATGGTGAGGGTAATTACACCTATGGCTACGGTTATTTGAACGTTCTTGCTGCCGGCGAGCAGGTTTGTGCAGTTGGTACAATTGCCGGTACAGTCACCGATAGCAGTGACCCAATTCAAGACGCGACAGTTAGAGCTGATGATGGCGCTGGCTACACCAAGAATATCTACAGCGACGCCAATGGCAGCTATAGCACTGGCTTGCCGGAAGGCACCTACACGCTGACCGCCAGCAAGTACGGTTATCAGTCTCATACTGTCAAAGGTGTCAAGATTACAGAAGGCGATACAACAACCCATGATTTTGTTTTATCGCAATTTCTTTACCTCTACCTGCCTCTGATTTTGAAGTAATTCAGGTCTGAGAAGAACCTCTTCACAGGTTTAAATTAAGTAACAAGGGCTGGCTGAGAAGTCAGCCCTTGTGGTTATTAATATCCGGGCACGACAATATTGGGAAAAGGCATACTCTGCTAAACGGGCAGAGGCTGTTTTGCTCGCGATGACAGAGCACTTGTAATTGCGAACCCCCGCTGGTTGGCATTCAGGAGTTTATGCATAAGGAGAGGGGGTGTGGCAATCCCGCATTCATGGTTGAGTCAATACAAAAAGGAGAGATCGCCACGCTTCGCTCGCGATGACAAAT
>DJGU01000101.1:2527-8657 GCA_002432795.1 Anaerolineaceae bacterium UBA5838
GATTCATCCTCACACCACCTTGGTTGACGCATTCCGCAAGGGGAGGCTTTGACGACGGCATCACCCCACAAGGTGTTCGTCCATTTGCCCACCATACCCTGTAGGGAAAAGGCCAGCCTTTTCCACCTGGCGATAGCCGAAGAATTCCTAAGGGGGTGTTGCCCGGGTAAAGGATGGCTATTTTGCCGGGTTGAAATGCGCAACCCGGCCTACGAAAAGAACCCCGTAGGGAAAAGGCCTGCCTTTTCCTAAGTGGTTAATTCTCTACGCCGTCAAAGTTGATGCGGGTATCAACCCTACAAGGCCTGCGTCGGTTTATTCGCCAGGTGACTCCTAAATGTACGATAACTTCCTGACAGTACCGATTTCTAAGAAAAAGTCTATCCAGCTTAACAACATCTAAATGAGTGGCTCTTATACTTGCCAAATGTTGTAAATTTGACGTTTGACTTCTAACACGCAACAAGACGACAAAATAAGACCTGATGGTTTAGATCAAGGAAATTTATGATGACAACAAAACTTCAAAAAAACAAAACAGCCTGGATAATTGCAGGACTATTATTAATTGGTGCCCTGATCACCACGCTCCTGGTTTCCCGATCTGCTTCACAAAAAGCAGAAGCTGAGGCACCTGCTCTGCAAACAGCAAAAGTGCGCTTTGGAGACATGGTTATCAGCGCAGCAGGGAGCGGAAGTGTGGTTTCTGCTGCTCAAACCCAATTAAGTTTTCGAACCGGTGGAGTGGTGTCTGTTGTAAATGTAACCTCGGGTCAATATGTAAACCAAGGCGATATTCTGGCAAGTTTGGAAAACGCGACACAACAAGCATCGTTCACACAAGCAGAAGCAAACCTGAACTCCTTATTCTCCCCTTCAGGCGTTGCCAGATATCAGCTTGAGCTTTCTGAAGCTCAAATGGCTTACGACAAAGCTCTCGGAGAATTAAACGCTTACGATCCTGAAAATGGTTATGAGAACGAAATAGCAATTTTGAGAAATTCTGTTCTCATCGCTCAGAACGCGGTTGAGGTCGCTGAATACAATTATTCCCTATACTTTTACGTTCCCGACAGTGATCTTTACAAAACGAAAGCATTGGCTGAACTGGCTGACGCTAAAATCAAATTAGAGAAGTTATTAGCTGAACTGGCTTATTATGAATTAGAACCTGTTGATTCAAGCGAAACAATAGTGATGGCAAATCTTGAAATCGCAAAAGCGCGATTAAGCGAGGCACAAACGGCACTTGAGATTGTGGAATCAGCTAATTCAACCCGCTTGCAAGAAGCACTCATTGCCTCCGAGGGAACACCGCTATTCGACTTGAAACTTGACTATCTTGCCTACGAAAATGCCCGCATAGTGCTTGAAAATACAAAGCTTGTAGCTCCTTTTGATGGGGTAATTGGCAACTTAAATCTTGTGCCAGGTCAAAGCGTGAGCACAAGCCCTGTGATGACGCTTACATCCATGGACGAGCTTCTGATTAAATTTTACATGGATGAAACCGACTTGTCAGGGCTGTCTGTGGGCAATCGCACTATCTACACATTTTCTGCTCAACCAGAAACAACTTATGAAGGTGAAGTGATTTTCATCGAACCTTCTCTGCAGACGATCGATGGTTCTTCTGTGGTAGTTGCCTGGGGCACACTACCCGAAAAGCCGTCTTTTGACTTGCTAATCGGCATGACAATTGACGTTGAGATAATCGCTGGAGAAGCAAAAGACGCTCTCATCATCCCCGTGCAGGCATTGCGTGAAATCACAGCAGAGTCATACGCGGTTTTTGTCGTTCAGGAAGATGGATCTTTGAAACTCACGCCTGTTAGCATCGGCTTACGGGACTTTGCCAATGCCGAAGTTTTAGCTGGCCTCAATGCTGGCGACGTTATCAGCACGGGCACCGTTGAAACTAAGTAATTAAGAGAGCCCACCGGGAAACAAGATGGAAAGTATTTTGATTGAAACAAAAGAAATGACAAAGGTCTATGGCGAATCGGACGCCGCTATCTTTGCCCTTGCAGGTATAAACTTGCAGGTCAGAAGTGGTGAATTTGTGGCAATTATGGGCCACTCCGGCTCGGGTAAATCAACCTTATTAAATATCCTTGGTTGCCTTGACCGGCCAACAACTGGCACGTATTCGCTGGATGGCAGGGATGTGAGTCAATTGAATAAGAATCAACTGGCCGAAATACGCAATCAAAAATTGGGTTTCATTTTTCAGTCATTTAATTTATTGCCCCGCTTGAGCGCATTGGGAAATGTAATGCTTCCCATGTTCTATAACCCCACAGAAGATATTCCAGCTTCCGAAGCAAGAGAGCGCGCGATTGCCTCACTTGAATCCGTTGGATTAGGGTCCAGGCTGGACCACTACCCGAATCAGCTTTCTGGTGGGCAGCAACAGAGGGTAGCCATCGCCCGGGCTCTGGTTAACCATCCGCCCTTGATCCTGGCTGACGAACCTACCGGGAACCTGGACTCCAAAACCGGTACTGAGATCATGGAAATATTAGACCTTCTGCACAAAGACGGCACAACTATTGTAATGGTCACGCATGAACCTGATATTGCCCAGCATGCCGGGCGGATAGTGTGTGTCAAGGATGGCCTGATCAACTCAGACGGCGATCGTGGAAGCACCCCCTGTATTGGTGAGAAGGAATTAGCATGAAAATAAATAAGATTCTTCGATCCGCTTGGGAAGGGCTGATGCTCAACAAAGGCCGCTCTTTCTTGACCACTCTTGGTGTAATTATTGGCGTTGCTTCGGTCATCATCATGCTCGCAATCAGTGCTGGAACCGAAGCAGAGATAGCAAGACAAATCAACGCCCTGGGGGCAAGCCTGGTAATAGTGTCGCCAGCAAGAGGTATCCCTGGCAGTGCAAGAACTCTGCTTTACGATGACGCGCTTGCTATCCGGGAACAGGTCGTGGGTATTGTTGGCGTTTCAGCTGAACAAGCACCGCCTGCACAAAACGTAAAAGCCAACGACAAAACGTTTGAAGAAATTCCCCTGATCGGCACATCGTCAGAATTCCCCGTGGTGAGAGATTTCGCGGTCGCGTCAGGGCGATATTTCAATCAGAGTGAAGATGAACGAGAAGCAAAGGTTGCGGTGCTTGGGTCTGGAATTGCCTCAGATTTGTTCGGTGACACAGATCCAATTGGTCAGACTATAACTGTGGGGACAACAAAGTTAACAGTTATTGGTGTGATGGAATCGAAAGGGATCGTCTCAGATGTAGATTATGACGGACGCGTTTACATTCCTATAAATTTGGTTTTCAGCAAATTTATGAATACCATGAACCTTGGACGAGACCGCATTCGAACGATTTATGTAAAAGCTGAAAGTCCTGAGAGGATTTCCAGTGTTATCACACAAATTACAGCCATACTTGCAGAGCGTCATGATGTCGACGTTAGCGACCCGGATTTTTCTGTCCAAACTCAGCAAGACATCATCGATACGCGTGAAGCAACGACGGCTGCCTTTCGTGACTTGTTAGCCTGGGTGGCAGGAGTTTCCCTGGTAGTCGGGGGTATTGGAATTATGAATATCATGCTGGTCAGCGTTACCGAAAGGACACGCGAAATCGGTTTACGCCAGGCTTTGGGGGCTCGGCCTGGTGACGTTCTACTCCAGTTCTTGTTCGAGGCGGTAATCCTTAGCCTGGTCGGGGGACTCGTGGGAGTTGTTCTGGGTGTAGGCGGATCGTATCTATTTGGTAAGTTTGGAAGTATGAGTACGGCTGTCGTCCCGCTCTCCATCCCTCTGGCTTTTGGAGCCGCGGCAATCGTTGGCATATTTTTTGGATACTATCCTGCAGTTCAGGCGGCAAAGCTTGATCCAATTGTTGCCCTGAGGCATGAATAATCAATTTTTGGAAATTTAGAAGGAAAATAAAATGAAACGTATACACTACATTATTTTGGTTCTGATCATTGCCAGCATGCTCACGGCTTGCGGCTCCGGAGATAACAAAACGGAATCTGGAAATCTTGTTGAACCGACCCCAAATAACCTAAATGCTCCTGCTATCACAGTAAGCACCAATCCGGGAGGGGTTTCTCAAAAAAATATGATTAACTACGAATACGAAGGGGCACTGTCAAACAGGTTATTACTTGCTTTTGGCACCCTCAAATTAGCTGAAACCGCATATCCCATCACAGTCGAGCAAGCACCCCAAATGTTGATGTTGTGGCAGGCTTTAAGCAATCTGTCTCAATCCGGCACCAGTGCTGAAGCTGAAGTCAATGCGATTATGTCCCAAATCGAACTGTTGTTTACATCAGAACAGATTTCATCCATCAATGCCATGGCATTGACCCAAGCTGAACTTCAAACCTGGGCTCAGACCAATGGAATAACAGTTGGATCTGGAACTGGTACTGGATCGGGTACGGGGCAAGGTGCAGGACAAGGGTCAGGATTATCGCCGGAGGAAAAAGCTACCAAACAAGCAGAGAACAGTCTCACTGGAGCTGCTTCTGCAGGAGAAGGTGGATTATCCTCAGCAATAACCGCGGCTTTGATAAGCTACCTTGAAGGCATCAAGTAAGAAGATCCCTGCTTTCAAAGCATTGTGGCAGGAGATTTAGGGATAAAGGTAATTCCGACCTGATATAATATGCTTTAAGACAGGCCTTTATTAAGAAGGCTGTGCTTCGGAGGATTAATATGGAAATTACCTGGTATGGTCATTCATGTTTTCGCATCACTGAGCGAGGGTTTGCTAACGTCGTTACGGATCCCTTCGATTCAGCCGTGGCAGGCTACAACCCGCTCAAATTGAAAGCTGAAATTGTCACCGTTAGTTGTAACGATCTCGCTCACAACAACCTAAGCGCTGTAAAAGGAGATTCTTTTGAGATCACCGGACCTGGAGAGTATGAACGCGGAGGCGTTTTCATCACAGGCATCCAAACCACGCCCCACAATCTGGATGGAAAAGCCCTGCGCAACACACTTTATGTGCTCGACTACGGCAAATTGACCATCCTTCACCTCGGCAAGGTCAACTTTGTGCCCTCCCAGAGCCTCATTGAGGAACTCGGCAATATTAATATTGCCATGGTGCCGGTCGGCGATGGCGGCGCGCTCAACGCTTCCAAAGCTGCGGAGGTCATCAGTATGCTTGAGCCCAACATCGTGATTCCCATGCAATATGAAACTCCCTACTCCAAACTTGGGCTCGATCCCCTGAGTAAATTCCTCAAGGAAATGGGCATCACTTCGCTGGAGACGATGGAGTCCTATAAAGTGACCGGGAGTACCGCTTTTATCGATGAGGAGACTCACGTGATAGCACTCGATCCAAAACTCACATCACTCTGATATGCCCGTCAAAGTCCTGATCACCTGGAACGTAATACCTGGCCGCGAGCAGGAATACTTTGGCTATGTGGTGGGGGAGTACCTTCCTGAGGTCAACCGGCTGGGTCTGAATGTAACCGACGCCTGGATAACCGTGTTTGGCGATCATCCCCAGGTGCTTATTGGTGCCGTCATGCCCGATTTACCCGGCGCGCAACGGCTGATCCATTCTCCAGACTGGCTTGATCTCTCCGATCGCCTGCAGGAATTTGTGCAGGATTTTAAGCTCAAGCTTGTCAGGCAGCGGGGCGCTTTTCAGTTTTAATGCAGCAACTTCCCGGGAAGCTTTTAGGTTGGTATGACGCAAACGCCAGGTTCTTGCCCTGGCGTTCTGATTCCACGCCCTACAAGGTTTGGGTATCTGAGATCATGCTCCAACAAACACAGGTGGAAACCGCCATTCCCTATTTTCAGCGCTTTATGGACCGCTTTCCTGACCTCGCCAGCCTGGCAGAGGCGCAAGAAAGCGAGGTCCTGCAGAATTGGGAAGGGCTGGGTTACTACAGCCGTGCCCGCAACCTGCATAAAGCCGCGCGCATCATGGTGAGTAATCACAGCGGTCAGATACCCGCGGATGTCACCACGCTCAAGAGTCTGCCTGGCATCGGCGCGTACACCGCCGGCGCAATCGCTTCAATCGCTTTTGGCGCTCCGGAGGCGGCATTGGACGCGAACATCCGGCGTATTTACCTCCGCATTCTTGATCTTCACGAGCCGCCTGGCAGCAAGACGGACG
>DJGU01000101.1:8696-9357 GCA_002432795.1 Anaerolineaceae bacterium UBA5838
CGCTTTGCCAGCTTTGCCCCCTTCAGACCGAATGTCTCGCCTTTCAACGCGGCACGCAAAAAGAGCTCCCTGTGCGAAAACCGAAAACCAAAGTGCCCCACAGGCTGGTTGTGGCAGCTGTGATCAAGCGCGGAAATGAAGTTTTGCTTGCCCGTAGACCGGCTGATGGCATGCTGGGGAATCTTTGGGAATATCCCGGTGGATCCCTGCCAGAAGGAATCACAGACCTGGCAGGAGCTTTGCAGGCGCTGTTAGCAGAACGTTTCGGGCTTTGGATCGCGGTGGAAGCACAGGTGGGCGTCTTCAAACACGCCTACACACATTTCAGGATCAACTTGCATGCCTTCACATGCCAGCTCACTGATGCTGACCAACTGAGTTTACCCGCAGAATTCTCCTGGGTGTCTATTGATAGTCTTTCCGCTTATCCGATGGGGAAGGTGGCTCGCTTGATCTCCAGGAAAATAGACAACGGTCTTGAATTATAGAGCGAAATTGGGTTTATTTTCGACAATCCGACAATCGAACGTAGAGCAAAGCGTAGGTCGGAATGAGATCGCCGGAAAATGTGAATTCTTCGCAAGCCTGGCGCGGGCTCACTCCGACAAACAGAAGACCTAAACTAACACCTGCCCTAATGGCGGAGTGCGCAACCCTTACC
>DJGU01000101.1:9478-12084 GCA_002432795.1 Anaerolineaceae bacterium UBA5838
GCATTCCGCCCTACGATTCATTCCATATTGGGGTAAAAAACAAAAAGAACTACCCGCTCAATTCCTTGAAATTGATGCGCTTGACCAAACCGGTTTCTTCAATCATCCCATCCAGGAATTCCGCGGTTGGACCGCCAGAGAATTCATCCCGGCTGGTCAGAAACTCCAGGAAGAAAGGCAGGCTGACGCCCGCCACGATATCCGCGCCGTTATCCCCCTCCGCCACCAACGAAGCGTTGAACGGGGAGGCACCCCAGAGATCTACCATATACACATAAGGCAGACCCTGCTCACGGTAGCCTTCAGCCGCTGTGCGCATTCTCTCAACTAAATCATCCACGTTGTCGCCGTCCACAAAGGGCAGCACAGTGATGTTTTCAGTCTCGCCCGTGATCATTTCAGCTGCCTCATACAAACCCTGGGCAAAACTTGCATGGGAACAAAGAATAACTCCAATCATTTCAACCTTCTCCTTTTTCAAAACATTCTACCGCAGCCATCCCACACACCCTGGTGGTGGATGACACTAACAAAATCGCGCGCTTTAAGTGCCAAATTGCCTGTCGCCTGCATCGCCAAGACCAGGCAGGATATAGCCCTGTTCATTCAGACGCTCATCGATCGCAGCCAGGTGGACAGGCACGTCCGGATGAGCTCCATGGAGCCGCTCAATTCCCTCTGGAGCTCCAATTAAACCCACAAACTTAATTTTCGCAACCCCCCACTGCTTGAGGATGTCCACAGCCGCCACTGCCGAGCCGCCGGTCGCCAGCATCGGGTCCAAGATCAGGCAGACTCCCACGGTCGGAGCGACTGGAAGGCGGTTGTAATATGCCACCGGCTTAAGCGTGCGCTCGTCACGGTACAAACCGATGTGCCAAACCTCCGCGCCAGGCATCAGCCCCCATACCCCTTCGACCATTCCAAGCCCTGCCCGCAAAATTGGTACCAATCCAATTCGCTCCAGCAATTTTGTACCCGTTGTCTCCATCAGGGGTGTTTGCACACTCACTGACCTGACCGCCAAATCTGCGGTGGCCTCATAAGTTAACATAGCCGCCAGCTCGCGCACAAGCTCCCGGAATTTTTTAGGTTCGGTACTGACATCTCGTAGAAGAGTCAGTTTTGATGCAATCAAAGGATGTGAAGAGGGAAAGACATTATCCATGTATAGTTCTCCATTTCTTTTTTCTCTGAGCAGGGCAATCACCTGTTTTACTCAGAAACTGAAACAATTGTACTCGACCAGAGGAGGTGAGGAGGGTTGAAATCATAACGAGATCACTGTCCATAGCCGCATCTGCAGTTCAAATCGCTAACCAGGAGCAATAGCAGAAAGGCAGCGGTTTGGTTTACAATAGTGGCATGCAATACATCATCGACGGACACAACCTTGTTCCCCACGTCCGTGGACTCAGTCTGCGGGATCTGGATGACGAACAATCCCTGATCGAGGTGCTCACCCCTTTCCTGCGCGCCACTTCCTCCCGGGCACTGGTATTTTTTGACAGGGCGGCGCAGGGGCACGAAGGCAAGCGCAACTTTGGGCTGGTGCAGGCGGTTTTCGTCCATGCTTCTCAAAGCGCTGATGCCGCAATTGAGAATCACATTCAAAAGCTTGGAGCCTTGGCGCGCAACCAAACTCTGGTCAGCTCTGACAGACGTGTCCAGGCAGCCGGAAGAGCACGCCACATGACCGTTTTGAGCAGCGCGGAGTTCGCTCAAAAGGTCCAGGCAAACGCGGAGTCCCGCAGCGGGCAAACAGCTGTGGAGCCGCAACTGAGCCCTGAAGAAATAGCCCGTTGGGAAGAGCTTTTTACCCAATACGGCAGCCAGCCTCCAGACGGGCTCAACCCTTAGTCAATTTTATTAAAACATTAACCTGAAATTTGCCCTGACGGGGTAGATTTCATTGCGGGTATAAAAGGAACAGATTATAATTTCAACGTTGTACAAAAGGTATTCAAATGAAGAACGCAGCTAACGGAAAACGCATCCTCTCAGTGCTCGCCCACCCGGACGATGAAGCCTTTGGCATGGGCGGCACGCTCGCGCTTTATGCCATGCAGGGCGCTGAGGTTTATTTAGCCTGTGCCACGCTCGGCGAGTCTGGCGACATCCCCCCTGACTTTCTCCAACGTCACGCAAGTCCTGCGGCTTTGCGTGAAAGCGAGCTGGATTGCTCGGCGGATGCCCTGGCGCTAAAACAGGTCTTCAAGCTGGGCTTCCGCGACTCTGGCATGGCAGGATCTCCCGACAACCAGAACCCGGATGCCCTGGTTGCCCGCCCTTTGGAGGAGGTTGTCCAGCGCATTGCTGAGGTAATGCGCCAGGTGCGCCCGCACGTGGTGCTCACTTTCGACCCTGTCGGCGGGTACTTCCACCCAGACCACATCCGCATTCACCAGGCCACCGTACTTGCCTTTGAACGCGTCCGCCAGGAACTTACCAAGTCTGACCCGCAGGCACTCGCCCGGCTTTATTATCACACCATGCCCAAATCAAGCGCCAAATTTGCGGTTTTCTGGACGCGTCTCCAGGGAAAAGACCCGCGCAGGATTGGACGCAACGGGGATATTGACCTGGTTCAAATTGCCTCGGAATCC
>DJGU01000085.1:0-1186 GCA_002432795.1 Anaerolineaceae bacterium UBA5838
TGGCTGCTTCAGCGCAGTGCATATTCGAGCATTTTTGGTATTATCGGCATGGTGGATGACGACGCCCGCAAGCGCAACATGGAATCTTATGGTGTGCGCGTCCTCGGCAGCACGGAAGATATCCCCGCACTCGTTGAAAAATACCAAATTGGCTTGATCTTTTTCGCGATCACCAACGGCTCTGAGCGGGATCGAAACCGCATCACCAAACTCTGCGAGGCAACTGATGCTAAAATTGTAGTAATCCCGGACCTGGTCAAAGTTTTGGAGCGCTCAATTAAGAAGATCACGACACAGGAAGCTTTATGACAGACAATTGGAATGATCGGAAAGTCCTAGTAACCGGCTCTGGCGGCTTCATCGGCAGCCGCCTGGTGGAAAAACTCACATTGAATGGCGCTCGTGTGCGTGCCTTCGTGCGCTACACCTCCCGCGCCGAAGTCGGTTTGCTCAGGCAGCTTCCCGCTGAGATTCTCAATAACGTCGAGATCATACGCGGCGATCTGCGCGACTTCAGTGCAGTTGAACAAGCCGCAAAAGGGGTGGATACCATCTTTCACCTGGGCGCGCTCATTTCCATCCCATATTCCTATGTGCATCCGGTTGAAACGGTTCAGACGAACGTGATCGGGACGATGAACATCCTGGAGGCCTGCCGCAAGGTAGGGGCGAAGCTGGTGCATACTTCCACCAGCGAGGTTTACGGGACGGCTTTGAGGGTGCCGATTGATGAAGAGCATCCTCTGCAAGGGCAGTCGCCTTATTCTGCCAGCAAAATTGGCGCGGATAAGCTGGTGGAAAGTTACTGGCGAAGTTTTGATGTTCCGGCGATCACCATCAGACCTTTCAACACCTATGGACCGGGGCAGAGCAATCGTGCTGTCATTCCGACTATCATTACACAGGCTTTATCTGGAGATGTGGTCAGACTTGGCAATCTGGAAGCCATCCGCGATTTTACCTACCTGGACGATACCGTTGAAGGATTTTTGCTCGGCGGGCAGGCAGAGCTTTGGGATGGCGAAACCTATAACCTCGGCACGGGTGAGGAGATCACGATTGGTGCGGTTGCTGAACTCATTTTTAAGATCATGGGAAAACAACCTGAAATCAAGGTGGAGCCAGGTCGACTGCGCCCGGAAAAATCCGAAGTAATGCGCCTCATTTCTGACAACCGCAAGGCAAG
>DJGU01000085.1:1292-1705 GCA_002432795.1 Anaerolineaceae bacterium UBA5838
CCGGGAAACCGCACTCGTAGAAAACCAAACACGCAGCGTTCTTGGTTTGAATGTATAATTTCCGTAAACTAAAACAAGGCGGAAATTATGAAAGCAGTCATTCTGGCGGGCGGCAAGGGAACCAGGCTCGCCCCTTATACGCATATCTTACCCAAACCGATGATGCCAGTAGGCGATCGAGCTATCCTTGAAGTCGTTCTGGGTCAGTTCAGCCGGGCGGGTATCAGCGAGGTGACGCTCACAGTTGGTCATCTTGCCAGCCTGATGCAAACTTATTTTGGCGACGGTTCTCGTTATAACCTAAAAATTAACTATGCTTATGAAGAAAAGCCGCTTGGCACTGCTGGTCCACTGGCATTTGTGGAGGGATTGACTGAAACGTTTTTGGTTTCTAATGGTGATATCCTGACTCT
>DJGU01000085.1:1812-2242 GCA_002432795.1 Anaerolineaceae bacterium UBA5838
AAGATCAACCTGGGGGTGATTGAGCACGCGGAGGGTTCCTACCGGTTTAGCGGATACATAGAGAAACCCACGATGAATTTTCTGGTCAGCATGGGGATGTACGTTTTCGAGCCGAGCGTGTTAAATTACATTCCCAAAGGCGAGTATTTTGACTTCCCGAACCTGGTCAATGTGCTTCTGGGCGCGAACGAGCCTGTGGCGTGCTTCCCATATGACGGCTATTGGCGCGATCTGGGGAATCAGGACGATTATCTCGCCGCGAATGAAGATTTTGAGAGTATGCGATCACAGTTTTTATCGGAGTAACTATGGAATGGCGGGTGCCACTGGCAGATGTGAAGCTCGGAATAGAAGAAGAAAATGCCGTGCTTGAGGTTTTGCGCTCAGGCTGGCTGACAATGGGGGCGGTGACGCAGGCTTTTGAGCAGGA
>DJGU01000085.1:2297-4768 GCA_002432795.1 Anaerolineaceae bacterium UBA5838
CATCTGGCGTGCATGGCTGTGGGAGTGGGCGCGGGAGATGAAGTGATAGTACCCTCGCTGACTTTTGTGGCGACAGCGAATGCTGTGCGGTACACCGGCGCGAAAGTCGTTTTCGCGGACATCGAGAGTGAAGATTGGCTGTGCATTTGCCCACAGGCGATTGAAGAAAAGATCACCGAGCGAACAAAAGCGATTGTGGTGATGCACTACGCTGGGTTCGCCTGCGACATGCCCGCCATAATGCGCATAGCCGAAAAGTATAAATTGGCGATTATCGAGGATGCAGCCCATGCAATCGGAGCAAGCCTGGATGGGAGAGCGCTTGGCACCTGGGGGAATGTGGGCTGCTACAGCTTCTTTGGCAATAAAAACATGACCACCGCCGAAGGGGGAATGTTGGTTACCAATGACGACCAACTGGCTGAAAAAGTGCGGATTTTGCGCTCGCATGGCATGACTACTCTCACTTGGGACCGCCACCAGGGGCATGCCAGCACTTATGACGTGGTGGACCTTGGCTATAATTACCGGCTGGATGAAATCCGCTCGGCAATTGGGCGTGAACAGCTCAAAAAACTACCGGCGGGCAATGCCAGGCGAGAATATTTGGTGGCCCGATACAGGACGGCTTTTAAGGCGAAAGCACCAAATTTAGGGCTGCCTTTTTCTGAAGAGAGGGGATTGAGCAGCCAGCATATTTTCCCGGTCTTGCTGCCTGAGGGTGTGGATAAGGAAACTTTCCGTGAATTGTTGAAACAGGATGGCATTCAAACCAGTTTCCACTATCCACCAGTCCACAATTTCGAAATCTACCAAGATCCGCATCAGAATTTTGCCGAGACACTTTGGATGACCGAGAACGTCGCCCGAAGGCAGGTGACCCTGCCGCTCTTTCCTGGTATGACGGAAGAGCAGCAAGATTTGGTGATCGAAAGTGCGGTCAGAGCCTTGCGGTGAATTCTATCCGTTTCAAGGAGATATGCTTCATTTTTAATTTACCCTTACAAAATTGCTCATCCTATCCATGATAAAATCCGATTTGATGAATTGGAAGTTAATTTGGGTCTTTTTATTGTTTGTGCTGCTTTCAGGGTGTGGTCAAAGAAGACAGCCGGATGTGGAGCATTTTCAGGGGGACGTCGTTGCGACCTTGCAGAAACCTATCAGCCAGTCGCTGGCTGAGTTTGTAAGCGAAACGCCACCGCCAGAGATTATCACACCCCAAACGTCCACAGACGCCTCAACGGCGACGCCAGCCGGCAATCTTACGCCCACGTCAACCGGCAAACTTACTCCCACAAGCACAATTTTCCAACCCACGGATCATCCTTATGGTGTGGAAACCACACCAACCAATAACCCTTCCCAAACAGCGACCCCCACCCTTAAAGTTCCTGACTGGGAGGGGGTCTGGAATATCTGGTATCAGGATAGCAGGGGTAGTTACACAGCTGCCAAATTGACAGTGGAAGTGGATGGCACTAGGCTTGCTGGATCTGCCAAAATAGATGGCGTTGATCATTCTTTTAAGGGCGACATTTTTGATGAAGGCACGCAAGTGGAAGGGGAGTGGCAAACCGCATCAGACACAGGCAACTTTTGGTGGCGGATGAATACCCCGGAGACCTTTGTCGGGTCGAGGGAGAGCCGTTTCGGTTTCTGCGGCAATCGGGCGGCCGTTCAACCCAATCCCTGCCGGGAAGTTCCGCAGGATTAAGAATTCTATGCCAAACTATGAACCTGCCAAAATAACGGAACGCGCGCTTGATTCTGAGGGATTAGCTATCTTGATCCGTGCCACAATCGATCGAGGGCATTCAATCAGTTTTGACGCGCCTGGCGGGAGCATGCGGCCTTTCATCCATTCGGGAGATAAGATTTTCATCTCGCGGATTGAGGAGAAATCGATCCGAAGCGGCGATGTTCTTGCATTTGTGCACCCCCATGATGGCAGGGTGATTGCCCATCGTGTTGTAAAAATAGAAAACGGTCGATTTCTATGCAAAGGGGATAACGTGGCAACCCAAAATGATGGCTGGATTGGGTTTGAAGACGTGTTGGGGCAGGTAGAAAAGGTGGAAAGAAAGGGTGAACCGATTCGTCTGGGTGTAGTAATGGGAAAAAGGATGGTAGCCTGGTTGTCCAGTAGGAATTGGCTTGTACCAATGATTAGCGCTTTACGCAAAATAAAATGGGGTTTTCTGAGATTATTTTCTCCTAAAAGCAAAATTCAATCTTGATTTGTGTTGATGATCCCGTTCGTGGTTTGTCGTTCTGAGCGCCGTTTGGCCTTCTGAGCAGTAGCGAAGAATCCTGATGGTAGAGGGGTAAGATCCTTCGTTTATCAGGATGACAGGAAAAGAGGGTCATTCCGAGCGCCAGCGAAGAGTCCTGATGGTAGAGGGGTAAGATCCTTTGTTCCTCAGGATGACAACGGTTTATATGCCGACTGCTGGGTAGACAGGAAAAGG
>DJGU01000100.1 GCA_002432795.1 Anaerolineaceae bacterium UBA5838
GATTATTTGTGAGGCAATACGCTGGTATCCCCCATTTCCATCAGGTTTGATACAATAAATCGTTTTACAACTATCTAAAGAAAAAAGGTAAACTCATGGGAAATTCCCCCAAAACACTTCTGGACCAAACCAAAGCTGCGCGCAATGCGCGTCATGCCTGGTATTATTATGATTTCGGCAACTCAGCTTACGCGGCAATCATTTTGCTGGCTGTTTTCTCAGCTTACTTTAAAAACACAGTTGTGGGTGGGGCTGAGGGAACACGGCTGTGGGGCATATCCGTTGGCATCGCCGCCATTCTGGTTGCGATAATTTCGCCAATCCTCGGAGCTGTTGCTGACTCTTCCCGCTCCAAGAAGCTTTTTCTTTTTATTTTTACCGGGATATCGGTCATTTTCACCGCCCTGCTCTTCTTTGTCGGTAAAGGGGATGTAGTCATGGCGATGGTGTTTTTCATCATGGCTGAAATCGGCTACCGCGGAGCCCAGGTCTTTTATGATGCCCTGCTGGTGGATGTGTCAACCCCCGAGACTATCGGGTACATCAGCGGCAAAGGTTGGGCAATTGGCATGCTCGGCGGTGTTGCCACACTTTTGATTGCGGTTGTTCCGATGCAGATCATCGGAAACGATTTTATTCCCTACACCTTCCTGATCACCGCCGCAGTCTATGCCCTCTCGTCTCTGCCTATGTACTTTCGTGTCCATGAAACCAGCCCGGTGTTACCAATCCCAAATGGTGAAACTTTGCTCTCGGTGTCTTTTAAGCATCTTGCCGAAACCTTCAAGGACATTCGTCAATACAAAGTCTTCCTGCGTTATATGTTCGCCTTCCTGATCTACAACGACGGCATCATGATGCTGATGGACTTTGCAGCTATCATTGGCGCCACGCTTTTTGGGCTGGAACAGGTGCAGTTAATCATATTCGTAATCATCATCCATATTACTGGCGCTTTGGGAGCACTTATCTTTGGCAAACTTTCGGATGATAAATCCAGCAAGCGAGCGATCCTGCTTTCGTTGATAGTGCTGATCGCTTCGCTGATTGCGCTTTTCTTCATCAAATCAACTCTCGGCTTTTTCATCGTTGGCGCGTTTGCGGGCTTCTCCCTCTCCGGCGCGCAGGCAGTCAGCCGCACAATGGTCAGCCAACTGGCACCTGAGGGTAAAACCACCGAGTTTTACGGTTTTCTATCGGTGGCAGGACGTACATCAACCTTCATTGGTCCCCTGGTCTTTGGTACCCTTTCTTACCGTATGTATAATTACTACGTCAATCATGGTTTGGATATCGTGGCTGCTGAAAAAGCTGGTCAATACTGGGGCATTGGGTCCATACTTGCTTTCCTGGTGATCGGTATGATAATCCTGCTGAGCGTCAGAGAAGTCACCGCTTCAGAGCCGATGATTTATCACAATAACCATAAATAAGATGAGGAGTTAGCATGAAAGTATTGATTTCCGGTGGAGCAGGTTATATCGGCAGTACGATCGCTTCGGCGCTGCTCGACGGAGGGCATACCCCTGTTCTGCTCGACTCCCTGGTAACTGGCCGCAAGGAGTTTACCAAAGACCGCATTTTCTATGAAGCCGATATCGCCGACCGGGCGATGGTGCGCACGATTTTCAGCGACCATCCGGATATCGAGGCAACTATCCACTGCGCCGCTTTGATTGTGGTGCCGGAATCGGTTGCCAAACCCTACGAGTATTACAAAGAAAATGTCGTCAAATCGATGGAGTTCTTTAAACTCCTGGCTGAGTTGGGTCAGAAACGGGTTGTCTTCAGTTCTTCAGCTGCTGTATATGACGTTGTTCCTGGCTTTATGGTCACCGAAGAATCCCCCCTGCGCCCGCTCAGCCCCTACTCCCGCACCAAGTACATGATGGAAATGGTGCTAAAAGACTTCTGCAGCGCCTACGGCCTGAACGCAATCGCTCTGCGCTACTTTAACCCCATCGGGGCTGACCCCAAAATGCGCACAGGGCTGCACATCCGCTACCCCAGCCATCTGATTGGCAAACTGGTGGAAGTTGCGCTCGGGCGTGAACCCGTTTTTAACCTGACCGGCATCGATTGGCCTACCCGCGATGGTTCCGGCATCCGCGACTACATTCACGTCTGGGATCTTGCCCAGGCTCACATTAGGGCAGTGGAGCGTTTTGACAGCGTCATCGAGCAGGGTCGTGAAGAAGACGCCCCTTACACAGTCATCAACCTCGGCACAGGTCAGGGTGTGACGGTAAAAGAATTTGTGGTAGCTTTCGAAGATGTCTACGGGCAAAAGCTCCCGGTTTCTCTGCAGCCTCCCCGCCCGGGCGATGTGGCAGGTTCCTATGCAAACGCCGATAAGGCCGCCAGGCTTCTCGGTTGGAAAGCGGAGCTCCCAATTGAGCAGGGCATCGCTGACGCCCTGAAGTGGGGCAAGGTGCGCGACACCATCATTCACTACTAAACTTCAGACCGGGGTTACCTGAATGCTTGACCGGTAGAGGGCATTGCGAGTATACTACTGCAACGAGCCGGAGTGGCGGAACAGGCAGACGCGCACGACTCAAAATCGTGTACCTTCGGGTATGTGGGTTCGATTCCCACCTTCGGCAAGAAAAGAACTCCTTGGTCTCTGAGGAGTTCTTTGTTTTCATAAATTGCCTGCAGGTGGATCAGTCAGTCAGACTTTATGATTTTGACTCAAAGATTTAGTGGAGCAACTAACTATTCTGTCTGCCATTAATAGCACGGAATATCAGTGATCTTGTGAAATCTTTAGCAATCAATAGTTGACAAGTGAACGAAAAGTATTAGAATAGTATCTATTGAATTATCAATCGGGCACCGGCCTCAGGGGACCGGCGCAGAAGGATCGCCAGTAAGCCAGGGAGCAAATTAGTGGCGATCCTTTTCTTATTTCTTGGAGTGGAAGATACCATGGTAATTTCCGCCAGCCCATTGTGGTTACACCTTTGTAGGGAACGCAGCCCTGCCCTAGCAGCGAAGCGGATAGGGTGTCCCGTTCCTCACCAATTCGGCCAACATAAAAAAGCGGTTGAGGCATCCCGCAAGGTGAGGTTTTACACGGACTCAACCCTACGTGGTTTTGATGAAAAAATGTAAACCATCCTCTCAAACAAAATGTAAACAATCACCTCAAACAATTGTGGAGACCCTTGTAGGGAACGTGGCCCTGCCCTGGCAGCGAAGCGGATAGGGTGTCCTGTTCCTCATCAATTCGGCCAACATAAAAAAGCGGTTGAGGCATCCTGCAAGGGGAAGCTTTGCACGCCCTCAACCCTCGACACACCTTTTTATTTGTTGGAATGGAAGAAAACCACGCTGACTCCATCCCCACCTTCTTTTTCCCCACCATTTTCCCAGCGCTGAACATAGGATGAATGGTTGAGCAGGTCGCGCACTGCCTGGCGGACTGCGCCTGTGCCGCGACCATGAATGATGCGACCAAAAACCATCCCTGATGTAAAACCCTGCTCCAGGTAGCGTTCTGTGCGGTCGATGGCATCATCCACCCGATGTCCGCGCAGGTCGAGCTCTAGTCCGGGTGAATTGATCCCGGGTAGGGCAGTACTGCCAGGGGGCGCGGGAGCCGGCTGGGGAATCGCAGGGCTTTCTTCAGGGGTTTGCAGCTTGCGTTCCACTTCGTAGGACTTTGCCCGCACCCTCAGCGCGCCTATCTGAATCTCAAGGTCCTCGTCATCCACACTGCTCACCACCCCTTCAGCTCCAAGTTTGCGCAAAAACACCTTTTCACCCACTTTGAGTGGTCCACTGAGCCCCCTGGTTTTCGGCGGGCGACGTTTCTTACGCATCTTTTGTTCGTGCTTTTGCTCAACCAATTCTATTTTATCTTCGATTTCAGCTAACTGCGCCTGTTTTTCGGGGAGTTGATGTAAACGCGTCAGCTCTCGCCGCAGGCTGTTAAGCTCATCGCGCAGTATTTCCAGCTCACTTTCAAGCTGTGATTGATGGGCTTCCAGCAGGCTGGCTTTTTCGGCTTCAAGCTGTTCAAGACGGGCGTTGATCTGGTTGCGGCCGGCTTCGGCTTCTCTGCGCGCCCGTTCGGCTGCTTCGTAGCTGGCAGTTGCCAGGTCCCGCTGGCGATGGATCTCCTCAAGCAGATCATCCGCGCGCAGTTCGGTCGGATCAATTTCCTGGCGGGCGGCGGCGATGATGGCGGAGTCGAGCCCCAGTCGGTCAGCAATCGCGAGCGCGTTAGAGCGCCCAGGCAAACCGATCACCAGGCGGTAGGTGGGGCGCAAGGTTTCGAGGTCAAACTCAAGGCTGGCATTGGTGACACCTTTGGTGGAGTGGGCATAAGCTTTAAGCTCGGGGTAGTGCGTGGCGACCACGGAGGTAATGCGGCGCTGGAGCATGTAGTCCAGCACCGCGCGTGCCAGGGCGGAGCCTTCCTGCGGGTCGGTGCCAGCGCCCAGTTCGTCCAGCAGAACCAGCGAGCGGTGGTCAGCGTGTTTGAGGATACGCACCAGTTGGCTGATATGCCCTGAAAAGGTTGAGAGAGATTGCTCGATGGACTGTTCATCACCGATATCCGCAAAAACATCCCTGAAAATACTGAGGCGCGAACCCGATTGGGCAGGAATTTGCAGCCCGGCTTGAGCCATCAACACCATCAGCCCAACGGTCTTTAGCGTGACGGTCTTGCCGCCGGTGTTCGGGCCTGTGAGCACGACTGAGAAGGTCTGGCGGTCCAGTTCAAAGTCGATTGGCACGACCGTCTTGGGGTCCAAAAGTGGGTGGCGGGCACGACGCAGTTGGATGGTGCTGCCGGGATGGGTTTCGGGAGGCTGCGTGGGGAAAGGCACTAATTCCGGCTCGGTCGCGAGGAGATCCTCGGCATAGTGAGCTTTCATAAGCGCCAGGTCAAGCCCAGCCATGACTTTGCTGGTCAGATTGAGAATTTCAGCCTGCAGAGCGATCTGCTGGCTGAGCGCGCGCAAAACGCGCAACACTTCATCCCGCTCAGCGAGTTCAAGTTCGCGGAATTTGTTATTGAATTCAACCACCGCAATCGGTTCAATGAAGAGCGTGGCGCCTGAAGCGCTTTGATCGTGGATGATCGCCTTGATTTGCCCCTTGTGTTCGGCGCGCAAAGGCAGAACGTAGCGGCCCGAGCGTTGGGTGATGAGAGTCTCCTGGAGCATGCGCGCGCTTGCTGGATCGTTCAGGTAGCGATTAAGGCGATCCATCAGGCGGGCGTGGATAACTTTTATCTCAGAACGGATATGACCCAGTTCGGGGGAGGCGCTGTCGAGCACTTCACCGCGTTCGCTGATAGTACGATTGATCTGGTCGATCAAACCCTGACCGTCCGATAGACCTTCGGCGAGAGCTGCCAGGGTGGGTGCGGATTCCGCGTTATCGAGCAGCACGCGGCGGGCTGTGCGGGAGAGGATCAGGGTGTTGCGGACGGCGAGGAGATCACTGGCTTCGAGAGTCATGCCGTGCAGGGTCTGGTCTGTGAGAGGCGCCAGATCGACCGCGCCCTGGAAGCTGATGCTGTCATTGATTGAGATCAACAAGCGGGCTTCACGCGTTTCCTGTTGGCGTTGCAGAGCCTTTTCGAGATTACTGGTGGGGCGGAGCGCTTCAGCCAGGGACTCAGACGCGCTGAAAGACGCATAGGCTTTGAGCCGTGCCAGGACTTTCGGGAATTCAAGCAGGATCAGTGATTTTGGGTTCATGATAAGAAAAAGTTTATCATGGAAGGCTTTACTCATACGGCGAAATAAGCGATGGTAAAAACAATAAAGGACACCCAATCTTGCGTTGTTTGGGCATCCTTATTGAAACAGTTTACGAGCAAAAAAGCTGTCTTCAGAAGAGCAGTTTACCGCCGAGGACCACGTGGCGGACTTCAAGGGTTTCGGCATCGAGCAGAGTAAGATCAGCACGTTTACCCACTGCAATCGAGCCAATTTCATCCTGCATGCCCAACACGCGGGCAGGATTTGCGCTGGCGGCGCGCAGAGCGGACTCGAGCGGGATGCCAAAATTCACAACCGCCCGACGGAAAGACTCCGTCAGTGGCGTGGCACTTCCGGCAATTGTGCCGTCGTCGAGGGTGACAAGACCATCTTTCACAGTCACTCTTTGTCCACCCAACACGTATACTCCATCCTCCATACCACAAGCCATCATGGCATCACTGATCAGGCAGACCCGATCTTCGCCAAAAATACTGAACGCAACGCGGATTGCGGCAGGGTGAACGTGGTGTCCGTCACAGATCAATTCAACGCTGCTGGCATAGTCTGCGGCGGCGCCAATGAGACCAGGAGCGCGATGGCTGAAAGAACTCATGGCGTTATAAAGGTGGGTAACGTGGCTGGCGCCGCGCAGAAAAGCTTCTTTTGCCAGGTCATAATCCGCATTGGAATGGTGAAGGCTGACAACACAGATCTCACTGGTGCGCGCAATGAAGTCGAGAGCGCCAGGCTTCTCTGGGGCGACATCATTAAGCCGGATGCGTCCACCGCTGGCTTCGTTAAGCTCGAGGAAGAAATCGTAATCCGGGTCAATCAGGTTGTTGGGGTCCATAGCGCCTTTTTTCTCGAGCGAGGCAAAGGGTCCTTCAAGATTGATACCGCGCATAATCGCGCCATCTTCGACTGGGTTATCCATAAACTCCCCAGCAATTTGGACCATGTCCAAAAGCGCCGGTTTTTTCATTGCCATGGTGGTGCCGAGGTAGCTGGTGACGCCCACAGATGCCAGGTAGCGGGCAATGTTTTCGTGCGCTTCGCGGTTGCTGTCGCAGAAATCCGTGCCATTGGCGCCGTGGATGTGAATATCAATGAATCCAGGAGCGACGATGCAGCCGGCGGCGTCGAGCACTTCCGCTTGGTTGTTCGGTTCGCTGATGCGATCTGACTCGGTGTAAACATCTCCCTCGCGCAGGGCGAAATCTTCGCAAAAAACAAGACCATTTTTTATTTGCATCTTTCTATTCTCCATGCATAGATTCTATTAACAACTGAAGCTTCGATATAATAGCATAACGGAATCATCATAACATAATCAAGGATAGACAATGATAAAAGCGGTATTCTGTGATGTCGACAACACCCTCACCAGTTCAAAAACGCGCACAATCCCAGCCAGCGCGCTGGAGGCGATCCACAAGGCGCGCAAAAATGGGGTTAAGGTGTTTGCCGCGACTGGCAGGCATACCCGCACTTACGAAGAAGGCAAAATTTTGCAGGGTATTGCCCTGGACGGTTATGTGGCGGTTAATGGGCAGCTTTGCTACCTGCCGGATGACACTATTATCCACAAAGCTGTGCTTGACCCACAGGATGTAATTGTTGTGTTGCGCCTGGCTCAGGAAATGAACTTCGCCTGCTGCCTGGTTGAAACAGATATGATCTATCTGACCGCAATTGACGAAAATGTCCGTTCTTTTCATGAAATGATCAAGATCCCATTTCCGGTGGTGACCTCGGCAGAAGGGGCAGAACACCGTGACGTGCTGTCCGTGGCGCCTTACATCGACTACGAGACAGAAGTGCTAATCACCCACCATTTACGCAACAGCGAGATTGTGCGTTTCAACCCATTTAACTGTGATGTGATCCCACGAACAGGTGGAAAAGACGTGGGCATGCATGCGATTCTGGATTATTTTGGCGTGCCAATAGAGCAGGCGATGGCAATTGGTGACGGGCAAAATGACATCAGCATGCTGAAGGCAGCGGGTGTGGGAGTGGCAATCGGTCAGTGCAAGCCTGAAGTAATGGAAGCGGCAGATTATCATGCGCCTGAAGCTGATGAGGATGGTATTTGGCACGCGTTCGAAAAGTACGGAATTATCTAAAAGGAGGTCGGAATGGAAAAAATTGTAATAGAAGTTTGCTGCGGTTCGGTGGACGATGCAGTGCGGGCAGCAGAGGCTGGAGCAGATCGGGTGGAGTTGAACTCCGCGCTATTTGTGGGCGGGCTAACTCCTTCGGTTGGGGCATTGCTGGAATCTAAAGCCAGGGTGTACATTCCGATAATCAGCATGATCCGTCCGCGGGCTGGTGGGTTTTGCTATACCGACCTGGAATTTGAAACCATGCTGCGGGATACGCGCGAATTGGCAAAGGCGGGCACGGACGGTTTTGCGGTTGGCTTTTTGACTGCTGAGGGTTGGCTGGATGAAGAACGCTGCAAGATCTGGGTGGAAGCGGCGGGCGACAGGGAGTTGGTATTTCACCGCGCTTTTGATATCATGAAAAATGAGCCTGAAGAAGTGCTGCCGCGGCTGGCTGAGCTCGGCTTCAAACGCATTCTGACCAGCGGCAGGGAGCCATCCGCACCAGCAGGAAAAGAGATGATCCGGCGCTGCGTGGAAGTGGGGGCGGTGCAAGTGTTAGCTGGTGGAGGGGTTAGGGCAGGGAATGTGCGGGAGTTGATCCAAAGCACGGGCTGCCGGCAGGTGCACTTCAGCTGCCATATGAAGATAAGCGATACATCTGTGCGTGGAGCCAAACTATCATTTGGTTTACCAAATGTGCCAGAAGATGAAAAATTCGATATAATAGACACTGATAAGTTATCTGACTTGGTCAGACTAATTCGCACCCTACCCGAGTTCTACGGGTCAGAAGAAGCTTAATGACATTATTTTTCCTGAAGACCCAAAATAGACCACTTGTATTGACACTGGTGTTTTTTGTATTATCATTAATGTTGAAATGCCAGTGAGACCGGTTCTTGATTATCTTACTGGAATACTTATTGCAATCAGTCAGAACTGTCTTAACAAATAAATAATACAGAGGTGTACGAATGAACAATGAAGTGTTCGAGATGGCATACAAGCTGATCGGAAAGCTCCAGGAAACTCAGGGAGACAACATTCTTGCGGCTGCACGCTGCGTGGCAGACACTTTCGAACAAGGCGGTATCCTGCAGGCTTTTGGTTCCGGGCATTCTTATGCCGGCGCAATTGAACTGTGTGGTCGTGCCGGTGGATACGTACCCTCCAAAGTCATCAAAGATCCAGCTGGCGGCTCCTATGAAGCCATCCAGGGGGTTGGCGAAATTCTCATGAAGAAGGTTGAGATCCTGAAAGAAGACGTTGTATTTATTATTTCCAACTCGGGCCGCAATCCCCTGCCAATTGAGATCGCCCTACAGGCGCAGGAAAGGGGCGCAAAAGTAGTTGCCCTCACATCAGTCAGCGCGAGTTCCAAACTTAGTTCAAAGCATCAGTCTGGCAAACGTTTATTCGAGGTGGCAGATGTAGTCATCGACAATCAGGTTCCTGATGGCGATGCCAGCATCCAGCTTGAAGGGCTTGATACCGCGATTTGCGGCATGTCTAGCATTGTCACCGCGGTTGCACTGCAGGCTGTTGTGCTTGAATCGGCGAAAATGCTGCTTGCAAAGGGCATCACGCCGCCGTTCTTTAAGTCTCAAAACATAGATGGAGGTGAAGAATATAACGACGCATTGCTTACGAAGTACTTTGACAGGATCTATCATATGTAGCTTATCAGGAGGGAAACCTCCAAAAAGAAAGAAAGGAGTTTGACCTAAATGAGTACGTTTCTACTTGCTTTATTTTTAGCAATCTTCACTGGCTTGATGATTGTGTTTGCGTCATTGGCCATGGGCGGCATTTATAATCCGCTCATTTTTGGCGTCGTGACCGGTATTCTGGTTGGCGATGTGAACCTGGGTCTGGAGGTTGGTGCCATTTGCGCCCTCTATGATATCGGCTTCTATACCTATGGAGGCGCGACAACGCCTGACTATAACGTAGGTGCCATGTTTGGCGTGGTTGTTGCCAAACAGAGTGGTGACATCAACCAGGGTATCGTTATTGGTACCGTTGTTGCCCTGCTCATGTCCTGGTTCGACATCCTTGGCCGCGGTGTTACGACCGTCTTCCAGCACGGTGGTGACAGAGCCCTCGCCAACAAAGACATCAAATCCTTCGAACGCTGGCATCTGCTTGGCACCCAGGGTTGGTTCTGGAGCCGCTTTATCCCCGTGTTCATCGGTATGCTGCTCATTGACAATTATCAGGTGATTGCCGACTTTATCGCCAATTACGCCTGGATCCAAAATGGTCTGGCTGTGATTGGAAAGGCTCTCCCGGCGGTCGGTTTTGCATTGCTGCTTTCATACATGGACATCAAGAATTTCTGGCCATTTATGTTGCTTGGCTATGCTCTCTATGCCTTTATGGGCGTTCCCACGCTCGGCTTGGCCATCATCGGTATTGCCCTCGGCTATCTCTTCACCGTCTTTATGGAAAAGCAGGAGGCATAAGATGGCACGCACAAACGCTAAACTCTCTGAACAGGCTTTAAAGAAAGCCGCCAAACGGCACAACTGGGCACTGCAGTGGTGCTGGAACTACGAACGTATGCAAGCCTCTGGCTTCGCGTATGCCATGGTTCCGGTTTTGCAGGAGCTCTATGATAACAACGATGAGGTTTGTGAAAACCTCGAACGCCACATGCAGTTCTATAACTGCCATCCCGGTGGCTCGGCCGTGATTATGGGTGTAGCAACTGCCCTTGAAGAAAGCTACGAACCTGACATGTCCGACAGCATCAAGGTCGCCCTGATGGGACCGCTGGCTAGTATTGGTGACACAATCCAGGCTGTGTTGGTGAAACCGATTGCCTACATTATTGCCGCCGGATTGGCAGCTGAAGGCAGCTACCTTTCCCTGCCCGTGATTATTCTCCCACTGCTTGCGCTCTTCCTGGCAAGATGGCCGCTCTTCAAATGGGGTTACAACCGCTCTGTTGCCATCCTCGAGGACATCGAGGGCAACACTGACTTCAACACCCTGCGAAAGGCTGCCCAGATCCTCGGTTTGACCGTGGTCGGTGGCTTTGTGCCAAGCATGATTGGCTTGAGTCTGAAATATACCTACCAGCGGGCTTTGACCGATCCGGAAACTGGCCTGGAAGTAGTGAAGACAGTCGCTCTGCAGGACACCCTTGATGGGATTCTGCCTAAACTGCTGCCGATCGTCTTTGTCGGATTCTGCTATTGGCTGCTCAAGAAGAAAGTCTCTCCCGTACGCGTTATTTTGATCGTGTCGGTGGTTGCCTTTGTACTGGGCGCGCTTGGTGTGATGGGCTAAAATTTAGTACAATTATTGGTGGCGGAGAAAATCCCTTCTCCGCCACCAGAATATTTTAGGGATGAATTAGAGAGAGAAAAAACATGATTAAGCATCTTCGCATTGACAACCGTTTAATCCACGGACAAGTCGCCGTTACATGGATGCGACGCATTAACGCGGACGCCATTGTTGTTGTAAACGATGACGTGGCTAAAGACCGCATTCAAAAGATGGCGCTGCCCCTCGCCGCAAGAGACGCAAAAGTTCTGGTGCTGTCGCACGAAGAGCTTCAAAAACACGTACAAGAGCACCCGGATATGTCACTCTTTGTGATTGCCAAGTTCCCTACTGATGCCCTGCGCATCCTTGAAAGTGGGCTTGAAGTTGGCGAAGTCAATGTGGGGAATGCCGCCCCGATTGCCGGGACTAAATACGTTATGGTTGAGAAAAAATCGATCGCCGCGACTAAAGAAGACGCGGAAGTGTATCGCAAGATCGCTGAATTGCGAGGCGGCAAACTGATGACCCAAACCGTCTCCACTTATCAGCCTCAGGACTTTCTCGATTTGCTGGAAAAAGCTGGCCTTTAGGCTTTGTTGGCAGCATTCGAACGAATGCCCGTTTAAATACGAAAACAACGGTGGTCACTTCGATAATTCGGGGTGACCACTATTTATAAATGCAATAAGTGAATAGGAAAACCTGCCATGCAATTAAAAATCGCCAAAATTATCAACAGCCTGCTTGCCGTTCTGACGGTGATCATCTTAGCGCTTGCCGGGGGATATATATTTGTTTACAACCGCTACCCCGAATTCAAGACAACTTACTTAATTCTGTTTGTTGTTATTGCTATTGTGCTGATGCTCTTTTTCAGATGGATGGAAGAGGGTTGGGACAAGCGCGTCATCACCCGCATGGCAAAAGATGGAAAGGTGGCATTGGCAAACATCAAACGCTCAGAGCGTGTGATGCGCATGCGCGACAGTGCTTTTACCAATTTCTGGCTGTATGAATTCGTGGCAGATTTGGTAACTCCTGACCTCCAAACCCTGAAAGACGTCAAATTCTGGGAAAAGATGAACGTGGATACCCAACAAATTCCCAACGGCTCAGTTTTCGTAACCTATGACCCGGAAAAGCCAGCCCAGATCTTTGTGGTGCCAAATGTGCTCATCAGTCAACTGCCTGAGCTGATGCCTGTGGTGCGTAAGATAGAAGCGAATGCGACCATAAGATACCTCGATACTTATTACAACAAAGGCATGGTTATTCGAAGCATGAAAGACTCCCTGGCTGAGCAGCGCCAGGCGGTGGAAGAAAAGAAAAACAAGGAAGTATAAGATGATGAGGATCGGAACAGTAGGCACCGGGTTTATCGTTGACGGTTTTTTTGACGCGGTAAGCAGGACCGACAATGCGGAAGTGGTTGCTATCTACTCGCGCAGTGAAGAAACCGCGCAGGCTTTTGCCGCCAAGCACAACCTGACAAAATGGCATACCGACCGGGATGCTTTTCTGAATGACCCGGAGATTGATGTTGTTTATGTCGCCTCCCCCAATTCCCTGCATTACCAGTGGACGCTTGACGCCCTGAAAGCTGGCAAAGGGGTCATTTGCGAAAAACCCTTTGTTTCAACCCACGCGGAGTGTGAGACCCTGCGCCATCTTGCCCAGGAAAAAGGGTTGTTTCTTGTGGAGGCGATCACAGTCCCGCATCTGCCCAACTTTCAGCTGCTACGCGATCATCTGGAAAAAATCGCTCCAGTCAGGTTGGTGCAGCTCAACTTTTCGCAGTATTCCAGCAAGCACAAAGCTTATTTGGAAGGCAAGAATCCGAACGTCTTCAACCCCGCCTTTGCTGGCGGCGCGTTGATGGATATCAACTACTATAACCTGCGCTTTATGCTTGATTTGTTTGGAGAGCCTGAGGAGATTCGTTACTTTGCCAATCTTGCCGAAAACGGCATCGATACATCTGGTGTGCTGATGATGACTTATCCGGGTTTCGTGGCAGAAGCCGTAGGCGCAAAGGACAGCCGCAGCGAGAATATGGTCCAAATCCAGGGTGAAAGAGGCTACATCAAAGTCCCCAAGGAAAGCAGCCGCTGCATCGCGGTTGAGGTTTTCAGTCAGGATGGTGAAGAAACCTTCAATCTGCAGCCGGATGATAACGTGCTCGTGTATGAAATGCGGGAATTTTCTGAAATGTACCGGACTAACAACCTTGCCAAGCGAGACGAATTGTTGGAAATGACCTGCCGCGCCATGAAGTGGCTTGAGAAAGCGCGTAAGGACGGCGGGGTTTATTTCGAAGGAGAAAAGTAATATGTGGATCAGGTCAACCCGGATTTACACCGAAGATGGTCTGTTGGACGGCTGGATCCGCATTGAAAATGGGAAGATCATTCAACTAGGGAAAGGTGAAAAAGAAGACGCGACAAATTTTGGCGATCTGCGCGTTATTCCCGGCATATTCGATACGCATATTCACGGCACCCAGGGCTACACCATGTGGGAAGAGGGCGAAGGCGGCGATATTGATTTTCAGCTGGATGGCTTTTTGAAGGGTGTGGCTAGCGAGGGCGTGACCTTGGTTCTGCCAACACTTTTCAGCGCCACCGGTGATGGCGAAGGGGCTTTGGACGTGCTCAAGAAAACGGCGGATCGCGTTGGCAAGCCGCAAAATGGCGCGAATGTGGCAGGCGTACACTTTGAGGGACCCTATCTGAACAGGGTTGGCGAGAAAGGCATCCGCCCAAAAACTCCCGCGATCAACCTGGGCTTTGTGCGCCAGGCAATCGAGGCTGGTGGGGGACATCTACGGCTGATGGGGCTGGCACCAGAGCTGCCCCAGTCTTACGAACTGATCAAGCTCCTGACCGAAAACGGTGTGATGGCCGCTTTTACCCACTCGGACTGCAATTCGAGCCAGGCTTTTGACGCGTTTGACCAGGGAATCACCGTGGCGACCCATCTGTGCAATGTGATGAAAGGCATTCACCATCGGGATGTGGGTGGGTTGGGGGCATCGCTGCTGGACGAGCGCGTTTCTACCGAACTAATCTGTGATGGTCTGCACGTTTCGAACCCGATGATCGAGATCGTCATGCGCGCCAAACCGCATGAAAAACTCATGCTGATCTCCGATTGCACCGGTTATTCCGGTGCGCCAAGCGGCACTTATTGCGGTTTTCTGGGGCACTCAGGCGAAGTGATCGTGGATGATTTGGGCTTTGTGCGTGAACCGGGCGGACGTCTGCGCGGAAGCAGTAAGCCGGTGCTCTACGGCATCTGGAACCTGGTGGAAAACATCGGGCTTGAAATCGAGGACGCCCTCAGGATGGCAGCGCTTGTGCCTGCCCGCAAATACGGCTTTGGTGACAAAAAGGGATCACTGAGAGTTGGCAAAGATGCTGATTTTGTGGTGATCAGCGATGATTATAAAGCACTTGAAACTTACGTAGAGGGGCGCAGAGTCTTTGAACGTGCCAGTGAAGGCGATCAGATTTTTAACCAACAGATGTTGAAACACTTATTAAGGTCAGCATGATCAAAGCAGCAACATCAACCAGCTATGTAACCCCGCAGGAGCCCTGCTTCATGGGCGGCTATGGCATGCGCAGGCAGAAATCTGAGGGGGTTCTGGATGAATTGAAGTGCACCGCGCTTCTGTTGGAGATCGAAGGTGCTCCCATTGTGTTCTGCGATGTGGAAATCTTGATGATCACGCCTGAAATTGTTGCAGAAGTCAAACAGAAGCTGCAGCAAAACTATGGCATCCAGCCGGAAATGGTCACCATCGCCACCACTCACACCCACGCCGGACCGGAAATCCGTTCCGAGCGCTTGACCATGTTTGATGAAGAAAGTGATGATGGCTTCTGGCAGCGGTATCAGGATTTCCTCAAAGAAAAGATTTATGCCACCATCGCCGACTGCTTTGAAACTGAGCTGAAAGATGTTAAAGCCTGGTATCGTACCGTGAAAATTGAGGGTTTGTATGGCAATCGCAACGGGATTGGCAAACCTGAGGATAAAGACGCCACTCTGGTTGTCTTTAAAGACGGAGAGGATGATCTGGCGGCAATTGTAAATATCTCCTGCCACCCGACTGTGCTGGGCGCCCAGAACCTGCAGATCAGCAGTGACTTGCTGGGGTACATCAGCCGGGGCGTCAAAGAACGGCTGGGAGTGTATCCACTGATGATGCAAGGCGCTTCGGGAGACATGAGCAACCGCAACTACCGTCAGGGTCACGACGCAGAGGAATTGGCTCGCACTGGTGAGGGCATCCTGGCGCAGCTTTTTGCCAGCGAGGAACTTGAACCGCTCAACTTGAAAAAGCCAGTGGTCGAAGCCTATCACTGGGAAACGAGTTATCCAGTGGATCAAGAAGCCCTCAAGAACCTGCAGGAGCAAATCAAGCAGCAGATGGCAACTGAAGAAAATTACGACAAGCATAAAATTTTGCTTTCTTCGGTTTATGCAATTGACCTGAAGTTGAAGAAAGAAGAAATAACCGCCAATTTTGACGCGGCAATTATCCGCCTGGGAGATGTTGAAATCTGCAAACAACCCGGTGAATTGTTCTCGCGCTTTGGTATGCAGATCAAGGCTGCCAGCAAAGCAAAACTTCCGCTCATCTGGGGTTATGCCGATGATTATGGCGGTTATCTTGCCGACGAAGGCGAATACGGCAAGACCTACGAAAGCATTATGTCACCCATGCCCAAAGGCGCTTCGGAAGAAATCACGGATGACCTGGCGCGTTTGATGGCAGGAGAGATAACAACATAGGCGAAATCTACGCGATTGACAACGGGTTTGCCTGTGTCTTTGAAATCATCGGCGAAGACCCGTTCGGCGATGCGGGACCGGGGGCTCGCGCGATAATAGGTTACAACGACAAGATGGACTGTCAAAGAGATTGGATAGGGAGCGTTCATATTCCGGGCTGGCGCATCAAGCCAGACCACATGAAAGCCTGCGAAGACTTCATGGCAAACGACGCGAAGGTAGACGAAATCCTGAAAAGGCACTTCGCGACAGATGACTTTGTGAGTGTAGTAAAAGAATACATGAAGCATCACCCGCGCAACATCGACAATACTTACCCCTATAGGGGAAGACAGATGACGAGATAAAGGAAATAGCCGTAGAAAGGGCAAAAGCCCAGTTGGAAGCTAGTTTGAAGTATTTGAAATACGAATTTAATAAGCAGAAGGCTTGTTAGAAGAGGAGATAAAATGGAAGAACTTTTTTCAGAATCGAAAGCACCAAAAGAAGTCGTCGGCGAGAAGCCCGAAGAACCGAAACCTGAAATAGAAGAGGAAGCGATATTCGCGCTCTTGGAGTGGGTCTCAAATAAAGACACATACGAAATAAAAGGGTTCATTCGGGTAGACCTTTACACCAACGGGTACGCCGAAGCGTACGGTGTTGAGCCGGAAGAGTTCGAGGACTTCCTCGAAAAGAACATTTACGATGTTGAAGACCCGTACCTTAAAATTGTAAGTGAAGAAACCGCATTCAATCAAATGCTCGCTTCCCATTGGAATCAGTTACCCCTCATGTGGAAATTCAACGGCTATTCAGGCATCTTGAAGCTTGACGAGAAAGGGCTCGACGAACTGATTGATAAATACGGCTGGCAACCAGACAAAGTGAAACCTGACGAGAGCAAGAAAGAATAGCGATGAGGCAGACCGAATACCGCCGAAGGAACACCGCGCTCACGGAAGAAATCACTGATGACCTGGCCCGTTTGATGGCGGGAGAAATGGCATAAAAATGAAATACGCAAATGAATATCTGGAAAACCTGGGCGAAATACTGGAAAAAATCCGGCAGAACGAAGAAGTACTGCGCGAAGCCGCAGACGCGATCCTGGCACGCGTCAGGCAGGGCGGGTTGATCTTCACGTTCGGCACTGGTCATGGGCATTTGCTGGCACTCGAGATGTTTTATCGCGCTGGCGGCATGGCGCCTGTAAATCCGATCCTGACGGAAGAACTCATGCTTCACAAAGATGCCACAGCTTCATCCGCCTTTGAACGCAGCGAAGGTCATGCTGAGCCGCTGCTGGAAGAATTCAAAGTTGGCGCAAAAGATGTGCTGATTGTGTTCTCGAACAGCGGTATCAATCCGCTGACGATTGAGATGGCCATGGGTGCAAAAGAACGCGGCGCTCTGACCATCGCTCTGACCAACCTTAACCATTCCCGTCCACTGCAAAGCCGCCATCATTCGGGGCTGAAACTCTACGAAATTTGCGACATCGTGCTCGACAACTTTGGGGTCTTGGGCGATGCCAGCGTGGAAGTGGCTTCGGGGATCAAGATCGCGCCCACATCTACTGTTGCTGGGGCGGTAATTGTGCATACTCTGACTGCCATGATGGTTGAGCTGGCGGAGGCAGAAGGCTACGAGCTCGAACTCCTGACCTCAGGTAACGTTCCCAATGGACACGAGCGCAACCTGGCACTGATCAACAAGTACAAGGGCATTGTCAAGAGCCTCGGGCCTAAGCAGTAGGAATCATCGAAAGGATTTGTTTTGAAAAGAGAGTTCCACAAAGAGAATATCCGATTAGCCGCTTTTGACCTCGATGGAACCATTCTGACCAAAAGTACTATCACCGAGCTTACCAAAGCTGCCATCATGCGACTGGCTGAAAGCGGTGTGAGGACCATTGTGGCGACCGGTCGCCACATATTTACTTTACCCCCGGCGGTACTGGATATCCCCAGTTTCCAGATTGCGATTGGCTCCAACGGTACGATGATTGGCAATATCCGCAGTAAAGAACTTTATAATTTTGACGGTTTTGATGTTGAAACAGCCTTGAGTTTTCTGCGCTGGTTGCCCACTATCACGAATTCTTTCCATGTTTCTTTTCACGATGGTTCTGGTTACCTGATGAAGGAAAATCTTGAGCGCTTGCTGGATCTGCAGCCCAATGAAGCAGAGCGCGCAAAATCTGAACGGGAGTACCGCAGGGTTTATACAGTCCTTGACGACCTTGAACATGTCGAACAGACCATGAAGCCAGTGGCGAAGTTTGGTTTCAGGATGGCGAGAGAGGAAGATGTGCCTGCCGCGGTCAGGATGGTGCGGCACAATTTTGGCTTCGAAGCGGCTGTCACTGATTATCAGACCATCGAGGTGACAAAAGGCGGCGTCACAAAAGCCTCAGGATTAATGCATGTTTGCGAGCATTACGGCCTGGATCCCGAAAACGTGATCGTTTTTGGTGATAGCGGTAACGATGTGCCGGCGATGAAAATTGCTGGTTATGCCGTGGCGATGGGCAATGCTCATGCAAATGTAAAGGCTGAGGCAGACGAAGTGACTGAAAGCATCCATGATGATGGCGTAGCCCTGGCGATTAAACGTTTATTTGACCTGTAAAGGAGAAAAATGGCAGTTCAACCCTCTGAGATAAAGAAGTTAACAACCGAACAACGCAACCCAGCGACACTGGATATCGATATGCTGCCCACGCTGGACATGGTGCGGATGCTGAACGACCAGAACAGGGTGCTGGCGGATGCGGTGGAAGAACAGTCCGAGCAGATTGCCGAAGCTGTAGATCTCATCACCAGGCGCATGCAGCGCGGCGGACGCCTGATCTATATCGGCGCGGGCACCAGCGGCAGGCTCGGTGTGATGGATGCTTCTGAAATACCGCCGACCTTCTCGATGCCACCTGAAGGCGTTGTTGGGCTGATTGCTGGCGGCGAGAGAGCCATCAGCGGGGCAGTGGAGCACGTTGAGGATGACCCTCTTGCCGCAGCGGAACAGCTTAAATCTCTTGGGTTATACCAAAACGATGTGGTATGTGGTATCGCCGCGAGCGGTCGCACGCCCTACGTGCTTGGGGGTTTGGATTATGCCAGGAGCGTTGGCGCGGGGACGATTAGTGTTGCGAATAATAAGCATAGCGAAATTGGCAGGCACGCGGATGTGGCCATCGAAGTCGAAACCGGTCCAGAAGCCCTTTCAGGCTCCACCCGCCTGAAGGCTGGTACAGCTCAAAAAATGGTGCTGAACCTGCTGTCGACGGCAACGATGATCCAACAGGGCAAAACCTACAGCAACCTGATGGTGGATGTTAAAGCCACGAATGAGAAATTGCACGCACGCTGCCTGAACATCCTGCGAGAAATCTTCCCCGCGGTCGAAACAGAACGCCTGGCAGAAGCTCTGGCGTCTGCAAACGGGAGCGTGAAACTGGCGGCAGTCATCATAAAGACGGGGCTGCCGGTGGAGCAGGCGCGCGCTGAACTGGAGAAGCACAACGGACATTTGCGCCGGGTCTTTGGGGAGGCATAAGATGTTAACCAGAACCGTTATCATTCCTGCCAAGGGACGGGCGGAAGTCGTTGTGGAAGAGCTCGATACCAGTAATCTGCAGCCCAATGAAGCCATTATTCAGGCGGAAGCCAGCATGATCAGCGCTGGCACAGAACTCTCGCGCGTTTTTGAGATCAAAAAAAGTTTCAGTTACCCGGTGCGCCCGGGCTATTCGGCGGTGGGGAAAGTGCTGGCAAAGGGTGAGGGGTTGACGGATTTGGAAGCAGGCGATCGTGTGTTCTACACCGGACCCCACGCTTCGGTCTGCCGCTTCTCCCGCGGAACTCGCACCCAGGGACCGATGATCTTTAAACTGCCGGAAGGCATTGGCGCGCAGGAAGGCACCTTGATCACCCTGGCATTGGTCGCTATTAGCGGCATCAACAGCGTGGAGGTGCGCCTGGGGGACCGCATTGGGGTGTTTGGCATGGGAATGATCGGGCTGCTGGCGGCACTGATGCTCAAGAAACTGGGGGCTGAGGTGGTGGCAATTGACCCGGTGGTGGAGCGTTGCGCCCAGGCGCAGCAAATGGGGATTTCACACATAGTGGATTGCCCGGCAGAAGAGCAGCTGGCGCAAATCCAGGCACGCTTTGGCGGGCTGGACGCGGCTGTGGACGTGACAGGCGCGGCAAGAGCAATTGAGACGGCGGTTTTAGTCTGCAAGAAATACGGGCAGGTGGCACTGCTTGGCACTCCGCGTGCCTCCTGCACCCTGGACGTGACCCCCATGCTGAATGCCATCCACATGCGCATGCTGCGCGTGACCGGGGCATTCAACAGCCTGGAGCCAGTGTTTGAGAGCGAAGGTATGCGCATGAACGTGGCGCGCAATTTCGAGACCGTTTGCAGCATGATCCTTAGCCGTGAATTGCCGGTTTCGTGGCTGATCAGCCATGTGATCGCGCCGGAGGAGGCAGAAAGAGCCTACCACGGCTTGATGTTCGAACCCGATCTTTACCACTGCGTGGTGATTGACTGGCGTAAGTAGATACGTAGGTTGGTTTGGATTCCGTGACGCCAACCCACCAACACAAATAAATGCCATGCTGGCGGTGGGTTGGCTATTATATTCCTGTATAGTTTCCATGCTCCTTGACGCCAACCCACCCTACCCAGCTTTTGCCAGCCAACCCCCTCCAGCGCAGCGAAAAGGAGACAAGAGGGAGGGGGTGGGTCATTAATGATTCTTGAGGCTCCTGGTTTCTAGATAGTTCTGTGAATCTTTTCGAATAATCCGCACTAGCATTCACTCATGCATTCACTCATGCCTGACTTTGCAACATATCCGTTACAATTAGGGCATGAAGATTTTCCATAACATCTCACAATTGATAACCCTTGAAGGCGGTCCTCAGCGAGGGCTTGAGCTCGGGAAGCTCGGCATGATCGAGCGAGGCGCGATCGTCTGCGAGGGCGAAAACATCTTTGCTGTTGGCAGGGATGACGATATGCTGGAGCGCTATCCCGACGCTGAACGCATTGACCTGCAGGGGGGGGCGGTAGTACCGGGCTTTGTGGACCCGCACACCCATCTGATTTGGGCTGGAGACCGCGCCAGTGAGTTTGAAATGCGCTTGAAGGGCAAGACTTACATGGAGATCATGGCGGCTGGTGGAGGAATACTTGCGACTCTAACCGCTACGAGGATGGCCAGCCTCGAGCAACTGGTGGAAGAAGCCCGCGGCCGCGCGGATGCCGCTTTTTCCTTGGGTACCACGACCATTGAAGCCAAAACGGGTTACGGGCTGGACGTTGAAACCGAACTGCGCCAGCTGGAGGCCATCCTGGAGCTGGATCGTACCGCGCCGATTGACATCGTGCCCACCTACATGGGCGCGCATGCCATCCCGCCTGAGTACAAGGGTAATACCGCTGGTTATACCCGCTTTTTATGCGAGGAGGCGTTGCCGCTGACGAAACAGTGGTGGCTTGAGCATGCCAGCGGGCGATCGCTGCCTTTTGTGGACGTATTTTGCGAGGCAGGAGTGTTTGAAATCGATGAAACTCGCGAAATCCTGAGCGCGGCAAAAGCACTCGGTTTTTCGATCAAACTGCATGCGGACGAATTTGAAAATTTGGGGGGCGCCAGCCTGGCAGCCGAACTAGGGGCTGTTTCGGCGGATCACCTGGTAAAGACCTCGCTGGAAGACATCGCTCGCTTGGCGGCAAGTGAGACCGTGGCAGTTTCTCTCCCAGGCACGCCCTTTGGCCTGGCACAGCAGGAATACACCCCGGCAAAGCAAATCCTGGCAGCCGATGGCTATCTGGCATTGGCAACTGACCTGAACCCGGGCACCACCTGGAACGAATCTATGCAGTTCATCCAGGCTCTGGCTTGCCGCTACCTGAAGCTGACGCCTGCCCAGGCGCTGGCTGCTTCCACGATCAATGCCGCCAAGGCAGTTGCCCTGGAGCATAATGTCGGCTCGATCGAAGCGGGAAAACAGGCGGACTTCCTGGTGCTGACCACGCCGGATTACCGTAACTTAAGCTACCGCTACGGCAGCAACCAGGTGGCGCAGGTCGTCAAAAAGGGCGTTATCTATCCAAATGCAAATTAGGTGAAAATGGACCCGGAATTGACGCGCCAGTTGATCAACTTAACCATCCTCATCGTGGGGGTGCTGGCAATCATCTGGGTGCTGCGCGATATCTTCAAACTGGCATGGCACGTGATTCGGACCATTGTTTTTATTTTGTTTCTGCTGGCGATCCTGGGGAATATCCTGGGCATCATTCAGCTTCCGAGGTTCTAATGGAATTGAGCATCGAACAAGCCCGCGCGTTTTACCCTGGCAATGACCCTGTGCATGGCTTTGATCACGTCATGCGGGTCTACAGGATTGCCGAGCGGCTTGCCCGCGAAGAAAGTGCAAATCTTGAGATAGTACAAACGGCTGCACTTTTGCACGATTCAAGAGGAGCCGATCCCCGCGGCGAGGCGAATGAACGCGAAGTGCACCATTTGCTCAGCGCGGACTTTGCGGGAACTGTGCTGAAGGAGATGGGCTGGCAGCCGGAGCGAATTGCGGCGGTGCAGCACTGCATCCGCAGCCATCGCTACCGCGCGCAGGACGAACCCCCGCGGACGATTGAGGCAATGTGCCTCTTTGACGCGGACAAGCTGGACGTCCTGGGGGCTATTGGCGCAGCCCGCACCACGGCTTTTTCGGCTCAGGCGGACTTGCCTTTTTACCGCGAGCCTTCTCAGCGCTTCCTGGCGAGCGGCGAGGAAGAACCTGATGAGCCACACAGCGCTTATCACGAATATCTATTCAAGCTGCGATTCGTACACGAGAGGCTGCTGACCAAGTCCGGCAGAGCTATTGCCCGGCAGCGCGATGCTTTTTTGCGCCAGTACTTTGAACAGTTGCAGGCGGAATGCCGCGGTGAGCGATAATATCAGGAAGGGTTAAGTGATTGGGGCGATCATTGGAGATATTGTTGGGTCGGTATATGAATTCAACAACCACCGCAGCAAAGAATTTCCACTTTTTCAGGCAAAATCTGATTTTACAGATGACAGCGTTTTGAGCTTTGCCACGGCCAAGGTACTGTTGGATGGCGGTGATTATGCCGCAACCTACCAGCGCTTTGCGAGGGCTTATCCCAATCGCGGTTATGGCGGGCGCTTTGGAAAATGGATGTGGTTGAAGGACCCAAAACCTTACTATAGTTTTGGCAATGGTTCAGCGATGCGCGTTGCGCCGGTTGGGTTTGCTTTTGCGGATGCTGAAACCACCCTTGTGGAAGCAAAGCGCAGCGCGGAAGTGACGCACAACCATCCTGAAGGAATCAAGGGCGCGCAGGCGGTAGCGCTGGCTATCTGGATGGCACGGCAGGGGGAGGACAGAGATGCAATTCGACAGGCGATTGAAAAGCAATTTGGGTACGACCTGAGCCGGACCTGCGACTTAATTCGAGAAGTGAATAAGTTTGATGAGACCTGCCAGGGATCGGTACCCGAAGCAATCACATGCTTCCTGGAATCAATGGATTTTGAGGACTGCATCCGCCTGAGTATCTCGATTGGCGGCGACAGTGACACCATTGCCTGCATTGCTGGTGGAATCGCGCAGGCTTATTACCGTGAAATTTCGGATTGGATTGTGGAAGAAACGCGTGCCCGTTTATCGCTTGAGTTTCTGGATATCTTGGACCGTTTTGAAGACCGTTAGTTGCGCAGAGTAGAGTAGCCCAAAAAAGATTAGCAAAAGGAATTAACCAGCTGCTGATCTTTTTCTCGATCGCCTTTTGGGATGCGAAAAGGCCTTCTATTTTGTCGCGCAGGCGATGCAAGGGTCAAAAGCCCGCACCACACGCCCGACTGCCCGGCTCAGTTCGTTGCTGATACCTTCCGGACTTACGTAGCGTTTGGCTGCAACCATGAGCGCTCTGCGGATTGCCAGCATATTGTGCACAGTTGGGATAATGAAATCCGCTTTTTTAATCAGTCCGTTTTCAACTTCATAACGATGGATCAATGGTCCTCGCGGGGCTTCTACCAAGCCAAATCCGATCCCATCCCTGGGCGCGTACCTGACCATCGCTTCGCCGTGCTGCAAATCGGTTTCGAGCATTTGTTTGGCTTTTTCCAGCGCGTAAACTAACTCGATCCCCCGGCAGAGGTCGAAGAACAAGATCGCGTGAGCGGGTTTGCCATAAGCTTCGCCAAAGCGTTTCAGGTAAGCATCAGCTTTTGGAGTTCCAAAGGAATTTGTCAGGTTGATTCGAGCAAGGCTGTTTGCCCGCATGATGTGCCCCTGAAAACTGCTGGTACCGGCATAGGAATAGTCACTCTCCTCGATATTTAAGTAATTTTCGTACTCCTGGGGAGCAAAAGTGTGGCATTCCCTCCCTTCATCGCACATAACTCGCAAGCGTTTGCTGTTGAGCCGAAAACTGTCAGCTTCAGTCGAGGCGAGATAGTAAGTGGGTTCGTCATCACCCCATGTCCCAATTCGGTCGACCATTTCCGTTGACATTTGCCAATAATTGTCTACTAAATCAACAGCCATTGGCAGTAATTCCTCAATCGTTTTGATCATCGCATCGGCTTTTTCGCGGGGGATACTGCTGGTGACACCGCCGATGACAGTTTTGATGGGATGGATGAATTGTCCTCCAGCAAGGCTGATCAGATCGGTGCCGATTTTTCTGATTTTCAGGGACATCTGGGCAAGAGAAAACTGGCGGGATTTGCCCTCTGGTGTCTCTGCTATTTCAAATAGCGAACTGGCGTTGACGCGATCTGGCATGGTAAAGATGAAGAGTGAGGTAGCCTGGTTCTGGATCAGTTGTCCTAACAGAAGCACTTCCCGAATTTCACAGGCCAGAGGAGGAGGTGTGATACCGAAAAGGTCTTCAAGCGCTTTTACGGAAGCCACCTGGTGGGCTGTCGAACAAACACCACAGATACGCGGAACGATCACGGTAATTTGTTCAGCTGGAATTCCCTGAACATAATAGCTGAAACCGCGCATTTCCATAGCTTGAAAATCAGCTCTGAAGACCTCATCGTCGTGAATATCAATCACGACACGCGCATGTCCTTCAATTCGACTGAGGGGGTAAGTGATAGTCGTCATCAGATCATCTTCTCCTTTGTCTGCTGGGGCAATGACTGATCCTGTGTGTAATCGGTAAACTGACCAAGGAACAGGGACAGCCAGGGCGAGGCCAATGCGGCATTGATTTCTTCGATAGGGATGTCAGTCATTCTGGTAAACACACGACGCAGGTTATCCAACACGAATTCAGGGTCTTTGTTGAGATAAGGGTTGGCTGGTCCCCGGCAGCCCACGCAAGCGTGACCTGGTCGGGTGCAGAGAGCACCGCAGCCGCCGCGCGTGGAGGTGCCTAAGCAAAGGTAGCCCTGGTTGATCAGACAAATCTCGGGGTCTGGAGTGCCACTGCGCGGTCCGCTGATAGAAGTCGGACGCATATCGGTCAATTTCTTACGCCCGCATTCCTGGCAGACGATACTCGCAATCCTGGCGTTTTCCGCCTCTTTTAGCGCGGTAATAAAAAGTTCTGGGGTTGGTGGGCAGCCTGGTAAATACAGGTCGACATGAACAAATTTATCAATTGGATAAGCGCGGGGCAGCATGCTGGGCAAGCGCAAACGATGCGAGGAATCCAAGTAAGATTCGCGTGAAATATGCCCCTCCGGGATTTGAGCAACTCCGCCCGAGAGTGCGCAGGTGCCTACGGCGATCAGTTTCTTGCTGCGAGAAGCACCTTTATGGAGATTATGTAAGTCTTCATCAGTCCGAACGCCGCCTGAGACAAGCAGAACCTCAATATCTTCTGGCAGTTTATGGGTCGATACGACCAGGGGCATATAGACCAGATTGAAATTGCTGATCCATTCATTTGAATTTAACAGCGAAACTTCGCAGCCTGAGCATCCGGAGAGTTGAAGTACGGCAAACTTGGGAAGATCTTTGGGTGTTTCCATAGGCTCGTTTCCACAGGATTAGTAGGATTATTCACAATTATATCCAGTTAATCCCCAACTTTGCCCCTTTTTATCCACAAGTTTTCCACAAGTGCAGCGTTTATCATAAAAGAGCATTCCGTCTCTTGAGGCGGATGGGGTAAAATTGGACGCTGAGGCGAACATGGAACCAACATTGGAGCAAGTCATCAACTGGGTAAGAGAAGCCGCCCTAATGGCGCAGCAGATGCGAGGGGAGGGTCTGCAGGTTCGGCATAAAAGCAAGGCTGATCTTGTCACGGAGGCAGATACGGCTATCGAAGCCTTTATGATCAATAAGATCCACGAAAGTTTTCCTGGTCACAGCGTCAATGCAGAAGAGACTGGGCAACATGACGGTGACCAGGAACACGAATGGTTTATCGATCCGATTGACGGCACGCTCAATTATGCTCACGGCTTACCGCTATATTCAATCTCCGTGGCTTATGCACACAGAGGTGAAGTCAAACTCGGGGTGATCGCCAATCCGCCGATGCAAGAATATTTCACAGCCGAAGCAGGCAAGGGATCCTGGCTAAATGGCAAGCCCATCGGTGTTTCGGAAACGCGGGAATTGATTGATTCCATGCTCATCACCGGCTTTCGTTACCATCTGCTCGATACGCCCCGCTCCAATATTAACAACTTCATTCGCCTGTCACATGAAGTGCAGACCGTCCGGCGCCTGGGCTCAGCCGCGCTGGACCTGGCATATGTGGCTTGCGGTCGCGTGGAAGGCTTTTGGGAGATCGCGCTTAATCCGTGGGATGTGGCGGCAGGTATCCTGCTGATCCGCGAGGCTGGCGGCATCGTCAGCACGCTCCATGGGGAAGGGCATCTTCTGAAAGGCAGCGTGGACATTTTGGCAGCCAACCCTGTCATCTTCCCAAAACTGCAAACCATCCTGCGCGAAGAACGCGCGAAGACATTCTGATCACTTGAAATTCGAAGTCGCAGCGGTATTTTGCGGGTTCTTTGCCTGTAAAAATATCCTGCGACTTTAGCTTTTCCCCGAATGTAATGTAAGCGGATATAATCCATTTAACATTCTTTCAAGGCGGACTTCGTGGAGTTTATTCAGGATATTCTCGCAAATCCTGCACTGTTGGTCACAGTCATCTTGACAATTGGGGTTATTTTAGTAAATGGCTGGACGGACGCGCCGAATGCGATTGCCACTTGCATTTCTACGCGCGCGATTAAACCCAAAAATGCCATTTTGATGGCGGCTGTTTTCAATTTCCTCGGTGTGTTTGTAATGACACTGATCAACAAGAGCGTCGCCATGACCATCAGCAACATGGTGGATTTTGGCACTGATATGCGAGCCAGCTCCATCGCCCTGAGCGGCGCCCTAGCATCGATTGTCATCTGGGCGACTGCCGCCTGGTACTTTGGCATCCCAACCTCCGAAAGCCATGCTCTGATTGCTGGTCTGACCGGCGCGGCGGTGGCATATTTTAACAGTTTCCAGGGGGTAAATGGCGCGGAATGGATGAAAGTGGTGTTTGGCTTAATCCTTTCCACCTTTGGCGGGTTCTTTCTGGGCTGGGGAATTGCCAAACTCCTCGAGCTGCTATTTAAACACCAGGAAAGGCGAAGGACGAACAAAATTTTCAGGAATGCCCAGGTGGGTGGCGCCGCGGCGATGGCGTTTATGCACGGAGCTCAGGATGGGCAGAAGTTTATCGGTGTGTTTCTGATTGGGATGGCGCTGGCCAAGGGGCAAGCCGTGCCAGCAACGCTCGAAATCCCGATTTGGCTGATGTTGTTTTGCTCGGTGACCATGGCACTTGGCACTTCGATCGGCGGTTATCGCATTATCAAAGCAGTTGGAATGGACATGGTAAAACTTGAGACCTACCAGGGCTTCAGTGCCGATCTGGCGGCCGCACTATCTCTGCTGGCGGCTTCCCTGTTCAGAGGTTTGCCTGTTTCTACAACGCACACCAAAACAACCGCCATCATGGGGGTTGGTGCTGCCAGGCGCATCCGCTCGGTGAACTGGGGGGTGGTGCGGGAGATGGTGCTGGCATGGGTGCTGACTTTTCCGGGCTGCGGTTTGCTCGGTTATCTCGTGACGCGTTTATTAATTCGCATATTTGTGTAAGGATGTTTGATGGCAAAAAAAGACAATAACTACTACAGAATGTTCAGTGATATTGCCAGTGACGCGATTGTTGCCGCGCGTCAGCTCGAAAAAACAGTCAAAAACTACAACCCTGACAAAATCGAGAAGCTCAACAAAACCATGCACGAGATTGAACATGGAGCTGACGAGAAAAGGCACAAAATGATGAAGATGCTCATCGCCGAGTTTATAACCCCAATTGAGCGCGAAGATATCGGGACTTTATCTTCCATGCTGGATGACGTGCTCGACAGCATCGAAGAGGTCTATCAGATGTTCTTCATGTATAACGTAAAGCAAATGCGCCCTGAGGCGATCGATTTCGTGGAACTGATTGTTCGGAGTGCTGAAGCGATGAAGGCTTGCTTTGATGAATTCGAAAACTTCCGTAAATCCGACCTTATCGCCAAAAAAATTGTTGAAGTCAATGTGATTGAAGAACTGGCGGATTCCCTTTTCTTCAAAACCGTGCACGAGCTTTACACCAAGGAAAAAGACCTGATGCATGTGATGGTCTGGGTACGGATTTTTGACCGCTTCGAGAAGATCTGCGATCAATGTGAGCATGTGGCAGACGCCATCAGCTCGGTAATTATGAAAAATTCCTAAGTGTAGAAAGCCCTAAGGCACTTAAAATCCCTCGTAGGGCGGGATTGAACGCCTTAGGTTGGTAATTTAGATATCTGGAATTGGGCTTTCAATCCGCCGATTTGATACAAACACCCCAAAGACAGTAAAGCTATATGGCGGATTGGCAGGAGGTAGGGGTCATTTAAGATCAATACCCTGTCCTGCCAATCTCGCCCTACAGAAAAATGTAGGTTTTTATTCCTTTGAGATCGTAACGAATATCACCGGGCGGCGCTTGGTCTCCTCGTTGAGATAGGAGGTTGCGACGCTTTGGATTTCTTTTTGCAGATTATTTGCCGGGAACTGCGTCAACTTCACCACGCGCTTGCGCAATTCAGCAAACAACTCCTGAGACTCATCCTGCGCGATGAAACCGCGGCTGATTATTTCCAGGTCCTTGAACTTGCCGTTATTTTTGTTCAACTCAAGGTTGAGCAGAACCACACCATCCTGGCTGAGCAGTTCGCGGTCTCGCACGGTGGAGCGATCCACATCACCCACGCCGATGCCGTCCACAAAGACGTAACCACCCGGAATGCGTTCCTTCAGGCTCATCTCACCATGAGTGAACTCAATGATTCGACCATTTTCGACCAGTCCAATTTGCTCTTCTTCCATACCCAATTCGAGGGCAAGGCGCTTGTGCTGTTTAAGCATGCGCATTTCGCCGTGAACGGGGATGAGGTAGCGCGGCTTCACGAGATGCAGCATGAGTTTGATTTCTTCCTGGCTGGCATGCCCCGAGACGTGCACGGGCAAGATGTCTTCATAAACCACTTCTGCGCCTTGCTCCATCAGGCGGTTGATAGCGCGGTATACGAGCTCTTCGTTGCCCGGGATGGGGTGGGAAGAAAGCACGATTGTGTCGCCTTCTTTGACGCTGAAGCGATGGTTGGTGCCGTTAGCCAGCCGACCAAGAATAGAAGTTGGTTCACCCTGGGAGCCAGTCACCAGCAATACCACTTTATTGTCCGGCATGGAAAGCGCCTGGTCTGTGGAAACAACAAGTTTCTCATCGTAATTCAGATAGCCAAGTTCTTTGGCGATGCGGGCGTTTTCAGTCATGCTGAGACCCACAAAACTGACCTTACGGTCATGCCTTTTCGCAGTATCCAAGACTTGCTTCATGCGCGAGATCAGGGAAGCAAAGGTGGCAACGATAATCCGACCCTTAGCCTGGTAGAAAACCTTATCGAAGGCGTCGTTGATCACGCGCTCCGAAGCCGTCCA
>DJGU01000042.1 GCA_002432795.1 Anaerolineaceae bacterium UBA5838
GCAGACAAGCCGCTGATGGTCTGATTGTCGATGGTGACAATCAGGCTTTGCGCCTTGGCTAAGGTAAACACGTTTTGGGCTTGGAGCTGGGTTTCTGGTGGGGCAGAGAGGCGGTCCTCAGGTTGTAATTGGATGTTGGCCTCGAGGAGAGCTTCAGCAAGGGTGTTTTTTTGTGTGAAGAGTGTCTGAGTCTGCCCATCTATAATCAGTGTAATTTGCTTAGCAGGCAGGAACTGAAGCCTGACTTCCTCGCCACCCGGCAGTGGCTCGCGGGGGTCAATAATGCGACCTTCCCGCATCAGCAAGTCGTCGGGAAAGAGCGAAATCCCGGCTGCTTGCAGCAGATTGGCTGGCAGAAGTTCGGAGCTTTGGAGCTCCAGGCTTGTAGCGCCGTTATCAATTTCTACCAGGCGCGTGCGTTGAAGGCTAAGGCGATCGGGCAGGCTCAGGGTGAAGGCGTCGGGATCGATTGAGGTACGGTCGCCTGGCTGGAGTTCGTAGTTAAGCTGGCGGAGTAGTCCCCGCAGGCTGAAGGCTGTTGTTCGCACGTGCAAGGTTTGCCCATCGACTACCAATTGGTAGGGGTGCCAGAGGTGGGCAAAAAGCAGGCCGAGCCCGCACAAGATGAGTGCCAAACTCAAGTAAATTGTCACTTTTTGCTGCTTAGTCATCAGAACTTAAATGTATCACATGCCTGAAAAACGTAAAGCCGGGTATCAATCTATTCTGGCGTCAGTCCCTGCTGCAGAATCTTCTGCAGCACACTTAACAGTCTGGCTTTCCATTGATCGCTGCTCAGATCAGTAATATTTACCCAATAGCCGTTCTTTCCTGCCCGCACAGTGGGGTCAATTTCTGGCAGTTGGCGGTCTTTGATGCCGTTGGGAAGAGCAGGGTAAGAAAGCAGGACCTGGTTGTTGTTGATGCTGATGGATTCGATCCCCGCGGCTTCTCCGCGCAGTTTGACCTTCATCTGGAACAAAAGGTCCAACACTCCTTGCGGGATGGGACCAAAGCGATCCGCAAACTCAATTTCGGTTTGAGCGATTTCAGCCTCGCTACGCAAAGAAGCGATGCGGCGGTAGAGCTTGAGCCGCAGTTCCTGGTCGGGGATGTAGCTGGCTGGAATCTCATTCGAAAGAGGCAGTTCGACGTTGATGTTAAGGCTGGGGGCTTCAACTCCGGTTTCAACCGGTAAGCCGGAATCACTGCGGATAGCCTTGACAGCCTGCCCAAGCAGTTTGGTGTAGAGGTGGAAACCGACGGCGGCGATGTAACCTGATTGGCGCGTGCCCAGCAAATCACCCGCGCCGCGCATTTCCAGGTCGCGCATGGCGATGGCATAACCCGCGCCAAGCTGGGAATTATCTGCCAGGACTTCCAGACGTTCTTCGCCTTCGGGGGTGGGGGAACGCCGTTTGTCGCGGAAGAGATAAGCAAATGCCCGCTGCGCGCCGCGCCCAACCCGACCGCGCAACTGATAAAGCTGCGCAAGCCCAAAAGTGTCAGCCCGGTCGACGATCAGGGTGTTGGCGTTGGGGATGTCGAGCCCGGATTCGATGATCGAAGTGCAGAGGAGCACATCAATTTGCCCGGCGGTGAACTGCTGCATCACTTCAGCCAGCTGCTCTTCCGGCAGCCTGCCGTGCCCGATGCCGATGCGGGCTTCGGGAATAAGGGTTGAAAGGTGATTGTAAACAGCCGGAATCGATTGGATGCGGTTGTGGACAAAAAATACCTGTCCTCCCCGATCCAATTCGCGTACGATCGCTTCCCGCACCAGTTTCTGATCGTAGGATCCAACATGCGTGATGATTGGCAGGCGTTCTTCGGGGGGTGAGTTGATGTTGGAGATATCCCGAACACCGCTCAACGCCATGTAGAGCGTGCGGGGGATGGGGGTGGCAGTGAGGGTGAGCACATCCACTTCAGCTCGTAACTTCTTTAGATGCTCTTTGTGAGTCACTCCAAAGCGCTGCTCTTCGTCGATGATGACCAGCCCGAGATCTTTAAACTTTACATCCGCTGAAAGCAGGCGATGCGTGCCGATCAGGATGTCCACCTGTTTTTCACGCGTCAGGCGGATGATCTCATCCTGGGCTTTGTTTGAGCGGAAGCGTGAAAGCATCTCAACGGTCACGGGGAAAACCGAAAGGCGTTGGCGGAAGGTCTCGTAGTGCTGCTGTGCCAGCACGGTTGTGGGTACCAAAACTGCCACTTGCTTGCCGTTTGTCACTGCCTTGAATGCAGCACGCAGGGCGACTTCGGTCTTACCGTAGCCTACATCACCACAGAGCAGCCTGTCCATCGGGCGTTGTGATTCCATATCCTCTTTGACTTTTTGGATCGCAAGCAGCTGATCTGGGGTTTCGATATATGGAAAGGAGGCTTCCAGTTCTTTTTGCCAGTCGTTGTCCAGGCTGAAAGCGAAACCTTCAGCGGTTTGGCGTTTGGCATAGAGTTCAAGCAGGTCCTGTGCCACTTCTACCACGGCGTGCCGAACACGGCTCTTGGTCAGGTCCCATTCAGAGCCTCCCAGGCGGCTTAACGAATGAGGACCACTTTCCGGACCAATGTAGCGTGTTATCCGATCAGCCTGGTGAATGGGGACGTAGAGAACGTCATTGTCCTTATAGCCAATGGCAAGGTATTCCCGTTGGACACCTTCGATTCTGGGAGAATGCAGCCCGATGAATTGACCGATGCCATGGTCCACATGGACTACCCAGTCGCCGGGCTTGAGGTCCGCGTAGATGGTTTCCGGGACTTCAGTGTTGAGTATGGGGCGCCGGCGGGGCTGCGGGCGGCTCCAACCGAAAATCTCACTATCGGAGAGCAGATGCTGCTCGATTTTGCCATGCTTCAACACCCAACCGCCGGAGATGGAGCCTTCGATGAAATGCTGTTGGGTTTCCTCAACCTTTACGGCAGGATGTGTTTCAGTCCAGAGCTGCTTGAGCCGCGCCGCCTGACGTGAAACAACCGTCCAGGGCAGGTTTTCGCTGCTAAGTGTCTCAATGTGGAACTGGAATTCCTTAAGCCGGCCGGCAAAGCGAGGCCCTGACCCGAAACTGGCTGAGAGGGTTGATCCACCCTCAGCGTTGGTATGACCCAGCTCAAGCAATTGATGCTGGCTGAGGCTGTCGGCTAACTCAGACCAGGTCAGGTAGGGAACAGGGGCGTTCTGATCAAGCGAGTGATTAGCAATCTGGGTTTCCCTGCGTTCACTTGACTCTTCTTCAATGTCATTGGCAGCGGCTTCAATGAATTCCTGCCCGTCCAGGAGAACAAGGGATTCTTTGGGCAGGAAGTCGACCAAACTGGATGGAAAACGGTAAAGATCAGGGATTTCAAACTCAGTGGGCTGGTAGGGAAGTTCGCCACTATCTGACAGGTTCAGGGCAAGCGCTTCAGATGCGGGGAAAAGCACCGCCTGTTCGAGTTTTTCAGTTGTGCGCTGGGTGGTGGGGTCGAATAGGCGCAGGGTATCGATTTCCTGACCGAAAAATTCGATCCGAACCGGCCAGGGGCTGGAGTGCGACCATGCGTCAACAATTCCGCCACGGCGGGAGAACTGACCAGGCCCAACGACGATATTGCTGTATTCATAGCCCAGCTTCACCAGGTTGGCACTGGTTTCGACCAGGTCGCGCTGATCTGACAGGCGAATGCGCAGGGTGTTGCGCAAGAAATCGCGGCGGGGGATGGTGCGGGTCATGGCTGCGCGAATGGGGGCTATCACAACCGAGGGGCTCAGGGGGGCGACACTGCCCGGCAGCCAGTAGCTGCCAAACTCAGTCAGAACGCGCAGACGATCATGGCGGGTGCCCTCGGACCAGGGCAAATCTTCGTAAAAGGAAGGGTTAGGCTCCGCGAAGTAAAGATTGGTGCCTTCGGGCAGCCAAAATCCAAGCTCGTCGAAGAGCGAGAGCGCGCGATCTGCCCGGTTTGTGAGCAGAAGGATGGGTTTTTGGAGATCGTGATGCAAGGCAGCCAGCAGCGCCAATCGGACCGCACGCGGCAGTCCCAAACCGCGCAGGTTGCCGCCAATGAAATCGCCTTCCCGGATCCTGTTTAGCAGATCCTGATAGGCTGTCAGGCTGGCAAGCGGCGCGAGCAGAGGATATTCAGCTGACTTCCCCATTATATTTGTTCATGGTCTGTGTAAGACCTTCATTGATGAAGTTTTGGCTGGCTTCAACTGCGGTACGCAAAACGATTGCCAGAAGTTCATTTTCAGAAGGCAGAAAATTTTTAAGCACATAATCCACCGGATCCATCTGACCAGGTGGGCGGCCGATGCCCAGGCGCATACGCGGAAACTCCTGCGTTCCGAGGTGGGCGATGATGGATGCCATCCCTCGCTGTCCGGAAGTGCCGCCGCTGGGGCGCAGGCGCAGAGTGCCGAGAGGAAGGTCCAGGTCATCATGGATCACGAGCAGGTTGGAGAGCGGTAATTTAAAATAGCGCAGCAAGGGAGCCACAGCCTGACCAGACTTGTTCATAAAGGTCATTGGTTTGACGAGCACAACCTTGTTGTCGTTGAATCTGCCCTCGCCGATCATGGCTTTGAACTTGAGGCGCTTGACCTGGATGTTTAGCTCGTCTGCCAGCTCATCCAATGCCAGGAAGCCAAAGTTGTGCCGGGTATGGCGGTAGGCTGGACCTGGATTTCCCAGTCCGACGATCATTACGGGTAAATCTTTGTTAAATTCTTCCATATTCTCTCTGCTTTCGCAATCTTTTATTTTAACATGGAAAAAGTCCAGATGCTACTGTCCGAACTACTTTGTTCGGATTGGCGGCAATGAGATGGAACGGGACGAGCCGCGTTCCCTACTGAAGGGCGGTAGGAAACGGTCGCCCCGTGTGTCCGCAAAGAAGGGTATGCGCCGTTCCATGTGCAGCTTGTAGGGCACGTGCCTGTGTCCGCAAGGCAGGGTAGGGTGGGTTGGCGTCACAAAGCGTATGGAGGGGCACACCAGGTTACAGTCAACCCACCGCTTGGGAGGTTCTGTAAGCTATGTCGGAGTGAGCAAAAGAGGCTCGTTACCAGCTTCGCCGGTACTCCGTTCGACCTACGACTACTCTGCCCGCATCGGCAGATAATAAGACGGAACGGGACGAGCCGCGTTCCCTACTGAAGGGCAGCTTACACTCGTAGGGAACGGTTTCGCACCGTTCCGGGAGCAATTCGCCGATTAAGCTGTCATTGCGAACGTCTTTTGTGAAGCAATCTAGACTATCGTAAAGCCACGAATAGTAGAGGTTACAGATCAGGCTTTTTGCTCGCTAATGGTTTGTGAACCTCTTACCTGGCTTGAGTGTAGACAATTTAGATTGCTTCGTTCCTCGCAATGACAAATCCTGAAACAATCAAGCCTACAACTGTATTAAAAGAGCCGGATTAAAAAGCACAATCCGGCCTACGGTGCGACGGTACTGAAAATCGGAAGAGCCGATTGAAATGCACAATCCGGCCTACGGTGCGACGGTACTTAACATAGAAAAGAGCCGGATTGAAAAGCGCAATCCGGCCTACGGGGGTGTTTGATTGAATTGGAGCTTATAGGAACAGTGTCGGCAGGATGCTGACGGCGTCCCGGAAAATTGCAAAAATACTGCCGCCGAGAATGATGATCGGGCAGGCGATGCAAATACAGAGCACAAGCAAGACGATCAAGATAATTGCCCATACAGGGAATTTATCTTTCTTCTCAGGCTGCGCGGGCGGTGTGGCTACGTAATCAACCACTTTCGGGGCTT
>DJGU01000117.1:0-422 GCA_002432795.1 Anaerolineaceae bacterium UBA5838
GACGTAAACGGTGCGCCCATCAACACTGCCATAACCAGTCACAACGCCGTCGCCGAGCGTTTCATCGCCTTCGGGTGGGTTGAGCGGGGTGACCATGCTGCCGATTTCGCGGAAAGTGCCGGGGTCGAGCAGCAGGTCAACGCGTTCGCGGGCAGTCAGGCTGCCTTTGGCGTGCTGCTTATCGATGCGGTCTTGTCCGCCACCAAGTTTGGAAGCTTCCTGCATGCTTTTAAGCTTCTGAATTCGGGAATCTGCCTCTGTCATTAACTCTCCTTAATGATTCAAATATTACTCCCTTGCGGGAGCTGGATCAGATGGGATTATTGTAACATCAGAATAGGTCAAAAACGGAGTAAGGTAGTTGTAATGCATCACAATTGCTGCTACTTTAATTCCTCATTGGTTAGTAAGAAATGAGAAAG
>DJGU01000117.1:430-7029 GCA_002432795.1 Anaerolineaceae bacterium UBA5838
CGCTTCGCTGGAGGGGGTGAGATTCAGGCTGGGCGGAAGCCTGCCACCCCCGTCAGATCGTGCCATTTGGGTAACGTAGGGGCTTGGCAAGGCCATCGACCCTACAGGACTGCGCCTGCCATGCCCGCGGTTATACCAACCCACCCCCTTTATCCCCACTTCCCTTCCGCTGCGCTACACGGATCTGCGACCCATCGCTTCGCTGGAGGGGGTGAGATTCAGGCTGGGCGGAAGCCTGCCACCCCCGTCAGATCATGCCATTTGGGTGACGTAGGGGCTTGGCAAGGCCATCGACCCTACAGGACTTCTATCATTAGCTTTCGTCTTTACTCCACAAACGTCAGGCGTAGGTCAGGTTCTGCTGTTGAACCTGACATCAGAAGTTTCAGCCCACAACCAATCTTTTCAGTTTGTTTTTTCGCACCAACCCATGGTGATATGCCAACAATTTGCCGGGTTCAATTTCGGATCCTATTCAAGCACGATGACCCGGCCTACGACCAACGCTTTGCCGGGTTGAACCCTGGAGGAATGAGTTCCAGGGCAGGAGCGCATACTCTTCGAGCACGATGACCCGGCCTACGGGGGCGCATTGCGCCCCATCACCTCTGTCATATGCCAGCGTTTGTGATGCCAGGTTGAACTGCGCAACCTGACCTACGACTACTCTTACTTGTTCTTAATGAGCTTAATAAACCTTATCGAGTAAAGAACGCATCTTTAATTAATGGTTGGCAAACCTGGTTTCCCATGGTATTTGTGAAGCATTCAAGACCATCGCCAGTTCCGTAGATGGTGAGAATATTGTTTTCGTAAATGTCATCAAATGAATTAGTAAACTTTACATAGAACGCTTCATAGGTCCCTGAAACGTAGCACTGAATATGATTGCTGCTTTTTACAATGTTAAAAACACGGCAATTTACTCTGATCTTTTTCCCTTCATATTTTTCGGGATAAGTAATGAAATCTTTCCATGGTACTTGTTCAAACAAGGCTTTGTAATCATTTGTAGCCTTATTTGCTGTAGCGGTTAGTTGGTAGGAGCTATATTCTGGAGTGTTAGTCGGTGTCGGTGTTTTCGTAGAGGTCGGTGCGAGAGTATTTGTCGGTGTAACTATTTTGATTATTGGCGTATACGTAGGCACCTTGGTATATGTTGGTAGCGGGGTATAGGTTGGGAATGAGGTATTTGTTGGATAATTAGTACGTGTTGGTAATGCAGTGAGTGTTTGATCAACATATGGACTAATCTGTTCTGGTTTTGGGGTACAAGCAGTGAGAATACTAATAACGACAATTACAAAAAACAAACGTTTCATTGGACCTCCTTAATCAATGAGAAAACAATTATAAATTATTTCTATGACTATTTTACCTCAAACCCAACCAAGCTTTCTTCCAGTCCTGCCCCCGTATCAACCTGAGATCACAAACCTCACCCGCGGTCAAGCTTTTAGCCATTTGTCTTTCTCCCTTGGCCTTATACCGACGCTTTGCCGGGTTCAACATCGGAACCCGGCCTACGGCTTAATATAGTATCAATTCTCGTCTTCATCCTCATACTCAAAGTCATTTGCACCATCGCTCTCAATGGACATCTCTTGCCGCAATATTCTTTTCCCAGTTGCTCTTTCGATCCTTGCTAATAATGCTTCTCGTCTGTGTTGATAAAAACCGTCAAAATCATTACCCTGAATTTTGTCAACATCGATGGCATGTGACTCTAGAATTTCGGCTTGTCTATCTAAACCAAATTCCTCTTGATCACGAAGTTTTTGGAGATAAACACTAGGCGAATTCCCACCAATAATTCTATTAGTATGATATGAGAGGGCTGTCTTATTAATTATCGAATCGTACTTTTTCTTATCGATATTTGACCTCTCACACCAAGCTTTTGGAAAAATATGATGAATGTCTAATTGTTCTTCAAAAAAAGTGTTAACCTCAACCGGAACGCCAGTACGAAAGTCCAGACAACCGTCACGAAGTAAAAGGTTGAAGACTCCTTTGTAGGCAGCACTGTTACGACTCCGCAATGTGTCCAATCGGGCTGGGACGAAATTTGAATCGTTCACTGTTGTTGGTTCTGGTCCACCGCTTATCCAAGCAAGTGCTTCTACCAAATCTTTCGCGAATCGAGTTTCAATTGCACCACCATATAATTCGCCAAAAACCCCACACCAATACCATCTTGCTAGCTTTGAATTAACAAAATCGTTTAAATCACGGTTCGATAATTGAGCTAACATTGCTGCCAATGGCACAATCTGGGTAGTGTAGGGGAGGTCCCGCTTATGGAAAATCTTTTGTTGAAATAAAAATTTGGCGGCTTGAAAAAAACCTTCGACTGCTTTGTCAACATATTTTAGGTAATCCTGAAGATCAAGATTGAGTATATCTACACGCTTACAACTTACAGCAACGTCTTGGTTGACAAGCTTCTTGTTATAGGTTGTCAGTAAGGCAATGACCTGCAATAATTCATCGGCGCCTACAGATAGTAAGACACGCTGTTTATGTAATTTATCCTTCTTACCCTCAGAGATCTTTCTTCCCCGAGCATCTAGTTTTCCTTCCCAATCTTCTCTTAAATTGAAACCCTCAGCCGCAAAACTGGCAGTAACCAGTTCAAACACTGACAGAGGAATACCCCCTGTATTCACTTTTTCAAAAACCTGGCAGACGGCAATTTTTGGTGTGCCTTTCAATAATTTGATCACTGGAATTAAATATTGCTCAAAACGCTTGATTATCTTATTCTCGAAATCATTAAATAAGTTAATTTTTTCTGGATCGAAGTTCCAGAATTTGTAATAACCAAACCGCCATTCATTAACATCGAAAACTTTTGATATCGGAAAAACCATCTCGCGATATTCTGACTCAGGCGTTGAGTAATCCTTAATAACTTCATTTCGAAAGTTTCTTACTTTTTTATCCTCCGGAATACTTAGGAATGCGTCTTCTCTATCAAAGTTTGGGTCTAAAGCCCGGACAATGTCAATGTAATACCACCGGCTTATTGCTTTTTTCCGAATATCCCTTGTTTTCACAACATTATTTAGCATTAAAGTCTGATAAAGCGACGTTAACCTTTGCTGACCGTCGAGTATAAAACGTTCAGGTTCAATAGCAGTGCTAAGTTCAACACCCTCAACTGGTCGTGCCTTAAACTTGACTTGTGGGTTTCCGTTTTCCAACATCATTATCGCGCCAATAGGATATGATAACGATACGCTTGCAAGTAGACTCACAATATGGTTGTCATCCCAAATCCATCCTCTTTGAAATTCAGGAAGTTGATATCCACCTTTTGAGGTTGTTTTAAGTATTTCCTCCAAGGATTCTTTGTCGCTTGAAAAGGTGGTGATCTGTTCGCTAGTAATGTTATCTTCCATGAAATTTCCTCTTAATTAGTTGATTGTGTCTGTCTTCATTTTCCAAGTTGTCACGAATTATACATTGCATATTCTTTGATAAAGTTGCATCAAGTGAGCGACGCAGGCGGGTTCGTCGTCGAGGGGCCAGGCTTTGTCGTAAGCTTCCCAGACGGCTTTGTCATTCGCCTGGTGGGCTTTGCGCAAGTTGGGGGGCATGGTGAGTTCGTCGTAGAGGTCGGCGAGGCTGGCATCGGGATAGCGCTCGCGGGCGTCGAGGATCGCCTGGGCGGTCTGTTCGATTTTCTCTTTTTGGGCGGGAGTGGGATTGGGCCAGGGGAAGTTGTTGTAGACTATGCCTACAGAGTAGACGTATCGCATCTCGAGTCTCCCTGACGTCACCCGCATCCATGCCATGTGGGTAGAAGATGTTATTACACCAAAGTGAAACAAGGTCGCGGTGTTTGATATTTTCAACCTGTTGGATGCCATGCAATCTGGTGATAAAAACCCAATAGGTATATAGAACCTATTCTCTGAAGATACTTCAGGAACGGCTAAATAAGGTGTCGTCGGGATGTTCGTAACATGGAATTTTGTTGGTGTTATCGCTATGTCTCTCGTTCCTTTACTCTTACTACTTAATCGATACTCTCTGACTCGATTTACTCGTTCAATAACGTGTGGCATTTTCCGTAGTATTTCTGGTGAGATATCACCGACATATAGACAATATCTTGGTTGGCGGTGGATAAATTCTTCTGCACCATACCAAGGCCGAAAGTATTTGGCTGAGGTTGGCTCAACCTTAATAAATTCTTCCATTTCTGCTTTAGAAAACAGATAGTTTCCATCGTCTATTGGTTTGTTACCAATGCCAATTTCAGGAATATCACATATTGGTTTGGAACGATTCTTTACTATGATTTTTGGGGCATCAATGAGATATTGGTTTATCTGTGATGCTTCTTGGACGACAGTACCTTCAAAAATCTTCTTTGGTGATTTTGATTGCCCATTTTTTCCAAATCCAATAATCACACAGTGCACGGCAGCTTTGCCCTTAGCCGCGTTGGACCATTTGAAAGTACGGTAAGCAAAGTTGATCTCAAAGCCTCGACCAAACAAGTATTCACCTAGAATTCCAGCCTGGTCACCCTGGACAATGGAATTCGTGGAGACAAGTGCGGTCTGAATGGCGGGGTTGCGATCCATCATATCGGCTGATTTTTTGTACCATGGGGTGACAAAGTCGAGATTGCCGATATTCTTTACATTTCCAAAGACATGCGTCAGGTCTGACTTCTGATCCGTACTCATGGTTCGGGCACCGTTGAAGGGAGGATTACCCAAGATGTAATTGAGCTTGTAAGCCGGCACAACCTCGTTCCAATCAAGGCGCAGGGCGTTGCCTTTGACGATGTTGGCGTTGTCTTTGATGGGGAAGTCAATGAAGTTGGTGCCAAAGTGGGCGCTGACCTCCTGGTCCATCAGGTGCTTCATGAGCAGCATCGAGACCTTGGCGATCTCGCAGGGGAAGTCCTCGATCTCGATCCCATAGAATTGGTTCAGGCTAACGCGGGTGTGGTCCGTGATGAAGTCATACTGCAGGTTGCTGTGGAGTAGCTTGAGCACCTTGAATTCCAGCTCGCGCAAGCGTTGATAGGTGATGATCAAAAAGTTACCGCTGCCGCAGGCGGGGTCGAGAAAGGTGAGGGAAGCCAATTTGTCCTGGAAGGCTCGTAGTTCCGCACTGGTGCTGACAGAGTGTTCAAATTCTTCATTAAGTTCATCCAGAAAGAGCGGCATGATGACCTTGAGGATGTTTTCTTTAGAGGTGTAGTGAGCGCCGAGCTCGCGGCGTTCCTGCGGGTCCATGACGCCCTGGAACATGGCACCGAAGATGGCAGGGCTGATCTGGGTCCAGTCGAAATCGCAGCAATCCAGCAAAATGGAGCGCATTTTCGCATCGAAGATTGCTGGTGGGAGCGGCTCACGGAAGAGGCTGCCGTCAATGTAGCGGAAGCGTTTGAGCTCTTCGGAGAGGTTGGTCATGCGGTTTTCAGGGGGCGTATCCAGGATGGAAAAGAGCATCATCATCCGCATGGAAAGATCCGAGCCGTCTGGGCTTGAGCCTTCGATGAACTTGCGAAAGGTTCCTTTTTCGAAAATGCCGGTGTCATCAGCGAACAGGCAGAAAAGCAGGCGCACCAGGTAGACCTCGAGGGGATGACCGGTGTAATTCTTTTCTTTGAGGGTGTCATGGAGGCGCGCCAGCTTGTAGGAAGCGTCAGTGTTGAGTTCGATTTCGGTTTTGGCTTCGTCCGCGCCACCATAGCCGGCAAGCAGGCGAAAGATGCGCACGTACCTGCGCAACTCGGAGACTCTGAAGGGCTTGTAGGGATGTTTCTTGTGATAGTTGAAAACGCGCACCTGGTCGAAGTCGCAGACCATGATCAGTTGAGGAGCCTCTTCGGGTTTGAGTGCCTGAACGTAGTTCATCGCCTGGGTGTAGGCGGAGTCAAGCGACTTCCCTTTGGATTTCATTTCGATCAGGATCTTGCCGGGGAGGAAGTAATCGATGTAGTTGGGGGCACCATTGGGCATGAAGATTTGGTGTTGGGGGTAACCGGTCTGCCAGTCTACGCCAAAGATATTGAGGAATTGCTCGATGAACTTGAGATCATCTTGCTTTTCGTTGCCGGCATTGTCGCGCCAGTTCTTTTGGAAGGCAGACGCGCGGGTTTCGATTTCGGTCCAGGTGAGCATGGGGGTTCCCTCTCGTTTTTTTCTCCACCCCGCCCGTCTTTGGGCAGGCTGGTTTGATTATACCCCGTGTGGTTTTTAATCTGTCACAACCTGCCCCAGAATTGCGCCAGTGATGATAGAAACGCGGGCTTGGCATGCCAAGCCCCTACCATGCCCAATCCGTCCGGTTTCCGGAACGGTGCATACCCTACCCTGTGCCTGCGCCTGCCCAAAATCTCACCCCCTCGAGGGAGGGGGATTGAGGGGGTGGGTTCTTTTGGTTTGTGTTTGCAGGTGATTATCTTTGGCAAAGATCGTGAGACCGTCCTCGACGGTGAAAATGGGGCAAAGGCACGATTTTTTGCGAGGGAGTCTTTTTAATCTGTCATTGCGAGCCTCTTTTGCGTGGCAATCTAAACTGCTGGCAGAGCACGAGCCTTGTTTTGGAAGTCACACCGTATTGGTGGG
>DJGU01000117.1:7119-23877 GCA_002432795.1 Anaerolineaceae bacterium UBA5838
GGGTCAAGATTTTAGATTGCTTCGTTCCTCGCAATGACAGATCGGAAGTCACACCGTATTGGTGGGTCGAGATTTTAGATTGCTTCGTTCCTCGCAATGACAGATCGGAAGTCATACCGTCTTGGTGGTCAAGATTTAAGATTGCTTCGTTCCTACTCTTTGTGCAAACAGTCGCAATACCCAGTACCCTGCTACGCGGGCACATGGGGCACAATGTGACAGATCGGAAGTCATACCGTCTTGGTGGGTCGAGATTTTAGATTGCTTCGTTCCTACTCTGTACGCAAGCAGTCGCAATACCCAGTACCCTGCTACGCGGGCACAGGGCAGGGTATGCGCCCTTTCGGGGGCCGGCAATTCGGTTTGCAATAACAGAACAAACGTGCTATCATAACCACGCCATTCAAGCTCCGCACATTAACATAAAGGTTCAAGCACTCAAACAGCCATCCGGCGCTATCAAAAAACACTGTAAATACTGTAAATAGTGTAAATAGTGTAAATGCCACCATAAATGCCACCATAAATGCCAGCAGCAGGCTCCGCATATCTCTTCACATTTGCGGAACAACACGCGCTTGACAAGCGCTTGCGCGGGGGCGGGAGCGTGTTATAATGCTTGCATGACTGGTCCGGTGAGCGGTCCTGAATTTTGGGCTGCGAGCAAGGAGACCTGCAATAAAACAAAAGCTATAGGAGCATACGTCATGGCATTGAAAAAAGAAGTAAAAACCGAAATAATCGAGAAGTACGCAAGAGAAGCAGGCGACACGGGTTCCCCCGAGGTCCAGATCGCTCTGCTTTCAAAGCGTATCACCCAACTGACCGATCACCTGCGCGTCAACAAGCACGACGAGTCATCTCGCCGCGGTTTGCTGAAGCTGGTGGGTCAGCGCCGTCGTCTTTTGGCATATTTGCGCCAGAAGAATTATGATAGTTTCCTGGCGATCACGGAATCTCTGAATATTCGCCGGAAATAAGTTTAAATGAAGGTCGTTTGCGCGAAATTGACTCCCACTACCTTTTATAAATAAAGGTGGGGGAGTTTTTCGTGCCTACTAATTAACAAGTCGATATTTGCCAGTCGGGTATTGAAAATTGCTGATCAGGTTCTGAGCGGCGGCTTTCAGTCCCTGAACTGGCCAACAGTGAAAGGACAACATGAAACCAGAAGCTAAGTATTTTTCAACCACCCTGGGTGGTAAAGAGGTCACCTTTGAGACCGGTAGGATCGCCCGCCTTGCAGGCGGATCAGTGGTCTTGCGCCAGGGTGACAGTATGATGTTCGCCGCCGCCACCATGGGTGGTGTACGCGAAGGAACCGACTTTTTCCCGCTGACCGTGGACTACGAAGAACGTATGTACGCCGGCGGCAAAATTCCCGGATCGTTTTTCCGCCGCGAAGGACGCCCCTCCACCGATGCAACCCTCGTGGCTCGCATCACAGACCGCCCACTGCGCCCGCTCTTCCCCGAAGGCATGCGCAACGAGGTGCAGGTGGTGCTGATGTCGCTCTCCGCTGACAACGAAAATCCGCTGGATATGCTCGCGATCAACGCCGCTTCGGCTGCTTTGATGATCTCGGACATCCCCTTTGGCGGTCCGGTTGGCGCAGTGCGCGTTGGATTTGTGGACGGCAAACTGGTGGTTAACCCCACCATCCAGGAGATGGAAATTTCCACACTCGATCTGCGCGTGGCAGGCACCAAGGAGGCTCTCCTGATGGTGGAAGCTGGCGCGAACGAAGTAACTGAAGTTTTGATGGCTGAAGCGCTGCAACTGGCGCACGAGTCCATCCAACCGATCATCGAAGCCCAGCTGCGCATGGCTGCCGAAGTAGGCAAGGCCAAGAAAGTTGTCAAACTGGCTGAGAAAAACAATGATCTGATCGCCCAGGCAAAAGAAGCAGTTCGCTCCCGTTTGGAAGCTCTGCTGGATCAGGACTACAGCAAAGACAACCTCTATGGCGGCATTGCTGAGATCAAAGAAGCCTATTTGCTCGAGCAGGCTGGCGAAGAGCCAACCCCTGAAGCTGTGGCCGCTTACGGCGCGGCTTATGACGAGGCTGAGAAAGCCATCATCCGCGAACGCATCCTGAACCAGGGCAAGCGCCCCGACAACCGCAAGGTTTACGAAGTGCGCGACATTACCTGCGAAGTTGATATCGCCCCTCGCGCGCATGGCTCCGGTCTGTTCACCCGCGGTGAGACCCAGGTTCTGACCCTGGCAACCCTTGGCACCCCCAAGGAAGCCCAGGAATTGGACAACCTCAACGGCATGGATTCGAAACGCTACATGCATCATTACAACTTCCCTCCCTACTCCACCGGTGAGACCAAACGCCTCGGCGGGCAGTCCCGGCGCGAGATTGGGCACGGCGCTCTGGCAGAACGAGCCCTGGTGCCTGTGATCCCTGATGAGAAAACCTTCCCCTACACTCTGCGATTGGTGTCTGAGGTCATGGCTTCGAACGGTTCATCCTCGATGGCGTCCGTTTGCGGCTCAACCCTGGCGCTGATGGATTGTGGTGTGCCGATTTTGGCACCTGTATCCGGCGTGGCGATGGGTTTAGTCATGGAAGGCGACAAGTATACCATCCTGACTGACATCCTGGGAACCGAAGATCACCTCGGGGATATGGACTTCAAGGTTGCGGGTACCCGCAATGGCATCACCGCCCTGCAGATGGACATCAAGACCACCGGGATCACCTCGGAAATCATGGCAGAGGCATTGGAACGCGCTCAGGCTGCCCGTTTCTACATTCTGGACCAGATGCTGGCGACCATTGCCGAGCCTCGCACGAGCCTCAAGCCGCACGTTCCACGGATCGAGTCGGTGAAGGTGCCGATGGACAAAATTGGCGCAATCATTGGCCCTGGCGGCAAGAACATCCGCGCCCTCCAGGAAGAGACTAACACCAAGATCGACATCGACGATGACGGCACCGTTTACATTGCCTCCGTCGACGGCGTCGGCTTCGAAGAAGCGCGCGACCGCATTTTGGCAGTGACTGAAACGGCTGAAATTGGCAAGATCTACACCGGAAAGTGCGTTCGGGTAACCGATTTTGGCGCATTCATCGAGATTTTGCCTGGTATGGACGGCATGGTTCACATTTCCCAACTTTCCAGCGAACGCGTTGAAAAAGTTGAGGATGTGGTCAACGTGGGCGATGAGCTCACTGTGATGGTGACCGACGTGACCTCTGAAGGCAAGATCCGCTTATCGCGCCAGGCTTTGCTTGAGGGCTGGACCCCCGAGGAAGCACGCGAGCACGACAAACCCAAGGGCGGCAAAAGCGGTGGTAATCGCCGAAGCTCTGGTGGTGACCGCCGCAGTTCTGGTGGGGACCGCCGAAGCTCTGGTGGTGATCGTCGGGATCGCAGAAACTAAAGCTTAAAAATTCAACAGAACAGGATGCCGATCGGCATCCTGTTCTTGGTTAATAGCCTGTTTAAGTGTGGGGTTGGAAAATGAGCTGTCATTGAACCCAGGGCAGAATTCCAGGCACGAATCTGACATGCCACTAAATGTTAATTACCAAGTACTAAAATTTAGGATATACTTTTAATATGGTTAGCGAGTTTTCGCGCAAGCGGATAAACCTCGGTGTTTTGTATGGTTTCACTGCCGGATTGTTTTTTACACTGGCTGGCTGGGGGATGGATGCCATCGTATTATCCCGGTATCATGCTTCGCTGCCTTTTCTCAAATTTTTTCCCGCACTGTTTATCTGCCTGCTGGCAGGGGTTCTGGCGGGTTACCTGACCGCGAAATTCGAAAATGGATTGGTGAGCCTGCTTCTGTGGACGGGTTTAGCCGTTTTGTTTACCTATCTGGTCATAAACCTCCCCACAAAATTCTCGCCCTGGTTGTTCAACAGGATCAAACCTGATTACGCTCAAATCATAAAGTTCGATGATCTTGAGAAAGTTGGAGTTTACTGGTTTTATGGCATTTTCGCTATTGGACTCACGTGCATCCTGTGCGGGATCATGGAGAATCTGCTGATCGATCAGAGTTTAGCATCATCAAGTACAATGGGTGTTCTGATTCCTTTGCTTGTTTGCCCAATATTTATGACCGGTGCGGGATTGTCGGGCGATTTGTTGATGACGAGTCATTTCCGTGAGCCCCTGGTCATTATCGAAAACCTCCTGCAAAACGGCGCAAATTACTACGGTCAGGAAGTCGATCCATTAAAAGCGCGAGAAATGCGCCTGAGTGTCGTCCAACCATTGGGTGATCTTGTGCTGGAATCACACAGCCTGACGGTAGTTTCCTCGGATAATTACCTTGGTATGATGAAGGTGCTGGTAGATTTTGAGGACGAATGGGCGCTCTGCCATGTGGTCTATTCGCAGCCAAGTTTCTGTGAGATTATCAAACCTAATTTTAAGGTCGATCAATATTATGCCCATGAAGATCGAAAAATAACCGGAATTGATATTCATAATGATGATATAATTTTGGGGAGCAATTTTCCGGTACCCCTAACAACATAATAAAAGATTATCACGCATTCAAGGCAGAGGCCTGACAAAGTTCGATTAAGGACAAATTGATGACAAGTGAACTACTGAACGTACAAGGACTGGAGACGCAGTTCAAAACCCCGGAAGGTATTGTCCATGCTGTCAATGGCGTCGGTTTTACTCTCAAGGAAGGTGAGACTTTGGGAGTGGTTGGCGAAAGCGGTTGCGGCAAGAGTGTCTCGATGCTTTCCATCCTGAAGCTAATCCCACAACCTCCTGGCAAAATAGTCGCCGGGCAAGCCATGTTCAGAGGGCAGGATTTGCTCCAAATGGACAACGATGAGATCCGGCAAGTCAGAGGTGGGCAAATCTCGATGGTCTTTCAGGATCCTATGACCTCTTTGAACCCGGTCATGACCATAGGCAAGCAGATGGCAGAACCTCTGATGCTGCACATGGGTTTTAACAAGGTACAAGCGCGCGATCGATCGGTTGAATTGCTTGAGTTGGTCGGCATCCCCCGGGCTGCAGATCGCCTGAAGGACTATCCACATCAATATTCCGGGGGTATGCGTCAGCGCGTTATGATTGCTATGGCGCTCAGTTGTTCGCCGCAAATCCTGATTGCGGATGAGCCTACTACAGCCTTGGATGTAACCATCCAGGCGCAGATCGTTGAGCTTGTCATCCGACTGCGCGAAGAATTGGGCATGGCAATCATCTGGATCACGCATGACCTGGGAGTGGTTGCCAGCATTGCCCATCGAGTGGCTGTCATGTATGGTGGATTCATCATTGAAGAAGCATCAGTAAAAGAACTATATGCCAATCCGCGGCATCCTTATACCATTGGGCTGATTGGCAGTCTCCCGCAGATCCAGGCGCAGGGACGAAAGCGTTTGTACTCCATCGAAGGAATGCCTCCAATGCTCTACCAAAAACCGCGCAGCTGTCCGTTTTCTCCCCGCTGCCGCTGGGTTACAGAACGCTGTCGCAATGAGAACCCGCTTTTAGAATCAATAAATGACAATCATAAAGTGGCATGTTGGGTTGACACTGTTACCGGGAGCGAACGCGCATGACAGAAAATGAAGTGCTTATCCAAGTAGACGATCTAAAAATGCATTTCCCAATTTACCGGGGTGTTATCCGCCGACAGGTTGGGGCAGTACGCGCTGTGGACGGCGTTAGTTTCAAAATCCATCGTGGAGAGACGCTTGGTTTGGTGGGTGAATCCGGCTGCGGAAAATCCACCACAGGCCGCACAATGCTGCAGTTATACCAACCTACCGCAGGCAAGGTTTTCTATGAAGATATCGAGCTGACTGCTTTAAAGAATGAACCAATGCGCCATATGCGCAAAAATGTCCAGATGATTTTTCAGGATCCATACGCAAGTTTGAATCCCCGCATGACCATTCGCGACATAGTCGCGGAACCATTAGTAGCTTTTGGGACTGCCAGCGGCAAAGCGATTGATGAACGTGTTCGTGAGCTGATGGGTTTGGTTAAACTTGACCCTGATTTCATGCTGCGATACCCTCACGAGTTTTCGGGTGGTCAGCGTCAGCGCATTGGTATCGCACGCGCCCTGGCGAACAACCCCTCGTTCATTGTCTGCGATGAACCTATTTCTGCTCTTGATGTATCCATCCAGGCGCAGGTCATCAATCTGTTTGAAGATCTGCAGAAAGAATTGGACCTGACATATTTATTTATCGCTCACGATCTTTCCATGGTGCGCCACATCAGCGATCGTGTGGCGGTTATGTATCTTGGTATCATTGTAGAACTTGCAGATCGCAACGAAATTTACAAAAATCCCATCCATCCTTATACTAAAGCCTTACTATCAGCCATTCCGGTTGCGGATCCGGATTTCTATGAAACCCACGACCGGATCGTCTTGGAAGGTGATGTTCCATCACCCGCAAATCCACCCTCAGGCTGCCGCTTCAGAACTCGCTGTCCGATTGCGGAAAGTTATTGCGCTGAATCACGACCTGAATTTAAGGAGGTCTCACCCGGGCATTTTGTGGAATGCTTTAAGTGGGATCATCCGGATAATAAAAGGAGGTAGATCGATAGAAAAGGAAATCTACTACGTATTACTGTCTAACAACAAATCAAAATACCAATTCTCTCAAGGAGGAGAAAAATGCGTAAAGTCTATCTGTTTCTAGCAATTTTAATGGTAGCAAGCCTTGCTTTGAGTGCTTGCGCCCCCACAGCTCCCGCTGTGACTGAACCCCCTGCCCAGGAACCTGTGGTTGAGGAACCTGTTGTAGAGGAGCCTGTCGTTGAGGAGCCTGTCGTTGAGGAGCCTGCGGAGCCAGTTGCATTGAACCCATATCTGGGTTCAAACAAACTGGACGGCAATGGCGTCCCCGGCACGTTCTTTGATGATGTGCATATCCGCAGAGCCTTTGCATATGCTTTTGATGCTGCTATTGTAGCGGAAGAAGTTTATAACGGTGAGGCAGTGCAGTCCAAAGTCCTCTCTCTGCCCGGCATGCCTGGTTATGACCCGGATGCGCCTTTCTATAGCTATGACCCAGAAAAGTCCGCTGAGGAATTCAAACTGGCAGATGTCGACAAAGACGGTATCCCCGCTGGTGAAGATCCCGATGATGTCTGGGAGATGGGTTTCAGACTCCAGATGCTTTACAACACTGGCAATACCACGCGCCAGATCTATGCCGAAATTCTGCAGGCTAACCTGTCAGCGATCAACGAAAAATTCGTTATTGAAGTCTTGGGTCTGCCCTGGCCAGCTTATCTGACGGCTCAGCGCGCCTACAAAATCCCGATCATGACTGGTGGTTGGTTGGAAGATATTCACGATGCTCACAACTGGTATCAGCCCTACACCACAGGAACTTATGGTGGTCGTCAGCAATTACCAGCTGACTTGAAAGCTCAGTTCAAGGTACTGCTTGATAAAGGCGTTGCCCTGACCGATCCTGCTGAACGTCACGAAGTCTATAAGGAATTCAATCAGCTCTACTTTGACCAGGCAGTGGGTGTGCCCGTTGTTTTGGCAACCTCGCATGGTTACGAGCAAAAATGGGTTGAAGGACGCGTTTTGAACCCGATTTTCTCGGGTGATGTTTTCAAGACTATGTACGAAACTGAAGAATCTCCTGACCCCAACAACCTCACTGTTGCTTCATTCGGTGATCCCCTGGTGCTTGATCCTGCCGCGTGCTACGATACTGCCAGCGGTCAGGTTTTGCAGAATATTTACGAAACCCTGGTCTTCTATGATGACATCAAGACGGATGCTTTTGTGCCAATGCTGGCAGAATCCTATTCAGTTTCCGAAGATGGAACGGTTTGGACCTTCCAGATCCGCGAGGGTGTCAAATTCCATGAAGGCGGCGACCTGACTGCTTCTGATGTGGCATATTCCTACCAGCGCGGTTTGCTGCAGGGCGGTTATTCAACCCCGCAGTGGCTGTTGGCTGAACCCTTCTTTGGCGTCGGTATCGATGACATCACTGGTATCGTGGATGACTTTGCTTCTGCTGATGATCGCGAATCTCTGATGGCCAACGATCCGGCAGTTCTTGTTGCTGCTTGTGAGACTGTCAAGTCCAAGATTGTTGCGGACGATGCTACCGGCACCGTCACCATGACACTTGCTCAGCCCTGGGGACCTTTCCTGGCGACCATTGCCAACAACTGGGGTGGAATCATGGACATGGAATGGGTCGTCGAGAATGGTGGTTGGGATGGAAGCTGCGACACATGGCAGAATTACTACTCCATGGCTGATGCCGACAATCCTTTCCGCGCTATCACCAATGGTACCGGTGCCTACAAGCTTGATCACTGGACACCAGACCAGGAAGTTATCCTGACAGCCTTCGATGGCTATTGGGGTGAACCTGCCAAGACTGAACGTGTGGCGCTTCTGAACATTTCCGAATTTGGTACCCGCTTTGCCATGCTTCAGGCTGGTGATGCTGATATCATTGCTGTTCCTGCTGAGAACCGCGCCGCCGTTGACCCGATGGTGGGCGAGATCCGGATTTACAATCCGGAAACCAATGCCTATAATGAGGCAGTCCCGGTATGCACCATTGATACGACCAAGCTCGGACTCGAACGCTTTGAACTTTGCGAAGAAGGAAACGGTCAACCTCTGACCCTGTACTATGGTCGACCTGGTTTACAACAAGACGTGATCCTGTTCAATTTCAATATTCAATAGGATTTCACAGATTACTTTAACAAACGATGCGGGAGCCTGTAAAGGCTCCCGCACCTGAAGTGAATTTTTCTCTTCGGCATGTGCATAAAACGGTTTTCTGTGCATACCGAAAGGCAAAATGAAGTGAGAGGTAAAGGATGACAAATTACATAATTCGCCGACTGCTCCTGGTCCCGGTTCTATTGATTGGTGTCACGCTGATCATTTTTGGCATGCTCCAGTTGCTTGGTCCGGTGGAACGCTCTGCCTTATATGTCACCGATTTTCCAAAGAACGAAAAGCAAATCGAAGGCATCATCAAGAAATACGGATTGGATGAACCATTTTTCAATCAGTATTGGCGTTGGTTGACTGGTGTCGAAGACCCGGTAACTGGTGAGCGGGATGGCGGTATTCTTTATGGAGATTTTGGCTACTCTCGCACGGCTTCACAGGAAGTTATAGGTATTATTCAAAACAGGTTTCCCAACACAGTGGATCTGGCACTTTGGACGGTTTTTCCAATGCTCTCCGTTGGCATCTGGATGGGAGTAAAGGCAGCAGTCAATCAAAACAAGTTTTTCGATCAGGCAGCCCGGATCTACAGTATTATTGGCACTTCATTTCCTACTTTTGTATTCGGTTTGCTGTTATTAATGCTGCTTTACGCTAATAACCAGTGGTTCCTGCCGGGGAAAATGTCTGATTGGGTCAGCCAGTTGGTTTATTCAGGCGAATTCAAGCAATATACTAAATTATTAAGCATCGATGCGCTCTTAAATCTGCGTTTTGACGTTTTTTGGGATGCAATGCGGCATATGATTATGCCAATCATTACTTTATCGTACATAAGTTGGGCAACCTTTGTGCGCGTTACCCGTTCTTCCATGCTGGAAACCTTGCGCATGGATTATGTCACAACTGCTAGAGCCAAAGGTCTCAAAGAAAACGACGTGATCAATAAACATGCCAGACCTAACGCCATGCTGCCTGTGGTCACCATGATGGGCGGCAGCATTGTTGGGCTGTTAGGAGGGGTAGTGATCACCGAAACTGTCTTTAATTACCCGGGGATCGGCAAGGCAGCCGCCGAAGCTGCTTCCCAACTGGATGTTGTTACCATCCTTGGGCTGGCAATATTTACCGGTTTCATCCTGATCATATCCAATTTAATAGTCGATATCCTTTACGCGTTTATTGACCCGCGCGTACGTCTTTCTTAAGGAGTAATGCATGACTGAAATGACAACTATTCCAAGCGGAGATAATCAACTCCTTGAAGAAACAAAGTCAGATCGAAAGATTACCTGGCTCGAAAGAATATTGGGTCCTGATAATTACCGTATTGTTACTGGTCTGTTCAAGACGCCTGCCTCCATTATTGGTTTTGTTTTAATCCTGATTTTCATTTTGGTGGCAATTTTTGCTCCTGTGATAGCACCACCTGTGGGGAGTGACCCCATGAAAATTCCACGCGATGGATTTAGCGGTGAACCAAAAGGACCAGGAGCAGAATGGAAAAGGAATGTTCCTGAAATTCCTTTTTGGTATACCCCACTCACCGGAAATGAAGAATGGGTGCATCTGCTGGGGACTGCTCAGGGGCAGTATGATATTTTTTATGGCATCATCTGGGGTACACGAACTGCTTTCCAAACAGGCATTATTGTTGTAGTTGCCACTGTTCTGATTGGTGTCATTCTGGGCTCAATTGCGGCATATTATGGCGGTTGGGTGGATAACCTCATTATGCGCATTACGGACATTTTCATGACCCTGCCGTATATCATGATGGCGCTCATTTTCTCTTCGGTATTAACACCAATTCTTGGGCGCAGCTTGTGGCCACCACTTATCGCGATGATAACTTTTGGATGGATGGGATACGCTCGCATCATCCGCTCGGATATTCTCTCTATCAAGGAACGCGATTTTGTGCTGGCAGCCAGAGCATCCGGGGTCAAGAATGGGCGCATTCTCTTCAAGCACATTCTGCCTAATGCGATTTTTCCAACCCTCGTGCTGGCGTCACTTGGCATCGGGGATGTCGTGCTTGGCTTTGCAGCTCTCTCTTTCCTGGGCATTGGTACCGAAATCGGGTACGCAGACTGGGGACAGGTGCTCAGTTTTGCCCGCAACTGGATCACTGTTTTGAACCGCTACTGGTTCATCGTTGTCTACCCGGGCTTGACCCTGACCTTTTTTGTGATGGGATGGAACCTGGTTGGCGATGCGATGCGGGATGTGCTCGACCCGCGTATGAGGGGCAAGTCGTAGAGAAAGTAGTTTTGGGTTTTATTCAAACGGAAGGATTACAGTCCTTCCGTTTTTTATTTGAAACGATTATCCGGAGGTTGGGTTTAAAAGAGGGGTTTGAGCTTCGGCATCTTTGTCATTTGAAGCGTAGGGTGGGTTGACGTTACAGGTCCTCAACCAATCTCAACATTGAGATAGTCAACCTCATTGTCATCGCAAGGGAGCGTCAGCGAGCGTGGTGATCTCTCTTTTTTGTCTCCAAGTAATGCAGTGGGTACGCTATAGCCAATTGCGCGTACTGTAAATGCTTTATGACGCCTACCCACCCTACCTGCACATTGAGATAGTCAACCCCATTGTCATCGCGAGGGAGCGCCAGCGGCCGTGGCGATCTCTCTTTTGTCTCCGGGAATAACGGGTTGAAATGTGCAACCAGACGAAATTTGTCACTCTGAGCATTTTTGCGAAGAATCTAGTAACAAAAAACCAGATCCTTCGCAAGCTCAGGATGACGTAAAAGTGCCCACCTCGTGCAGGTTGAATGGCAGGCTGGGCATGCTATGCCAAAGATTCTTGTCATTCTGAGCTTTTTTGCGAAGAATCTACGTGTTAAGAATTAGATCCTTCACTTCGTTCAGGATGACAAAGAATTTTTCAACAATTTGTCGGAGTGAGCAACCCTTGCTGCTTCGCAGCGAGGGCAGGCAGAGGCTCATTACACAGCTTCGCTGGTACTCCGTCCGACCTCCGAGCTCAAACGTCTACCTTTGTCATCGCGAGGGAGCGTCAGAGCGTGGCGATCTCTCTTTTGTCTCCAAGTAATGCGGTGGGTATGCTATCGCCAGAGGTGTGTCCTGTAAATGCTTTATGACGCCTACCCACCCTACCTGCACATTGAGGTAGTCAACCCCATTGTCATCGCGAGGGAGCGTCAGCGAGCGTGGTGATCTCTCTTTTTTGTCTCCAGGATTAACGGGTCGAAATGTGCAACCAGACGATATTTGTCATTCTGAGCATTTTCGCGAAGAATCTACCAACAAAAAACCAGATCCTTCGCAAGCTCAGGATGACGTAAAAGTACCCACCTCGTGCAGGTTGAATGGCAGGCTGGGCATGCTATGCCAAAGATTCTTGTCATTCTGAGCTTTTTTGCGAAGAATCTAATCAGAAGAGATGAGATCCTTCAATTCGTTTACGATGACAAAGAATTTCTCAACAATTTGTCGGAGTGAGCAACCCTTGCTGCTTCGCAGCGAGGGCAGGCAGAGGCTCATTACCAGCTTCGCCGGTGCTCCTTCCGACCTGCGACTCAATTCGGTTTGCATCGCACAGTTGTTGAGGGCTGGGTGCTATACAGTTGTCGTCAGGCGTTCGTGCCAGAGCTGGAGCTGGCAGCGGGCATCCGTCTCGATGGAAACGTAGCGCTCAATCAGGCTGCAGGGAAAGTCGGGGCATTCCGCGCAGGTCTGGCGCACGCGGTTGACAGCACACTTTCGCAGGGCGCAAGCCTGGCACATCTTGCTTTCGAGCCTTTGTTCGCTATGACAGCCCTGGCAAGTCATTTCTGAGGGGGAATACCAGCTGCTTTCGCTCGAATACTCTGCTGCCAGCCAGATCTGATGGGCCCGATCCTGTTTTTGGGTGGCCTGGTAGACGGGGCATTCCTCACAATTCATGCCGCAAAAGGACCAATGAGCCATTGCGCCTCCTTCCACTAAACGAACGGTTCAGCATGAATCGCAGCATGAATCATGCCAGTTAGATGGGATCTGAGAGGGAACTTGGCTAGTGGTCTGAAAGATGAAGCCGCATCGGCGGGTGTTTGGCCTCTACCAATTTGAAGCTCAGGCTCTCGTAGAGCGGTTGCCCTTCGGGACTGGCGTCAAGATCGAGGTAAGGCAGCTCGAGATCGTGCGCTTTTTGGATCAGTGCCTGCATAATTGCGCGCGCCAGACCCTGGTGGCGAAACTCTGGCCAGGTGAGCATGTTGATGATCCTTCCAATTGACCAGCTGGTGCCGCAGGCTGCCACATTACCTGGATAACCTGCAAGAAACCAGCCGCAGCGAGGGTTTCGCCTTCCAGAGCGATGTGCGCGAACAGGTCGCGCTCAAGATGCTCAGACAAAAAGGTTTCGAGTTGACGGCTTGCCTTTGGCAAATCGTCTGCGAGCATGGGGTAACCAAGAGCGCGTAAAAAATCCAGCCGGGCTTGGATCAGTAGAGGGATGTCTTTGGGCGTGGCTGGGCGGATGGCAGGAGGCATCTCAGCGATTCTCTTCGTTGAGGGATTTGTTGCGGTAATTCAGGTCCGGGCGGGTTTGCCAGCCCTGGCTTTCCCAAAAGGCATTGCCTCGCTGGTTGTCCGAAAAGATGAGCATGCCAACTCGATTGATCCCTTCCGCCCTGAGAGCATCGCAGGCGGCGTCTGCAAGCTGCTTTCCGATACCCTTGCCCTGGTGTTCGGGCAGAACAACAGCGTGGTAGATGTAGCCGCGCCTGCCGTCATGTCCGGCGAGGATGCCGCCGATAATTTCTCCGCCAATTTCTGCAACAAAGCAGGTGGTGGGGTTGCGTTTCAGAAATTTCCGGATGCCAGCTTCGCTGTCGTCCAGGCTGCGCAGTCCCTTGGTAAAACCAGGCACACTGTTCCACAGGGCGAACAGGGCGGGGTAATCCTGGGGGGTCATTGAGCGCAGAATCGCTTCGGTCATAATCTGGAATTATATCAGCCCGTAACGTGCCAGAGCGGTATTGAGGATCAGGTTGATCAGCTCGGTGTGGCTCATGCCATCGGCGTTGGCTTCGATGACGATATCTGACAACTTGGGCATTAAGCCTGGCAAAGGATTGATTTCGAGGATATAGGGTTTAAAATTGTCGTTTTTGTCGAGCCGGAAGTCAATCCGGGCGAAATCGAGCGCGCCCGTCACGCGAAAGACAGCTGCCGCAAGCCAGTTGAGATCATCCACCATGTCTTCATCCAGGGGTGCCGGGCAAAGATACTCAAGCTCAGCCGCCAGGGCGGTTTTCAGGTAGTTGTCGTAGACACCATCGGTCTCCAGGTAGGGGTCGAGATTGACTTCCATAGGCGGCAAAAAGTGCAGGCCAGCGTGAATGCGGTGCGCGTTTTCATCCATAGGAATTCGGCGGGCTACCGGACCGATCAGGTTGCCGATCAAGCCAACTGTGACCTCACGCCCTTCGATGAAACGCTCTACCAGGGCTGGTTGTTTGTAGCGTTTGAGGATGTACCTTAGTTGTGTTCGAAGTTCATCATCGTTGTGCAGGATGGACTGGTAGGTGATGCCCATGCCCGTGCCTTCACGGCTGGGTTTGATGAACAGAGGGTAGTGCATGCCTTCATCAAGGGGTTCATCTTCGCGCTCGAAGGACTGAAATTCAGGCGTAGGCAGGTTGTGCCAGGCGAGAATACGCTTGGTCATAGGTTTGTCGAGAGAAAGCGCGAGCGTAAGAACCTTTGAGCCCGTGTAGGGTATCCGCAGTTTTTCGAGAATGGCCGGAATCTGAGCTTCGCGCGAGTCACCAAAATGGCTCTCGGCAATATTGAAACAGATATCGGGTTTGTAGGCGCGAACGGTATCGATGATGGATTCGTCGGCTTCGAGGAACTCACATTCGTGTCCGCCGGCGCGGATGGCATCGCGCAGAGATAGCACGGTCGACTCAGAGTCCAGGTCGTCCCACTGATCTTCACTCATGCCTTCAAAAGCGGGCGCGTTCGCCTTGATGTTTGCCAATACCGCGACGCGGAATTTCTTCATTTGTCAATTCTCCCGGATTTATTTTGATAAGCAACAGAATTATAGTCACTTTGTTTTGCATGTAAAGTGAAAACAAGATATATTATAGGATCATGATAAAAGCCTCCCAGTTTGCCTGGGAGGCTTCCAAACGCAATAAGCTTCAAGCTCAGGATCATTCAACCACAATCATCAGATCATCTTCGGCTTTTGCCTTGCGAGCTCCGCGTTCGAGGTCAACTCTCTGGAGCATCAGCATGCCGGCGATGAAGAAGATCACCAGCGAAATGATACCGAAGCGAACGTTGCCGGTAAGCTTGGTGACCAATGCCATGATTGCCGGACCGATGACGGTGTTGAATTTCTCTGAGACGCTGAAAAAGCCGAAGAATTCCGCGCTCTTGCTCTTGGGCATCAGTTTACCAATCAAGGAGCGGCTCAGTGCCTGGCTGCCGCCCTGCACGGTTGCCACACCAAAGCCAAGTGCGAACATGTGCCAATCTTTGGTCATGAAAAAGCCTATAATTGCCACCAGGGTGTAGATCAACAAGCTAAGGGTGATCGCTTTTTTGTTGCCGAGAGTCTTGCTCAATTTCCCGAACAGCAGGGCGAACGGCGCGGCAACAAACTGAACCATCAGGAATGTGCCCAGCACGGTCATGGTGCCAAAACCCAGGTCTGCTGCATAGACTGCAGCCATGGTGATGATGGTGCCGATGCCGTTGGAATACACCAGGAAGGTTAGCAGGAACCAGAAAAGATCCTGGTAGTCACGGATCTCACGAAAAGTCTTGCCAAGACGCTGCAAACTGACTTTGACGCTATTCTGGCCGAGTTCGCTTGCTTCTGCCATGGCAGCTGGCTCTTTAATCTTTTTGAAGAGAGGGATGGAAAAGACTGCCCACCAGACCGCTACACTTGCCAGGCTGAGGCGCATCATCAATTGCGTGGCTTCCTCATTAGGCATGTTCGGCAGCAGGCTTGGACCAACATAGATCATGGCAACGTTGATGAGCAGCAGCAATCCACCGCCGATGTACCCAAGGGCGTACCCGCGGGAAGAAACCTTGTCGATTTCTTCGGGTTTTGCCACATGCGGAAGCAGGGAGTCGTAAAAAACGAGCGAGCCGGCGAAACCGATTGTGCCAAGGATGTAGAGAACGATGGTGAGGGTTAAATGCTCAGGACCGGTGGCAAAGAATAATAAAGCGGTACTGATGATGCCGAGGGCTGCGAAGAGCCCGAGGAAGAGCTTTTTGGAGGCTTTGAAATCCGCGATGCCGCCGAGGATGGGGCTGAGCAAGGCGGCGATCAGGCTGCCGATGGCAACGGCATTACCCCAAATCGGCACGGAAGCTCCGGAGGCAATATAGGTGGCGAAGTAGACGGGCAGGATTGCTCCCATGATGGTGGTGGCGAAAGCGGAGTTCGCCCAATCGTACATGGTCCAGGCGCGGATAACACTCTTATAACTTTTATCATCCAAAGTTTTATTCAGATTCATTGACAGGCTCCTTGTGTGGTCATTTTTTTATTAATTTTACCCCTGGATGTAAGAACATCCGGAGGAATTCACGCAATTTTTGCCCCCAGATTAGTTAAGGTTTCATTGATTAATGTTAATAGTTGATTGGCATCGCTGCAGGTTAGCAGGGTTCGCATAGTTTCGCGCGGAAGCGCATAGGGCTCCAGATAGGCTTTTAGGTATTTGCGAAAAGGCATGATGGCGTTTTCAAGGTTGTTTTCAAGCATATCCTTGAACTGCCAGAGAGTAGTATCCGCCACTTCCTGGATGCTGATTTCATTCCGATTGCGCCATGAAAAAATCCAAGGGTTAGCTTTGGCTGCCCGTCCAATCATGACTGCGTCGCAGCCGGTTTCCTCCAGCATACGCCGTGCGTCTGCGGGAGTGGCGACGTCACCATTACCAATGACAGGCAGCTGTGGGAAGGCGCGCTTTAATTCAGCAATCGGCTGCCACTGCGCCGGTCTTTGATAGGAGATCTTGCCGGTACGTCCGTGCAGCGCGATGGCTTGCGCGCCATTCTCTGCCGCCAGGTTGGCTAT
>DJGU01000117.1:23891-26671 GCA_002432795.1 Anaerolineaceae bacterium UBA5838
ACCGCCCGCGAAACAAGCGCGACAGCATCTTTTACCAATTGCGGGTTGCGCATCATGCCCACGCCGGCTCCGCGACCTGCCACGCTTTTGGCGGCACAACCCATATTGATGTCGATCATATCGGGGTGGAATTCCTCCTCAATGCGGGCGGCGCACTCAGCCATGCGGACCGCGTCATTGTCGAGCAGCTGCGCCACGAATGGACGCTCTTCATCTCGCGCGAGGAGGCGTCTTTTCTGGTAATTTTTCTGGTTGGCATAGTCGAGCGTGTTGATGAATTCCGATACGGAGTAGGCAGAACCAAGCCTGCGGGTAAGCAGGCGAAAGGCCGCATCCGAAATGCCATCCATGGGTGCCAAAATCAGGCGTCCATGGATGGGAATGTCGGCTATGAAGAAGTCGGCTTGAGTCAAAACCGGGGCCTCAATCCGTGATCTTGAACAAGATGCTGATTATGCGCCTGGATGGAACCTCAAGCTCAACGCTTCCGTCAGGCTGCCGCACCAGGTCGTGAATGAGGCTTTCGTCCAGTCTCACGAGGTGCGCGCTGCTGTTGAGCATTTTGGGTCTCAAGCGCAATTGGATGCTTTTATCCCCCAGGTTGACCCCGCGCACTACCCAGCCGCTTTCATCTCTGGCTTCTTTGACGGCAGTAAGCATGAATTCGGGGTGAGATACTTCCACTATGGCGCCCTCACTTGGAAGGCTGCCTTCATGGAGGCTGGAAGTTCTGAAGTCCAGGTCTGTTTGGAAGGATTGCGCCAATTTGAAGGCTTCGAAAAAGTCCGCGCCATGCGGAATGATGCACAAATCAAAGGTGTAAGGGCGCAACTCCTGGGCATCGGGCGTCATCAAAGGTGGACCAGCATGACCAACCCGGTTCCATAGGTCGTCCCGGCTAAGCCAGCCAACGGAACGCAGCAGGGTGAGGTCAATCACGGCTTCACCGTTCTCGTCGCGAACTACAGCAACTTCGGGTAATCCGCGATTGGCAATCATCAAGCCGCCCTGTTCATCGCTGACGTCCACAAAACTGCGTTGGGGCACTTCGGGGCGGGGCAACTCACGCCAGGTGTTGTCGGTCTGGGGGAGATCGATCGGGCGTGTGAGGATGTCATAGTGACCATCATAACGGGCTGTTTCCACCTTCAGACCGGTTTGGAACCTGACCCCGAGGCGGTGATCGAGAGCCTCATTTTCGAAGTAGATCTGAATTTCGGCCTGGGGTACATCCTTGATCAGGGTAACCAGAACATCGAGGGTGTGCGTGATAGTGCTTTCTTCACGACTATCGCGCGATTCCGTCAGGGAAAAGGGCAGTTCGAGCGTCAGGCTCAGGATGAGTGTCTGGTATAGGCTGGTTTTATAAGTGCTTGCAGAAACCAGGCTGGCTCTGACTTCAAGGTCATTCTCCGGGGGTGTAAAGTTGTACTCATCGCCGCGGTCTCCCACATCCACGATCTGGCACAGCCCCTCAAAAACCTGACCTGTTCGAAGGTCCTTCAAGCTGAGGCTGCCATCATCACCGCCGACATGGATCTCCAGGAATTGGTTGGAGATGAAATCGTCCAGATCCTCCTCCGCTTCATCCCAGATCTCGTCTGGTTCATCTGATTTGCAGATCCAATAGGTGCGGTAGCCCATCGCAGGCAAATCTTCCGCGAGAACGTCGATGGAGGCAGTGGGCACATTGAAGACTTTGACCCTGACAAGCGCTTCCGGGTCAGAATTTGAGATGAGGGTGGTTACCTGCTTGAAAGCGTCCGAAAGATTCTCAAGATCGGGTTTGAGCAGGGATGAAAACTCCGCTTCAACGCAAGGCAGTCCGTCTTCATCTGTCAGAGTGGCATAAATCAGGCTCTTTCCGCCATGGCCAGACTCTAATGCACCCTGCAGAAGCCCCATAAGTTCTCTGAGAGGATACGTATTGGACTCTTCAAATTCGCGCTCACCATACAGAGAATCTGCCGTGACTTCTTTCCCCTCGGAATCAAATACGCGCAGGCATTTGACCCCATGGGGCAGGTCTATCGCGGTGTTTACGATCGAACTGCACTGGTAGGGAGAAGCATTGAAAACCGTCAATGCGGCGTACCCAGCGTGTTCTCCCTCCCGGGAAGTGTCGATCTCGAAGCTGAGAGCGTCCAGCGACTGATTAGTGAGTTCTTCGCCGATCTGATCGACTTGGTCGAAGCGGGTAAGCATGTCTTTGTGGGTATCATCGATGGAGCAACCGCAAATCGAGTCGTGCGGGTGATTGCTGATGAGCAACTTCCAGGCATGGTTTACGACCGAACCGGGGTCTGCGACGCGGCTGGATTTTTGAAGCTCAACGGGAGGCGTGAAGGCATCTTTCCCGCGGGTTTGCAGTTCAGCCCAGGTTGTAAAGGGTTCCACCCAACGTTCAAGCAGATTCTGCGAGTAGTGATTGCGCTGCTTAATCCACATGCGGGCTGAAAGTACGGCCGGCAGGATGTGGGCTTTGTGAGGATCACGCAGCTCACCATGCAGGGTCTGGAGCGTTAGGTTTTGTTCGGAAATTACGTCGGAAACAGCAGACAGGTATGCTGGAAGAGTAGAGTGGATTGCCTGTCGATCGGACTGGTTATGTTGGTTGAAGTGGCGCAAGTGCTCGGGCAGTTCGGGGCGGGGTTCAAGATGATCACTGCCGCGCATCATCAGGTAATGCGAACTCGGGTTATAGGGCTGAAGCTTGTCTGCTTTGGCGTTGAGGAGACTGAGCGATTGGTCGGGATCAGCGGCAGGCCAATCAGCGATGT
>DJGU01000119.1 GCA_002432795.1 Anaerolineaceae bacterium UBA5838
GCTATTTAGATGCAATTGCCCTGAAGGATCACCCTTTTGGTTTGACGCTCCGCGTCGAGTAATATATAATCATCAGTTTGAGGGGAAGTGCTGGAATTGGCAGACAGGCATGACTTAGGATCATGTGCGGCGACGCGTGAGGGTTCGAGCCCCTCTTTCCCCACTTCTAACTAATTTATACATTGAGGTATGCATTGAAAACCGAAAAGACTTACACCGAAGACCATCAAGTAAAACTAACAACCGAAATTGAGAGCGAATTGGTTGACCAATTCAAACGCAGAGCTGCCCGGCAGATTGCCCGCGGCACACGCATCCCAGGATTCAGACCCGGAAAAGCTCCTTACAATATGGTGCTAAGCTACGTAGGTGAGGAGCGCATTTTCCAGGAGGCCATTGATTTATTGGTCGAGGATGTATATCCAAAGATCCTTGATTCAGAAGAAATAAAGCCCTGGGGTCCGGGCTCACTCGACAACATTGCCAGTGAAGATCCCCTGGTGCTCGAGTTCACCGTTCCTCTTGATCCAGAAGTTGAACTTAAAGGTCTCGAAGAACTAAACAAAAAGTACGAGCTCATGCCTGTAACTGACTCTGAGGTGGAAGAATTTGTAATGTCCATGCGGCGCGATTCTGCCAACATTGTTCCTGTGGAAACTCCTGCAGAAGAAGGCAATGTGGTTTATATGACTGTTGAAGCAGTGGATAAAGACGCTGATCCAGAAACAGATCCGGTAATTGTGAAATCCAGCCCACAGCAAACCCTCATTCCCAAAGTTGAAGAAAGCCGTGAAACAGAATGGCCCTACGAAGGGTTTGCAAGGGAGTTTATCGGCAAAAAAGAAGGCGATACCTTTACCCTGGAGCATAAATATCCTGATGATTACGAGGGTGAGGATTTTGCTGGCAAGACAGTTCTGTTCAATGTCAACCTGCAGTCCGTCAAAGCGCTTGAGCTGCCAGAGATTGATGAAGAGTTCCTGAAGAATGCGGGTGGTTTTGGCACTGTTGAAGATCTCTACGCGGGCGTGAAAGAGCATTTGCAGGGCGAGCGCAAGGAAGAATACGACGATGCCTACTATCTCGAGTTGGTAGACCGACTTCGCCAGGATTCAGTGATCAAATATCCTCCCCAGATGCTGAAGAATGAAGAGGAAGAAGTGCTGCACAGAATTGAGCATGACCTTGAACATCGCAACCTCGACCTGGACCTTTACCTCAAACTTCGCAAGCTTGACCGGGAACAGTTCAATGAAGATGAAGTTAAACCGACTGCCAAGAACCGAATTGAACGCTCCCTGATCATGGATGCCATTACCAAACACTATGAAATTAAAATCTCCAACGAAGAACTTGAACAGGAAGTTGCTGCTGTTATAAGCAATTTACTCATGAGTGGAGAATTTTCTGAAGCACAAAAATCACTTGGTTCCAAGAAGTTCTCTGAAAGTGTTTCGATGCAAGCAGCCAACCAGGCGCTAGAGAATTCAATTCGCAGAAAACTTCGCGAACTAGCAGATCCTGAAGAAGTGATCGAGATCAAAACACCTGAGATCACTGAAAGCCCTGCTGAGGAAATCGCTGAAGACGATGCTGAGAAAGAGTAATAAAACTCTTATACTCAGCAGTTATGCTTTTGGAAAACAAACAAAGGAAAATTATGGACAGAAAACCATTTGAATCAGTCATTCCCATGGTAGTTGAACGGACTGCCACCGGAGAACGAGCATACGATATATACTCACTGCTCCTCAAAGAAAGGATTGTTTTTGTAGGCTCAGCTATCAATGATCAGGTTGCCAATGTGATTGTTGCTCAGCTGCTCTATCTAAGCCAGATAGACCCGGACAAAACCATCCAGATGTACATCAATTCACCTGGTGGATCCATCTACGCCGGACTTGCCATTCTTGATACCATGCAAATGATCCGAAATCCAATTAGCACCGTTGCTGTTGGCGTTACAGCGAGCTTTGGAACAGTGCTGCTTGCTGGCGGCACAAAAGGGCAGCGCTACGCCCTGCCCCACGCTACTATCCATCTCCATCAGCCGCTTGGCGGAGCTGAAGGTCAGGCAAGTGACATAGAAATCATGGCGCGCGAAGTGATGCGGCTCAAAACGGATCTAAATCAATTCTTTGCGAATGTAACCGGGCAGCCCTTAGACGTCATCCAGCGGGACACTGATCGCGATTTCTACATGACCGCGGAGCAGGCCGTCGCTTATGGTTTGATTGATAAAGTGTTAGAACCGCCAGCCAAATCAGGCACCTCAGCATAGCTCAAAAATGCTGACAGACCGTTACCCTCAAATCAAAGGCCTCATCCTGGATATGGATGGGGTCCTTTGGCATGATAATGAGCCAATCGGCAATTTATCGGAGATTTTTTCCGTTATCAGCAGCATGGGGCTCTTGGTTACTTTTGCTACTAATAATGCTACGAAAAACGTCGATGAACTCCTCCGCAAATTAGCATTTTTTGGAGTGAGTGCCCAGGCAGAACAAATTGTCACCTCGGCAATAGCGGCGCTGAGTTACATTTCCAGGCACTATCCATCAACGAGCCGGATTTACGTACTTGGAACTGATTCCCTTCGTGAGCAAGTTCGCAACGAAGGTTTTATGGTTTTGGATGAACCAAACCCTACAAACGCAGACATAGTTTTGGTTGCGCTTGATACAGATATAAACTACCAAAAGCTCGCAAATGCGGGTTTGCTCATTCGCGCGGGTGCCCAATTTATAGCAACCAACACTGACAAAACTTACCCCACCCCTCATGGACTTTTGCCAGGAGCAGGTACGATTGTGGCAGCTGTCGCGGCTGCATCAGGACAAGAGCCGATTGTAATCGGAAAACCGCAGCCAACCCTCTTCAACCTGGCAATGGAAAGAATGGGCACGCAGCCTGATGAAACCCTCTGCGTCGGAGACAGGTTAGAAACTGATGTTTTAGGTGGTCAGAATGCGGGCTGTATGACCGCCTTCGTGCTTAGTGGCGCCAGCACCCTGGAACAGGCTCAAGCCTGGCAGCCACAACCAACTATTATCGCGAAAGATCTCAGCAGTCTTCTCTATGACTAATCCAATCCTTTACGATCAATCCAGCGAAAGCCTCCAGTCCGTTCTGCGTGAGCTTGGTCAGCCTGCGTTCCGACTGAAACAACTTGAAGAAGGGCTGTATCAGCATCATTATCTGGAATTTACAGAATTCACAACTTTGCCGAAGTCACTTCTGGAATCGCTTGCGGAACGCTTTACGCTTTTTCCCTTGGAATTAAAGCAAGAAATCATTTCAAGAGACAAAAAAACTGAAAAGTTCTTGTTTAAACTCACAGACAATAATTACATCGAAACCGTCCTGATGCACTACGATGGACGTGATACCGTCTGCATCTCAACGCAAGTTGGCTGTCCGATGGGCTGTGTATTCTGTGCGACTGGTCAGATGGGTTTCACGCGCAATCTCACAGCAGGCGAAATCCTTTCGCAAATCATTTTTTGTATGCGCCGCCTTGAAGAAGACGGGAAAAGCCTTACAAACGCCGTATACATGGGTATGGGAGAGCCTTTCCTCAACTATGATGAAGTCATGACATCCATCGCTCGCCTGACGGATCAAAAAGGTCTCAATTTTGGCGCGCGAAGGATCACCATCAGCACGGTTGGCATCCTGCCGCGCATCCGCCAATTTACTGAAGCTAAATCCCAGGTGAACCTTGCGCTCAGCCTGCATGCCCCCAATGACACCTTGCGTTCAGCCCTCATCCCATCCAATGAGTTTTATCCGCTAAAAGCGCTAATTGAAGCAAGCAAAGAATACACTGACTACACTCACCGCCGGGTTCTGATCGAATATGCCTTAATAGACGGGGTCAACGATACGCTTGCGCTCGCTGATGAACTTGCAACTCTGCTGCACGGGATGCTTTGCCTGGTAAACCTGATCGCCCTAAATCCTTCCCAGGAAGGCGGTCTGGTGGGTTCCCCGCGTGAAAAAGCTGAAGCTTTTCGCGACCGACTGATGAAACGCGGCATTCAGACGACTATTCGCCTGAAACGCGGCATTGAAATAAACGCTGGCTGCGGACAGCTGGCGACTACTAAAAAAGGCGAATGATATAATCCCACCATGGCAAATATTTTTGATAAATGGCGCGATAGCCTCGCGAAAACACGTGATGTAACCTTTGGGAAAATCGCCACTTTCTTTGGCGCGACTGAAATCGAAGAAGACACCTGGGATAACCTCGAAGAGTTGCTCATCCAGGCAGATATAGGTGTGCGCACGACCCTCTACTTAATTGATACCTGCCAGGAAAAAGTAGATGAGCTTGGCTTAACCAAGACAGAACAACTGAAAAGCCTGATCAAGTCTGAAATGTCTGATCTTTTGATCCAACCTGAGGAGCCAGAACTGAACGATCACCCCACAGTGATTATGGTGGCAGGGGTAAACGGCTCTGGCAAAACAACGTCCATAGGAAAATTAGCTGCTCGCTACAAAAGTATGGGTAAGTCTGTGCTGCTTGTCGCCGCTGATACCTACAGAGCCGCAGCAATTGACCAGCTTGAAATCTGGGCAGAGCGCGTTGGCGTGCCGATCATCACTTCGCAGCAGGGCAGCGACCCAGGTGCTGTGACTTATGACGGCATCAAGTCAGCTGTTTCCAGGGGTATGGATGTCGTCCTGATAGACACCGCCGGCAGGTTGCACACCCGTTATAACCTCATGGAAGAAATCAAGAAGGTCTACCGGGTTGCGGAAAAGGCACTTCCCGGAGCACCGCACCATTCCTGGATTGTGCTGGACACCACCACCGGACAAAACGCTCTTCAACAAGCTGAAGCCTTTGGCAAGGCGGTAAATCTCAACGGTGCCATCCTGGCCAAACTGGACACCTCCGCGAAAGGTGGAATGGTTTTTGCCATCAAGGATCAACTTAAACTGCCCGTAATCTACGCTGGCTTAGGGGAAAAGATCGAAGATTTGCAGCTATTTGACCGGGATTCTTTTATTAACGGAATTTTTGACTAATACCTTGGAGCACTTATGATCGACCTGACAGAACGAATCAATGCCCTTGAGGCAACCTACCACTCGCTCCAGGAGCATCTTTGACCTTTCTGCGAAAAAAAATGAACTAAATACCCGCCGACTTGAAAGCGAAGTCCAGGAGTTCTGGAATAATCCGGAATCCGCACAAAAAACGATGAAACGCATCGCGCAACTCGAGAATCAAATCAACGAGTGGGACGAGATCGCAACGGAGATTGAAGGGCTGAAATCCTTGCTTGAATTGGATGATGGCAGCCTGACAGAAGAGTTAGAGACTAACGTTGCAAAATGGGAATCCATCCTGGCTGAGAAAGAAATTACCATCCTGTTATCGGGGCGTTACGACCAAGGGAACGCCTTGCTTGCTATTCATGCGGGCGCAGGAGGAACAGATTCGCAGGATTGGGCTGCTATGCTGGAGCGCATGTACCTGCGTTGGGCAGAAATCAGGGGCTACAAAACCGAAATCCTGGATCGTACCGCGGGTGAAGAAGCCGGACTCAAATCAGTAACAATCTCTGTACAAGGCCATCTGGCTTATGGGTACTTGAAATGCGAAAAAGGAGTTCACCGACTTGTGCGGCTTTCGCCCTTCGACGCGGCACACAGGCGTCATACTTCTTTCGCCCTTGTGGAAGTTTTGCCTGAGATCGAGGAAAGTGACGAGATCATCATCCGGCCGGAAGATATCGAGATCGAAGTCTACAAATCTTCAGGTGCCGGTGGACAGAATGTTCAAAAGAACATGACTGCAGTCCGCATCATTCACCTCTCTTCCGGGCTGGTGGTCACCTGCCAGAATGAAAGATCGCAAACACAGAACCGTGAGAGTGCGCTTAAGGTTTTGCGAGCCCGTTTGTTTGAAATACAGCAGCAACAGCGCAGCGATGAAGTATCTGAGCTGAAAGGTGAATTCAAGAAAGTCGAATGGGGAAGCCAGATCCGCTCCTACGTGCTGCACCCTTACCAAATGGTAAAAGACCACCGCAGCGAATATGAAACCGGCAATACCCAAGCAGTGCTTGACGGGCAAATTGATGGATTTATTGAAGCCTATCTCAAGATGAAGCAGGATTAATCGAGGATCGTGAAAAGCCTCAACAACTCTTCGTCCAAAGGTTTGCTCTTACCAACAATGTCAGCCAGGGGTGTTGTGACAATGTGGTTTTCCTTGATGCCAACCAATACTCCGAACTCTTCACGCTCGATTGCTTCAATGGCTCCCAATCCAAACTTGCTGCCCAGAACCCGATCAGCGGCAGTAGGTTCACCACCCCTTTGAACATGCCCCAAAATGGTTGAACGCACGCTGAATCCGAGCCGATCACGATTAGTTTTGAAATACTCAGTAAGGGCGGCGGCATTATACTTCGCGCCTTCGGCAGTAACGATAATGGCATGCGATTTCCCATGCTCATATGCCAAACGGAGGGTTTCCGCCAGAGTTTCAACGTCCGTATCATGCTCGGGCAAGGTGATTGCTTCAGCACCGCCTGCTAAACCCGACATCAACGCAATATAGCCACAGTTGCGCCCCATGACTTCAACGATAAACGCGCGCTGATGTGAAGATGCGGTTACCTTCAGGCGATCGATTGCCTCAAGAGCAATGTTGAGCGCTGTATCTACACCGAGAGTTATATCTGACCCAAATAAGTCATTGTCAATAGTTGATGCAATTCCCACCACAGGGAACCCCATTTCAGAGAGGTTATAACTGCCGGTTTGGGTACCATTCCCACCAATAACTACCAAAGCATCCACACCCCGCCTGTTGAGACTTCTAATGGCTCTCTCCCGTCCTTCAACAGTTTTGAATTCTTCGCAGCGAGCACTTCCAAGGATGGTGCCGCCGCGCTGAAGGATGCCGCCAACCTCACGTGTACCCATGGGCTCAAACAAACCATCGATCAGCCCCTGGTATCCATTTCTGACGCCAAAGGTCGACCAACCTTTGCTTACAGCACAACGAACAACCGAGCGGATGGCAGCATTCATACCGGGCGCATCCCCACCACTGGTCAAAACGGCAATTCTCTGAATCATGATCACCTCGCTTATAGATTGTTTTCAGGGTCTATTATAATTCAATGCAATTGTACTCTAAGAGGAAATTATGACAGAGGAAATTATGACGAAAGATATTCTTGTCTCCATATTAAGTGATGATTTGTTCTCCTTAAACTGGATGTCCATGTTGGTGGTGAGGGATTGGCGCACGCGGGTTTTCACCGAAGCAGGCTTAATGAATCCCTTGCAGTCAGAAGATGTCGGATCCATACGATACGTTGATGTAGTTGTGGCAGATATCGATTCTTTTGTCCAAAACACGAATCTCTTTTCTAATCTGAACCAATACCTCGTGGAGAATCCGTCAATTATTGTTTTGGGTGTAGGAACCAGAATTGAACCTTTGTTCTTTCATCGAATACCTGCGGGCAATATTGGAGGATATTTATTGAAATCTGAGATTTCTTCATCATTGGGATGGGCCATCAATTTTGCAAATCAAGGTTCGCTTGTATTCACCCCGGGGGCTCAGCAAGCAGCTTTTGCGCTCGGATACAGCTCGAAAAAACCTGTCAGGGTAGTCAAATCCCGCATCTACCCTGGCATGACCGATCGGCAGTCAGAAATTGCGCGTTTGGCGATCATTTTTTCAGTAGGGCGTCGCGATCTGGCTGACGAATTGAAGATATCGGATCAATGGAGCTATGGAGTAGTTAGCGAACTCTACGAGAAGTTGGGATTAAATGAACTGGCACAAGATCAGGACGACATCATTGCCTATCTCGAAGATGATCCTGTGATCAAGTTGCACATCGATGAGATCCTCGCCGAATTGGGCACCAGCAAGAAAGCCAAAGACCTGGAGACTCTTGCGTTCCATATTTTGACGCTACCTGAAATAAGTTAAACTTTAGGTTATTAATTGGCTACGCGCAATAATGTCTGCCATCCTTTTTACTCGTAGTCCCTGTAAGATGTGATTTGAAAACAAATTACTTTACTGTGAGCACTATTTAGTACCGGAGTTTCTCATTTTAGT
>DJGU01000120.1:0-6990 GCA_002432795.1 Anaerolineaceae bacterium UBA5838
ACACTGCCCCCGACTGCAACAACCACAGCCACGTGGACCCCGACGATTACTTTCACCCCTACGGAAACACCACTGCCAACAGATACCCCTGTTCCTGTGCCGACGGAAATCCCCACTGAAATACCAACTGAGAATTCGGCTGAACCCACTCCAAACCCCTGAGAGAGGCTTATGAAACTTGATCTGAAACAACACTTAAAGGAAATGATCTCTGCCCCCGGTCTGAGCGGCTATGAAGCGCCGATCCGGGAGATCATTCGAACTGCCTGGCAGCCGCTTGCCGACGAGATACGCGTCAATAATCTCGGCAGCTTGGTGGCTATCCAGCGCGGAGAAGGCGCGGAACCCCGCCCCAGCGTGATGATCGCGGCGCACATGGACGCAATTGGTCTGATGGTGACCGGCATTGATGAAGGTTTTTTGCGCTTTATGCAGGTCGGCGGGGTTGACCCGCGCATCCTGCCCGGCCAGATGGTGACCGTGCACGCGACAGCGTCGGAAGTTGCCCGGGATCTACCAGCCATGGTGGTCATGCCGCCGGCAGCTTTGCTGCCCAAGGATGGAAAATCCGGACCGCTTCCCCAGAAATATCTGCTGGTAGACACCGGTTTGTTGCCGGACGAAGTCAAAAAGCTGGTGCGCGTGGGAGATGTCATCTCCTTCGCAACGGAGCCGATGGAACTTTGCAGTGAAACCATCAGCGGGCACACCCTCGATAACCGCGCCTCCGTGGCAGCAGTCACGATTGCGTTGGAGATGCTGTCCAAGCGAAAACACCTTTGGGATGTGATGGCTGTGGCAACCTCGCAGGAGGAAGTCGGCGGAATCGGCGCAAAGACCGACGCGTTTGCTATCAAACCGGATTTCGCGATCGTGATCGATGTCACCTTCGCCAAGGCACCCGGCGGAGCGGGCATTGGCAATTTCGAGATGGGCAAGGTGACCCCCCTCACCTGGGGCTCCTGCAACCACCCGGCTTTGCACAAAGCCATGATGGCTACCGCTGAAGAATACGAGATCAACGTGGCAAAGGAACTCGCGCCAACCGGATCGGGCACCGATGCCCATGATATCCAGGTGGCAGAAGCTGGCATACCTGTAATCGAGCTCGGCATTCCGCTGCGCTACATGCACACCCCGGTTGAGGTCGTTTCGCTGAAAGACGTCCGACGCGCCGGAAGGTTGATGGCTGAGTTTATCGCCGATCTTCCGCTCGATTTTATGAAAACCGTGATCTGGGAGTAAAACAAGATGGCAAAAAATGACATTTCCACCAAGTTTAATCCCCGTCTGGGAAAAAAAGAGTTAGATTTACTGACACGCCTGTGCAACACTGTCAGCGTTTCGGGCGATGAGCAGGAAGTGCGCGCGATTGTGCTTGAGGAGCTGCGCGACTTTGCTGACGTCACTAAAGTGGATGCGATGGGTAACGTCCTGGTGCGGCGTGAGGGCACCGGTGAGGATCGCGTCAGGGTGATGATCGCCGCCCACATGGACGAAGTTGGCTTTATGATCGTCAAAGATGAAGGCGATGGCGTGTTTGAATTTCGCGTCATCGGCGGCGTTGACCCACGCCAGTTAGTGGGCAAGCCGGTGATTATCAGCCGGGACCATGTTCCGGGCGTGATCGGTGCCAAGGCAATCCACCTGACTACCCCCGAAGAACGCAAGCAGGTCCTGAAAGTCGACCAGCTGCGCATCGACGTTGGACCGGGAGGAGACTCCAAGGTCAAAGTGGGCGACAGTGCCACCTTCGCGACAAAACTGGCAGTCTTGGGTCCGAGCATCCGCTCCAAAGCGCTGGATGACAGGCTGGGAGTCTTTAACCTCATTCAACTGGTCAAACACGCGCCAGAGAATGTTGACCTGCTGGCGGCTTTCACCGTCCAGGAGGAGCTCGGCTTGCGCGGCGCAAAAACCGCCGCCTATGCTTTCGATCCGGAAATTGGGATCGCCATGGATTCAACCCCCGCCAACGACCTGCCCCATTATGATGGCTTACCAAACACCAGCCACAATACCAGGCTGGGGGACGGTCCGGCGATTTACATCATGGACCGTGGCACTATCGGGGATCAGCGATTGATCAAATGGCTGGTCGATTCGGCTGAAGCCGAAAAAACTCCCTGGCAGTACCGACAGCCCGGTTTGGGGGGAACCGATGCCGGCGAAATCCATAAAACTCGCGCGGGTGTGCCGAGCGTCTCAGTTTCGGTCCCGCAGCGCTATCTTCACTCGGCTGCTGGCCTGATCCGAATTGAAGACGAACTGAACACCCTGAAACTGATCCACACGGCTTTAACACGCCTTGATAGAAGCATCCTAAATCTGCAGGAGAAAAAATAATGGCAAAGAAAAACAATTCATTATGGACTGTTCTACAAACACTGGTCGAGACGCCTGGTCCTTCTGGTTCGGAACACGTAATTCGCGAAAAGATCAAAGCGGAAATCCAGGAACACGCCGATGATATCTATACGGATGCGCTTGGTAACCTGATTGCCCGCAAAGGTACTCTGAAAGAAGGCGGCAAGCGGATCATGATTTCGGCGCACATCGACGAAATTGGTTTGATGGTCACGCATGTGGATGATGACGGCTTTGCGCGATTTATGCCGATCGGCGGCATCAGTCCCCTCACCTGCCTGGGCGGCAGGGTCTTGTTCATGAACGGCACCCAGGGCGTGATTGGGATGGAACGATTGGAGAAAGACGAACATCCCGAACTGGCGAAGTTGTTCATTGATACTGGCGCGACGTCCAGGGCAGACAGCAAAATCGGCGTGAGTGATGTTTGTGGTTTTGAGCGTCCCTTCCTGGACCTTGGCAAACGTCTGGTAGCCAAGTCCATCGATGACCGGGTAGCTGCAGCCATTGCGATGGAAGCCTTGAAAGAAGTCAAGCCGGGCGCGAACGAGCTCTACTTCGTGTTCAGTGTTCAGGAAGAGGTTGGCATTCGCGGCGCGATCACTGCGGCTTATGGCGTGGATCCGGAAGTCGGGCTGGCCGTGGACGTGACCCGCACCGGGGATACCCCCCTGGGCGTCAAGATGGAAGTCGCGCTTGGGAATGGTCCCGCAATCAAAGTCAGGGATTCTTCTTTCATCGCCGATCCGCGCGTGGTGAAGTGGATGGTGGATGAAGCCAAGGCACAAAAACTGCCCTATCAGATGGAAGTGCTCGAGGCGGGCGGCACAGACGGCGCGGCAATACAGCGCACCCGTGCTGGAGTGCCGGCGGGTTGTCTATCAATCCCCTGCCGCTATATCCACAGCCCTTCTGAAATGGTCGACCGGGACGACGTGGAAAATTCGGTCAAACTATTGGTTGGGCTGCTCGGCAAGCCAGTAAGCCTGGGATAACCTCTCTGGCAAGATGCTTTACAATTGCATAGATGGCTGATAGTGTGAAAAAGATCAAGATTTTACTGATAGTGCTGATTGTCGCCGCCCTTTTAGGGCTGACGGGATGTGAGCTGCTGCCCAATAGTTGGGAAATCCCCTGGCAGCAAAACGCGACATCCACTCCTGAGCTGACTGATATTCCGGTGCCTACCAGTGTCACAGAAGGAGCGACCGAGCCAGTGGCTGAACAAACGCCTACTCCAGCGCCGCCTCCTGGGAAATTGATCCTATGGCTGCCTCCTGAGTTGGATCCCAACGCGGAGACTGAGTCGGCTGCCATCCTCAAAGCCCGTCTGGATGAATTTGCCTCCCAAAACAGCATTGAGATTGAGGTGCGCGTCAAAGCAGTCTCGGGTGTTGGAGGGCTTCTGGACGCACTGCGCACCACACACACAGCCGCACCGGCTTCCTCTCCGGACGTCGTTGCACTTTCCCGGGAACATCTTACCAGGGCTTTCCAGGATGAGGTTGTTTTCTGGAACGAGGGTCTGCAGACGGTGATGAGCGATCTCGACTGGTACAACTTTGGCAGAGATGCGGGCATGGTCCAGGGAGAGGTCATTGCGGTACCCTTCAAGGGTGTGCCAATGGGCTTGGTCTACGACAGCGTTAGCCATTTAATTCCCGGCAACGAGTGGGTGGATACCAGGTCAAATTTTGGCTACTTTGGTTTTGCGGCTGATGACCCCAGGGGAACCTTTTTATTGCTGCTATACATGAGCCTGGGTGGGCAGGTGCAAAACGAGCAAGGCCTGACAATTCTGCAGGAAGCCCCACTCACCGCAGCTCTGCAAACCTTGAAAGACGGTTTGAACGCACGTCATTTTAGTGACCAGTCAGTCACAATCCAGAATTATGAACAGGTTTGGCAGGCTTTTAGTACCCGCAGTATTAACACAGCTTTCCTGCCGGTGGATGTGGTGCTGCGGGGAATGGAAACGACAGCTGAAGCACCGGATCCGGCTTTTACCTCGCCAAGCATGACCCTGACCGATGCCTGGGTATGGGCTTTGGGCAGCCAGGAACCCCAAAGGCAGGAACTCGCGCTGGACTTGATCGCGCACCTGTCTGAGACGCAGTTTTTGGCAATGTGGAGCGAAGCCCTTAAAGCGCTTCCAGCCCGCCCTGCCGCACTGATGGCTTGGGAGGAGATATCCTTTAAATCAGCCTTGGAGAAGATGGCAAGCGGGGCAGTTCTTTATCCGCCAGACGCGGTCATGAATGACCTAGGACCAATTCTCCGCAACGCGACTCTGTTGATTTTGCGGGATAATGCCGACGTGGCTGAAACAGCCAAACAAGCTGTGGAGAGTGTCAAATGAGCGTGCACCAGGGATCAAAACAGAGCAGCGCTTTGCCGATTGTGCTGATTGTGCTTGGGATTTTGGTGATCAGCCTGCTTGCATTAGTAATCTTTGTCGATCCGATCCAGGTTCAGCCTGACCTGACTCTGACCGCAACGCTTGCGACCGGGACGCCTGAGCCAACCCCAATCGGGGAAGACGTGATCCCATCGCCCGTAGTAAACGTGAACGGCATTGCCATCCTCGGCGGCGTGATGGTGCTGATCGTGCTGGCGGCTGTCTATCGGGAAATCCTGATCCATAAGCGAACAAAATAATCCCATTTCGTTAGGGGGGATAGCATGGTTTAATTGTACAGCAGCGCTCATGGTTGGGTGGCTTCGTGACTACCAGAGAATATCATATAAGAATCGTTTTTATCAGGCGTCGAATCGGTTGCAGTAAATTTTCCATATTTGATATCGGTTTCTGTGGCATCTGGGCGTAGGGGCGAAGCATCCTCTATTACCTGGGTTGGTAAAGCAGAGGTGTTTGATTGGGATGCTTCGCCCTTACAATTGATGATGGGCCAGTCAAGATCAGATAATATAATCCGGGCTGTCGGAATACTCCCAGACCCCATCAGGTTGCAGCTGGATCTGACTCAGCTGGTCGTTGTGGATCTCAAGCCGGGATTCCACCTCCGCCAACCTTTTCATTAATTCCTGAAGATTAGTCATGACAGCATCGGGCATCTTGGTGTGGGAGAGGTCCGTTTGGTGTTCGTCTACCAGGCGCTTGCGGCGGATCACCTGCCCGGGAACCCCCACCACAACCGACTGCGGTGGGACGTCCTTAACCACCACGGCATTTGCTCCAATACGGCTGTGACTGCCAATGGTGATGTCGCCCAGGATTTTCGCGCCTGCCCCCACCACCACGCAAGGCTGCAGGGTGGGGTGGCGTTTGACTTTCTCGAGGCTGGTGCCGCCGAGGGTGACCCCGTGGTAGAGCGTCACCTCGTCGCCCACAACCGCCGTCTCCCCGATCACAATGCCCATACCGTGGTCGATGAACACGCGCCGACCCAGGCTGGCGCCCGGGTGGATCTCAATACCGGTAAAAAAGCGCGTTATCTGCGAGCTGGCACGGGCAAGCCATTTCAGACCTTTTTTCCAGAGCCAATGTTCCACGCGGTGCGCCCAGACGGCGTGTATGCCGGGGTAGCTGGTGAGGACCCCGAAGGCATTCACCGCGGCTGGGTCGCGCTCAAGGGCAGCCCGGACATCTTCCGCCATCAGGCTGAAAATGTTGGGTTTTTGTTTTGCAGGTTTGCCCGCGCAGGGCATGCGTTCACTTGCTTCCATTTTGCTCTCTCCTTAGGTCTGCGAACAGATCGGTGCTGAGGTAGCGCTCGGAAAAGCTCGGCACAATCACCACTAAGCGCTTGCCCTTAGTCTCGGGGCGGGCAGCCAGCTGCAGGGCAGCCCAAACCGCAGCGCCGGAGGAAATCCCACCCGGAATGCCTTCAATGGCAGCCAGTTGGCGGGCTGTGCTGAAGGCAACCTCACCGCTCACCTGAATGATCTCATCCAACAGCGAGGTTTTCAGCACCGAAGGGATAAAACCTGCGCCAATACCCTGGATGGGGTGCGGCCCCCTGGTGCCGCCGGAGAGCACAGGGGAAGCTGCCGGTTCAACGGCGATGACTTTTAGAGCTGGGTTTTGCTCCCGCAGGTACAGGCCTGTTCCGGTGATCGTGCCGCCGGTGCCGACCCCAGCTACGAGCACATCCACCTTACCGTCAGTATCCTTCCAGATTTCGGGTCCTGTGGTGAGGTGGTGAATTTGTGGGTTGGCAGGGTTGTTGAATTGATCCGCCCACCAGTAACGGCTGTCTTCCGTCAGCAAGGCTTGGGCTTTTTCCATAGCGGCAGCCATGCCGCCAGCAGCAGGGGTCAAAATGAGATTGGCTCCAAGCGCGCGCATCAGCAGTCTGCGTTCGAGGCTGGCGGATTCGGGCATGATGATCGTGCTGCCATAACCCCGGGCTGAAGCCACGTTTGCCAGGCCTATGCCGGTGTTGCCGCTGGTGGCTTCCAGCAGGATGCTGTCCTTATGCAGTAAGCCGCGCTGTTCAGCATCGTCCACCATGCTGACGGCGATGCGGTCCTTGACGCTGTGGGTTGGGTTGAAATATTCCAGTTTGGCCAGGATTTCGACCTCGCGGTTGGGGTTGAGGCGCGTTAACCGCACCAGAGGTGTTTTACCAGTAAGATGGGTGATATTTTCGTAAATATTCA
>DJGU01000120.1:7072-7349 GCA_002432795.1 Anaerolineaceae bacterium UBA5838
GGGTGTGCCGCTTGAGTCTTTGGTTGGCTGTGGAAACAAAAAAGACCCGGCGGTTAAGCACCCCGCCAGGAACACATGCAGGTTAAAAATTTATTGAGTCGTGCTGTTCTCATGAGAGTAAGTATAAGTTTCGCGCCAGCAAAGTCAAGAAACAAGCTTGTAGAAATGGAGCATTGATGTAGGTTGGGTGGAGCGACAGCCGGTGTTCATCCGGTATTTATGTAATGGAGCGTAACCCAACAAAAAATGGTGTTATTGTTGGGTTACGCTCCTGCGT
>DJGU01000120.1:7473-8158 GCA_002432795.1 Anaerolineaceae bacterium UBA5838
ATTGAGACGGTAAATTTAGAAATGCCATTCCGGCTCGACGCGTTTGTGATTATGCCAGATCATATTCATTGGTTGCTGACCTTGCCAGAAAATGATTCAGATTATTCAACACGCATCAAATTGATCAAGTCCAAATTTACCAAACGTTACCTAAAGGGACAGAAACAAGCAGCTCGTAATGCCAAAGGTGAGATGAGTGTTTGGCAATCCCGGTTTTGGGAGCATTGGATCCGAGATGAAAAAGATCTTGCAAGGCATCTGGATTACATTCATTTTAATCCGGTAAAACATGGATTGGTAGATACACCCGAGCAATGGCCAAATTCGTCTTTGCATACGTATATCAACATGGGAATGTACCCGGAGGCGAAAGGAAGGTCCAGGGAGGTTTGGGATGGGATTCCAGGGATGGAGTGAAGCATTGGTTTTGCAAGAGCAGGTTGGGTGGAACGGCAACAAGCAATGCCGTAGGTTGGGTGGAGCGACAATGGGTATTCATTTGAAATTTAATTATTGGAGCGCAACCCAACAAAAAATGGCATATGGTAGATGTTATCGTTGGGTTACGCTCCTGCGTCGCTGCACCCAACCTACAAATCCCGTTTCGATTACCGGCTGGTTCAGGCATTCGTTATATAATTCCATCCACGAAAGCGAGGCTATTATGACCCCAAGACTCTCCCGA
>DJGU01000102.1:0-6890 GCA_002432795.1 Anaerolineaceae bacterium UBA5838
TTTTGGACCTGCAAACTTCCACGCACAGCTTCCGGTGTCAAAGGATAATTTTCAATAGTGACCAGCTATGCTATAATATTCAAAATTCTACGAAGTGATCTAAGGAGCTGAACATGCCAAAAATCGAGGATATTGAGGGAATTGGACCCGTATACGCGAAGAAGTTGTCTGATGTCGGCGTCAAGACAGTTGCTCAATTGCTGAAAGTTGGTGCTGGTCCTAAGGGTCGGGATGAACTGGCTGAAAAAGCTGGCATCGATCGCAAACTTATCCTGGAATGGGTAAACCATGCCGATCTTTATCGGATCAAGGGAGTTGGTCAGGAGTATTCGGATCTGCTCGAGGAAGCCGGCGTTGACACTGTGGTGGAACTTGCTACCCGCAAGCCAGAGAACCTGCATGCCAAAATCCAGGAAGTGAATGCCGCCAAGAAGCTGGTTCGCCGTCCACCAAGCGCCAAGATGGTTGCTGACTGGGTGCATCAAGCAAAAGATCTGCCAAGGGTCGTCACTCACTAAACCCTGGTCTTAGTTTTCTGCAAACCTTATAAAAGGTTTATTAAAAATGCCTCTCATGCTTTGCATAAGAGGCGTTTTTGAACAAAATTGCGATTGTGCAACAAGGGCTCGATTGTTTTGAGCCTGGTGGTAAGATTATCAAAAGAGGATCAAGGGCACAAAAGGAGACGGTCGAGATGTCATTACTGCATGATTTTGTGGAAAAGAAACACTGCATTTTTATCGAAGAAGCAGCGGATTGGCGCGAGGCTATCAGAATCGGATGCAAACCATTACTGGCAGACGGCACGATCGACGAGCGATACCAGGAAAAAGTAATTCAGAATGTTGAAGAATTTGGTTTTTATATCGTTTTAATTCCTGGTGTGGCGATGCCGCATTCTCAGCAGGGCGCGGAAGGTGTCTTTAAGACCGCAATCGGATTTATGAAAGTTGAAAAACCCGTAGTTTTCGCAGAAGACGACCCCGACAAATACGCCAATCTCTTTTTTACCCTGGCATCGGTTAACCCCACTGAACATCTTGCTAACATGAGTCAGCTGGCTGAAATGCTGGGAGATGATGATCTGCTCCAGGATTTGATGGACAACGTGCACAACGAAGGGGACCTTCTCCGAATCGCGGAAAAGTACCCGCTTGGTTAAGAATTCGGCTGGTGATAACAAAAAGCCCCTTTTGAGGGGTTTTTTGTTTTATGCGGGAATCCAAAGCCGAAGCTAATTGGACCCGATCATATTAAGAATGGTGTTGACCACAACCGCGCCAGATTGCGCGCGATCCGGGCTACCACTAAAACGACTTGCCGCCGAGATGGCCTGCATAATGGACTGCATATTAGACTGACCACTTTGCTTGGCCGAGAAATATGCCAGTGCGGCGCTCAGAAGATCTTTGGCATCCAGACCACTGGAGCCACTTTGATTTGAGTTTTGACCACCAAGAAGCGTGGATAGCAGATCTCCCATGCCCCCACCAGAGCTTTGCGAGGTGGAAGTGCTGCCGCCGAGCCCACCGAGAAGTGTGCTCAGGAGGTCACCGCCACCCGACTGGCTTTGTTGAGGTTGTTGTTGCGATTGCGAACCGCCAAGCCCGCCTAAAAGCGTGCTGAGCAGGTCGCCACCAGCTTCCTGTTGGGGTTGCTGCTGTTGTTGGGTTTGAGATCCGCCCAATCCGCCTAAAAGTGTGCTGAGCAGGTCGCCTCCCCCCTGGGCTTGCGGCTGATTACCGCTTTGCTGCGCGATGTTTCCAAGCAAAGAACCAATCAGATCGTCCGGCTGCTCAGGAGCAGGCTGCTGCGTTTGGGGTGTGCTTTGGGACCCTCCGGTGAGACCGCCAAGCAAGGTTGAAAGGAAGTCACCTGAGCCGCCTTGAGCTGAAGGTTTGCTGCCCATGAGGGCGTTAATCAAGGTGCCGGCGGATTTCTGGTTAAATTCCTTCCCCTTAAATTGCTCAGCAGCATCTTGAAGCCCCTCTGCGTAAAGCTTGGCTGAACCGCTGGTGGTGGAAGCGCGCAGCTGTTTGCTGGCAAATGCCAGTTGGTCGGAAGCAGATTTTCCAGATTTGGATTCAACAGCTTGTTGGATCAAGTTGAAAGTTTCCACCATGTGAGTACCATGATTGCCGTTGTGTTCATCAGCAGCATCAAGGGCAGACTGATTCTCTTTCAGGGCTTCAGTAACCGTTTTAAAAACAGTGCTTAGATCAAAATTTTCTGCCATGTGACCAGTCTGCTTTTTACTTCAAGTCTTCGGGCAGGGCAGGGATTTGAAGAACCTGACCAGGCACGATTACGTTCATGTTGTCGCCAATGATGTCTTTGTTGGCTTCGTAGATCAGCTTGTAGTAGGGAGGTGTTGCCTTCCCATAGAACTTGAGGGCGATGTGGCTCAGGGTATCCTCAGCGGTGACAGTATGTTCGCCAATAAACGCGGCAGCTTTTTCAGCAGCGCGGCGTGCCTCGAGCTCAGCCTTGCGGGCTTCAGCTTCGGCTTTGTAACGTTCGGCTTGTTCAACACGCTTGGCATTCTCTTCGGCAACTTCAGCTTCACGCTTTGCCTCATCAGCAACTTTGCGAGCGGCTTCTTCTAATTCTTCCTTGGACTCTTTTTTTCCAAAGAGTTTCGCAAACAATCCTTTATCTTCTGCCATTTCTTATCTCCTTATAACTTTTGTTAGTGTACCCAGATTGGGTTTGATGTTGAAAGCGCTTAGTAATTGTATAAATTTACATGTGCTTCTGAGAGGTATTATATCCTATAGAGTACAGCCCCGCATTTATTTGTCAAAGGTCAATGTTAATAAGTTAAGATATAGTATAAAAAATTGACTTTCAAGTACCCGCGTGCTATACTTCAGCGATAAATTTTAAAGATAATCAGGACATAATGGCGAGCATACAAATTCAAAACCTCCATGTTGAAGTAAATGGAAATGAAATCCTCAAGGGCTTTAATTTGACCATGAAACAAGGCGAAATCCACGCTCTGATGGGGCCAAATGGAACGGGAAAATCAACTCTGTCCTATGCCATCATGGGTCACCCCCGATATAAAGTCACGGGTGGGGATATCCTGCTCGATGGTGAGAGCATTCTTGACCTTTCGACTGATCAAAGAGCAAACAGAGGTCTTTTTTTAGCTTTTCAATATCCAGTTTCGATCAGTGGGGTCACATTGGCGAATTTTTTGCGCGTAGCTGTTAATTCCAAGCTGAAAGCGTCTGATCCAGATTCAAAAGGGATGTCGCTGGTGGCTTTTCGGAAAGCGATGAAAGCCAAGATGGACTTTTTGGGGATGGATTATTCCTTTGCCGGGCGTTATCTGAATGAGGGCTTTTCTGGAGGGGAGAAAAAGCGGGCTGAAATCCTGCAGCTGGCAATGCTTGAGCCAAAATTCGGGATCCTTGATGAGACGGATAGCGGCCTGGATATTGACGCTGTGCGCGTTGTCTCGGAAGGCGTTAACTCACTTGTAGGGGACAACCTCGGTGTGTTGGTGATTACCCATTATCAGCGCATGTTGAATTTCCTGAAACCGGACTTCGTTCACATCATGTATCAAGGCAGAATCGTCGAAACAGGTCAGGCAGAACTGGCGCTGAAACTTGAAGAGAGCGGTTATGACTGGATCAGGGAAGTCTACGGAGAGTCGGGAAACGGCAATGGCTGATGCACCTCGCAGCGAATTTCTGAACGAACTGGGCAGCGATTATCACTACGGCTTTCATGACCCGGAAACGTCTTCTTTCAAGAGCAATAAAGGCTTATCGGAAGATGTGGTCCGTCAGATCTCAGCCTACAAGGAAGAGCCTGAGTGGATGCTGGAATTTCGCTTAAAAGCCTTTAAGCATTATATCCAACGTCCTATGCCCACCTGGGGTCCTGATCTGAGCGGTTTGAATCTGGATAACATTTACTATTACATACGTCCACAAGAGATCGATCAAAAATCCTGGGAAGATGTGCCCGATACGATAAAGAATACTTTTGATAAGTTGGGTATCCCCGAAGCGGAACAAAAGTATCTTGCTGGTGTGGGCGCGCAATATGACTCGGAAATGGTCTACCACAACTTGCAGGAAGCTCTGGAGAAACAAGGAGTTATATTCCTCAGCATCGAAAACGGGCTGAAGCAGTACCCTGAATTGTTCCGCGAATACTTCTCAACCGTGGTGCCGATCCAGGATAACAAATTCGCGGCACTCAACAGCGCGGTTTGGTCTGGTGGTTCGTTCGTTTATGTACCTAAAGGGGTAAAAGTAGATTTACCGCTCCAGGCTTATTTCCGGCTGAACAATGCCAGCATGGGGCAGTTTGAGCGATCGCTGATCATAGCGGATGAAGGCGCGCAGGTCCATTACGTGGAAGGCTGCACCGCGCCTTTATATTCAACGGAATCCTTCCACAGCGGTGTGATTGAGATCGTGGTCAAAAGAGATGCCAGGGTGCGTTATACCACCATCCAAAACTGGTCTTCCAATGTCTATAACCTGGTAACGCAGCGTGCTTCGGTTTGGGAGAACGCGACGATGGAGTGGGTGGATGCCAATCTGGGATCAAAAGTGACCATGAAATATCCGGCCTGTTTCCTGCGTGGGGAAGGTGCCCATGGGGAAATGCTCTCAGTAGCATTTGCGGGACCGGGGCAGGTTCAGGATGCTGGGGCGAAGATGGTCCACTTTGCAGATAACACCAGCAGCAAGATCACTTCCAAGTCGATTTCGAGAGGGGATGGACAGTCCTCATATCGGGGCTTGGTAAAGGTAGCCCGGGGTCTCAAGAATATTAAATCAAACGTGGTCTGTGACGCGCTTTTGCTCGACCCAACTTCCCGTTCGGACACTTATCCGACGATTGAAAGTGGATCGAAAGATGTGACGATCGGTCACGAAGCTACAGTCAGCAAGATTGGTGAGGAGCAGCTTTTCTACCTGAATAGCCGGGGACTCAGCAATGAAGAAGCCACGACCATGGTAGTTTCAGGTTTTATTGAGCCATTGGTGAAAGAATTACCCATGGAATACGCTGTCGAAATGAACCGTCTGGTTCAATTGCAGATGGTTGGATCGGTAGGGTAAGCGCATGCATGATCCTCAAGTGACTTACCGTTCCGTTTTTGGCATCGCGCAAAACCCACCTCAGTGGAAAGCCGCATTTGAGCGCGCGAACCTCGGTCTGCAAAAAGAGCTGGTGGAAGCTCTGGAACCAGCCTGGCAGGTGGCATCAGAACTGCCAATGCCTCACATTAAACTCGAAAAATGGCGCTGGCTGGACTTCTCTGAAGTTGGGCTTGCAGATGCTCAGGTCTGGACTGAGCCAGAATTTAAGCTGGAAGTCGATTTTATTCCAAATGGAAAAGAAGATTTCGAGCAAGAGTTTTTATTGCCGCAAGGGCTGCTGATCACCACTTTCAGAGAGGCTCTGCAGTGCTATCCTGAACTGATTGCCCGCCTGCTGCAGCGATTAAATCAGCCCTCAACAGACAAATTTCAAGCCTTAGCTGAAGCATTGGCAAGGGAAGGCCTGTTTGTGTATGTTCCACGAGGAGTAAAGCTGGAGAGGCTTGCTGTGGCAAACCTGCAAGGCAAGATAAAACCGGGGATGAACGTATTACGCTCGGTTATATGGCTCGAACCCGGCGCGGAACTTAAGCTTGTTTTAAACGTGGAGAGTAAGTCAAAATCAACGACGAACAGCTTGTTCCACCTGGCAAAGACTGACCTGGTGCTCGAAGAGGACGCGCTGTTGAACCTTACGGATGTCTCCATCTTCGAACAAGAAGTGACCAGTCTGTGCTACAACCAGGCGAAACTTGGGCGTGGGGCAAAGTTGGACTGGATTTATGATGCCTGCGCGACTGCCCAGGTTAAGCAAAGTCTGGAAGTGAACCTTGAGGGTGAAGGCTCAGAGGTTGAGGTGAGCGGTGTTTATTTTCCTGCAGGGGGGCAGAAGGTCAACGTGGACACAATCCAAAATCACCTGGCCCCGCATACCAAGAGCAATTTGCTTTTCAGGGGGGCTGCAATTGGCAATGGCCAAGCAATCTGGCGGGGCATGATCTACGTGGATCCTGCCGCACAAAAGTCGGATGGCTATCAGTCAAATCAGAACCTGCTCTTAGGGGAGCAATCTGAGATCAAATCCATACCCGGGCTTGAAATTTGTGCTGATGATGTCAGCTGCTCGCATGGCGCCACAGTTGGAAGCATCGACGCGACAGAGCTGTTTTACCTGCAAGCCCGGGGAATACCGATCGCTGACGCAGAGAGGTTGATCGTGGAGGGATTTTTTGCCGAGATAATCGAGCAAATACCTGATGAAAAGACAAGAAATAAATTAGGCGAACGTCTGATTAAGAAGTTTGAGGTAAGCTAAAAGTGAAAGAATTGAAGGAGCAAATGATGATGAAAAGCGGGAACTACATGCGACCTCCAGAAGAGGAAAGGGTATATGAAGTTGGTGATCGCGTGGAAGTTAATTGCGATCATGAGGACAAAACTGGTCAGCGTATTCGGGGTTGGTTGAGAGGAACTGTGGTACAGGTTGAAAACAAACTCCTGGCTGTGCAGTTTAAAGAAAGCATCTATCTGACTGATGGTTGGATGGTGCCCGATAAGATCCTCTGGTTTCCGTACGACTCGGCCAATGTACGCCCATACAAATCACCGCGTTCGAAAAAATCGGACATTAATGCCAAGGTGGCGAATTTGTAGTACGTCTTAAAAAAATAGGGTTTAAAGTTTAAGTAAAAAAACAGGCTGAATCATTTCAGCCTGTTTTTGATTCAAGCATCCATTAGCCTAACCAGTGCGCTTTTTGGCGGAGTGCGCAAATGAGGCGCATTCCGCCCAACATATTTTAATCCGTAGGTCGGA
>DJGU01000102.1:6999-7168 GCA_002432795.1 Anaerolineaceae bacterium UBA5838
GCAACAATTGGTCCAGATAGTTTTTTTTTGGCGGAGTAGTGAATCCTGGAGTTTGCTGCGAGGGCATGCTGAGGCTCAATCTCGCTCTGGGAATCTTTTGGCGGAGTGCGCAAATGAGGCGCATTCCGCCCTACATAAAATAATCGGTAGGTCGGACGAAGTACCGGCG
>DJGU01000102.1:7226-7395 GCA_002432795.1 Anaerolineaceae bacterium UBA5838
TGCGCGGGCTCACTCCGACAAGCCACAATCGGTACAGATAGTTTGTTTTTTGGCGGAGTGCGCAAATGAGGCGCATTCCGCCCTACACTTTTTAATCCGTAGGTCGGAATGAGACCGCCTCCATAAGTTGGTACATCGTCAACCTCGCGCGGGCTCACTCCGACAAGCA
>DJGU01000103.1:0-254 GCA_002432795.1 Anaerolineaceae bacterium UBA5838
AAAAGAGGCTCAGAATGACAGGAATTGTTGGGTCATCACGCGCGAAGCGGTTGGGCTTTCCTTCACAACATATAACCCAAAGCAGATTGCCGCGGTCGCTGCCGCTCCCTCGCAATGACAGATAACGAATGACCCCAAGGCAGGACTTTTCCTGACCCCCTACCCTGAGGGGGACTTTGTCGAGGGAGGGGGAGAAAGGGGGTGGGTCTTGTTATCCTGCACGCGGTGAAAATTCTGATCATTAATAATCAGAT
>DJGU01000103.1:397-4247 GCA_002432795.1 Anaerolineaceae bacterium UBA5838
GAATATTCTCTCGTTGGGAAGCTCTTTTCAGGGCACAAAAAAATGAGAAACTCCGGTGTTGTATTTAATAATTCTTAGACCGCAGTTATCCAGCGTAAGAAAGACTCCTTTCGCATTGGTATAATCACCCCAATCGGAGGTGTCAATGAAATCGAAGCAGATCTTCCTCACCCCAGACCAAAAAGCCTGGCTGATAGCTTTACTTTTTGATACCCCCTTCAACACCAACGCACAGGGTCCACACGAACTTCGTCCTGCCATAGTGGTTGTGCCAGGGGGAGGTTACAACTACTGCTCCCAACGAGAAAGTGTGCCCGTTTCACTCCATTTCAGCCTGCAGGGTTACCAAACTTTTGTGCTTGAATACCACTGTGGCGAGGATTCTGATTATCCCTCACCCCTGATAGATATCGCCCTGGCTCTGGCTCACATCCGCGCGCATGCTGCTGAATATGACATCGACCCCAACCGCATCGCTCTGCTTGGCTTTTCTGCTGGCGGACACCTGAGCGCGCTGCTGAGTTCGCTCTGGCACACTCCCGAGCTCAGCCAGCTAACCCACCTCGAACCGTCCCAGGTTCAACCCAACGCTCTGATCCTGGGGTATCCGGTAGCCAACCTGAAAGCTTTTTCCGATTTGATGGCAGGCAGGTCTCAACCGGAAGATAAATTTGGCGCAATGCTCCAGAGTTATGCCCCAGCTAAAGACCCCATGCGCCTGGTAAACGCGCTCATTCCGCCCGTATTTCTCTTCACCACGCTGGAAGATGATCTTATTCCTGCTGAACACACTTTTGCTTACGCTCAGCGCCTGCTCAAAGCTGGGATTCATCTTGAATATCACCTGTACAGCGAAGGCGGGCATGGGTTAGGGAGTGCGGACGGGCTCTCCAACCACGGACGCAGTTACCCCAAGCGGCTTGGCACCTGGCTGGAACTCGTTGTTAACTGGCTCAACGCTGTCTTTAAACACGAATGTTAGCCTCCCATTGGTAAAGGGGCACGATCTGTTATGGGAAAAACTCCATGAGCTCTGCCCAGCCAAGGCGTTCTTCAATGTGGCTTACCGCCTCATCATCAGGATAAGCCAGCGCTAACTGTCCGCCTTTCTGCTCCAGCAACAACGGCTGAAAGCTAATCTGGCTAATTTTCCCTCTCTGGAAGCGCAGCTGAACCAACGCGTAATGACGCGTCTCATAGGTCATGATCTGGTCCGTGAGCAGATTACCCAGGCTATAAAGCGCCAGCATGCGGTGAGATCCATCCTCTGAGTCAACCCACTCCGCAGGCTGCAGCACGTGCGGATGGTGCCCCCAGAGCACGTCCACCCCGGCATTGGCAAGCTGCTTAGCCTGGTCCCGCTGCAAGGGAGCTGGTTCGCCGGCATATTCCACACCCCAGTGCAGCGAAACAATCAGCAGGTCGGTTTTAGCCCTAACCTCAGCCACGCTCGCCAGGAGAGATACCATGTCCAGCGGTTTTGAAACCGCATCGGCTGCAATAATGGCAACCCTGCCGGCAGGGCTATCCAAAAAAACAGGCTGCGACTCAAGGACATGGCCAACACCTGGCATCACCCGTGAAGGATCGGCGCTTTCCATGCAATCAAATTGGTGATTGTTAGCCACAGAAACCAGATCCACCCCGCCCATTTCCAGAATTTCTGCCGCTTCAGCTGGCGCGCAGAGGTTATAACCTTCCCTGCCAGCGGGCATTGTTCCCGCGTCACTGGCAAGCGGCGATTCCAAGTTGACCAGAAACCAATTCCGGCTGCCATCTGCCGTTGATTTTGCCGGCGTCAGTCCACCCCAGGGGTCTCGCGCAAAGATCACCTGCCCGTCCCGCCCCAAAATGACATCACCTCCAAGAGTAATTGTCAGGGCCGGCTCTGCCGGGCAGCCCGCCTGGAGGAGTGAAAGCAATATCACTCCTCCAAACGCAAGGCGCTTAAGCATTATTCGGAAATGAACGCCTGGGTCCATTCCGGTTGCGCGGGCGCCTGCCCGGATTCAAGCAGAGCCTGCCAGGTTTCGTCCGTCATGCGATCGCTGGGTGCCACGATGAATTCATAATAGGTGTAAACAACGCCAACCCCCACCCGGTAAGGCTCATCCGGAAGTACCACGTAAATATATGTTGGATAGCCGACGCCCTCTTCGAGCACCCGCTCCATCCCGGTGGCCACATCGGCTACCAGGGCGGATTTCTGGTCCTCTAAGCGGGCAGCATATCCATCATCTGCGGGGTCAGCCGCGGCAATGGTCATCGCCTCAAGCCAACCGCCGTAGTATTTAATGCGCCAGTAGTCATCCTCTGTGATGGCTGCCCCTGCCAAATGTCTTTGGGAGATATCGAGCAGGAATTGCAACTCATCGATCAGGTTATTCAGATTGACCATGGTGTTTTGCCCCAACAGCCCGCGGACCTCCAAACCCTGGTAGGTCATCTCTGCCAAAGCCAAAAGGCGGGCGTAAGCTTCGGGGTTGGGTTCCACATAGCCGTGGGGTGGGGGTTCTCCCGGTCCGCCGCCCATCTCCGCCATCACCTGCTTGGCATAGAGGATGGTGTCATGTTTCAATTCGGTCCATGAGCTGAGTGCGGTATGCAGATCCTTGCGAGCCCAGGCGTCCGTCTGCATGAAAGCCGGATACTCCTGCCCCTTGGGTTCGAAGACCGGTTTCAAAGCATACAACCAGGACCAGTAAAGATTTTGCGTCCAGGAATCCAATTCAAGCGTGGAGACCTCCTCGGTGACTTTGGCCATTTGGGTATCATAGTTCAGATACTCACCCTCGCCCATCTCGTGCAGGAGGTCCAGCGCCAGTTCCGAGCCTTGCGCCGCGAAGAAGTCCAATGCCTTGGGCAGGTCGCGCGGTTCAGACATTGTACCGACATTTCGCCACATCACCTGCCCAAAAACGTACTGGTCTAGGGTGAAACGCTGCCCCATGAAGCGAAAACCCTGTGTGACTTCATCCTGATCCTGCCAGATCCAGACCCACATCGAATTGACCTGGGGCGGCGGCAGCTGGCGCGCGGTTTCGACGAAGGTGGTGAGCAGAGCTTCATCAGCAAAGAGGGTCAATTCAGGGTTTTCGCCAAAAACGGTGTCTGAAATGACACCAAACTCATGCACACCCAGGTCATCAGCCTTACCCACGATAAAGACGGTTGGATCGTAGATGTTTTGCCAAAGCGTCAGCGCAGAATTGCCGGATGGCGTGGTGGTCTCGCGCAGGGCTTTGGTTATGAGGAGCGCGCGCTGCACTTCCATGGGGTCCTTCAGGCGGTAATTCATGCGCCCGTACCACATCATGGCGCGGAAATACATCTCGAGTTCCGGTCCGAGCGTATAGTGCCCGCGAGGAATGTATTGGGAGTAGTCCTCAATGTAATTCATATCCGCAGGCTGACCTTCATAGTTAAAGATCGGAGAATATTCAACACCTGAAGTTGCCATGATCAATGCCAGTTCGCTTTCAACCAGCGCACTGGCTTCATCAGGCACTTGGTCGCCAGTTTGCAGCAGAGACCCAGCCACACTAAAAAAAGCCAGGTTGCGCAGCGCGGGTTCTTCCAGTGGGGTTCCCACAAGCTGGTCGTACTGCGCTTTAGTCGCTTCAATCATGCTTGAAGTCAACTCCCGCAGCATCGGAATGAACATCTCCCGTTCCAGATCACGCAGCATCTTATCAAACACCAGGTGGTAGACGTGAAAGACGGAATCCGTGGTGATGAACGCCGGCACATAACCGTAGCGCATGCTTTCATAGCCCTGGTAAAACTCCGAAAGCATCCTGCTGGGCGAATTATCCGGGGCGGCGACGACAAACCCATTCTGAGACAGCAG
>DJGU01000103.1:4299-11725 GCA_002432795.1 Anaerolineaceae bacterium UBA5838
AAAACTTTGGGGCAAAGAGATCTGGGATTGCTGATAACTGGCGAAGGCTGCCCCATAAACCTGATCGGCGGGCAGCGCTACAACATCCCCAGGCGTATCAGTCTCGGTGTCCGGGGCAGTCGGTTCGTTGGAAGGCGTGGTCGCTTCAGGTTCTTGCACATCATCCACCGGGCTGGGGTTGATAGTGATGGTGCACGAGACCAGCAAAGAAGCCAGCCAGACCATAATGAGCAGGTTTCGAAATCGATTCTTTCGCATTTTACACTCTCCTTATCGGGTAAATAACCAATAATGAACACCATCCCCCATGATGGTTAGCCGCTCCCAGCGGCTTTCAGAACGATCCAACAGAGAAAAACCAAAACCAATCCAACGCCATATCGTTAGCTGTCCTCCCTTTTGTTTTGCGTAATAATCATTTTCGAGCGCAGCCAGCTCCACCAGTCCATCGCCGTTCAGATCTGCCGCCATTACATTTGAGATGGGGTTTGCCAGGGCTGAGCCAGCCCAAATCTCGCGATAATCGACTTTCTGCCAGCCTATCAGGATCAACTGGCAGCTTTGCCCTTCATGATTCTGATGGCTTTCAATCCGCCCTCCGTAGGGCAAAAATTCATCTACTGGCCAGGGTTGAAATGCCCGCCAAACTAAAAGCACGGCCTCGTTAATTCCATCGTGATTCAGGTCCGCAATTTGTGCTTCACTCACACGCCACTCGTCAGGACTTTGCCACAAAATCTGCCCATCGCAGTTGGTAATATGCAGCGATTCCGTTTCAGACAGCAGGCATTCCGGCTGGTTGTCCCCATCCAGATCGCCGGAAAGCGCAGGTGTGAGGAGCTCAGAACTGCTTGAAATCCGATTCTTTTGCATGGGAATTAACAGCCCCGAATTCAATTGCCAGTATCGACCAGCCATACTGTTATTCAAGATTGGGAAGAGGATCATGAGAAACAACACGACCCAATGAAATTTTGCCTTCAAAAAAGAGAGCACAACGTTCCTCCATCCGGAAGAAACCATTACGCCCCACCCTAATCACCTCAAAATATTGAATTTCCCCAGTTGGACAGTGAGTGGAACTACAAAATATAAAAGCTTACACCTAAATTGTATAACTAATCAGAGTCGATATCAAGCACCAGGACCAAAATTGGGACGGTTCTCCGGGATCAGATGGTTTCTTCAGGCGGGTTGTCTTTGGAGATCGCTTTCGCTTGTTCCTCGCGCCAGAGCCTGAGTCGCTCAGCTACCTGGGCTTCGTAACCAATTTCAGAGGGATGATAAAAATGCTTTCCTACCAAATGGTCTGGTAAATATTGCTGTCCAACCCAGTGCCCATCAAAAGAGTGCGGATAAAGGTAGCCCTGACCGTGACCAAACCCCTTAGCGTCGCGGCTGGCATCCATCAGAGGAACCGGCACCCCGCCCGCCCCATTTTGTTTGATCTCGTCCTGAATCTCCCAAAATGCCCCAACCGAGTTCGATTTTGGCGCGGTGGCTAAATAAATCACCGCCTGGGCAATCGGATACCAACCTTCGGGCATGCCGATATATTCAAAGTTTTGCGCGGCAGCGTTTGCTACCAGGATCGCGTTGGGGTCAGCCATGCCGATATCCTCACTGGCGAGGATAATCAAGCGCCTGAGCACAAAGCGCGGGTCTTCCCCCGCCAAAAGCATTTTGGTCATCCAGTAGAGCGCCGCGTCCGGGTCGCTGCCCCTGACGGATTTGATGAATGCCGAGATCGTGTCGTAGTGTTGATCATCGGTCTTATCATAAAGGATCGCGCGTTTTTGAATCGACTCCTGCGCTACTTCCAGCGTGATGTGCGTGGTTCCATCCTCAGGCGGTGTGGTTTCCACCGCCAGTTCCAGCGCATTCAGCGCGTTACGGGCATCCCCACCAGCCACATCCGCCAGGTGGAGCAAGGCTTCCTCGTCCACCTGAACCTGGCGCTTGCCATAGCCAACCAGCGGGTCCGCCAGAGCTCTCCTCAAGAGGATCAGGATGTCATTCTGGGACAGGGGCTTGAGTTCAAACAGCCGCGAGCGGCTGACCAGCGCCTTGATTACGTCAAAATAGGGGTTCTGGGTGGTCGCGCCGATCAGCATGATCAGACCGCTTTCCACGTGCGGCAGAAGCGCGTCCTGTTGGGCTTTGTTCCAGCGGTGGACTTCGTCGATAAACAGGATAGTGCGCGTGCGGTAGAGCCGCCGCCGCTCAGTGGCAGCCTCAATCGCCTTGCGCAGATCCCCCACGCCCGCCAGCACGGCGCTCAGGCTCTCAAAATGCGCCTTGGTGGTATTGGCGATCACGCGTGCCAGCGTGGTTTTGCCGGTTCCAGGGGGGCCGTAAAGGATGATCGAACTAAACAAGCGGTCAGCCTGGATCGCCCGCCGCAGCAGGCTGCCCTCCCCCAGGATGTGCTCCTGCCCCACGATGTCATCCAGCGTGCGTGGGCGCATACGCGCCGCCAGCGGAGCTTGCTGCTTCAGTTGTTCTTCCAAAGAGTGATCAAACAGGTCCATAGCCTTATTTTACTACATAGTTTAGAACTTATGTTCTTTTTTAAAGGGCAGATACGCAAAACTGCCGCATCTCTGCAGCAGTTTCTAAAGGTGTTTTTTCCACTCAAGATCAGTATCCGTTGTCAGGATCAATCAAATTGTACAATTGCTGCCCCTTGAGATACCTTCCGATATTTATCACAAACAAGTCCACCAATTGGTCCACACTATTCTTGCTGATTCCTGCGATATGCGGGGTGATGATCACGTTTGGTGCGTCCCAAAGCGGGCTTTCAGCCGGCAATGGTTCTTCCTCGAACACGTCAAGCACGGCGCCACCCAGCCTGCCAGACCTGGCAGCCTCAATCAAGGCGTCCGTGTCCACCACCGGTCCGCGTGAAACATTCACTAAAAACGCGCCGGGTTTCATCGCCGCGAACTGCTCAGTGGAGATCATTTGGTGGGTCTCGGCGGTAAGCGGCGGTGAAACCACCACAAAATCGCACTCTTTTAACATGGCGTTGAGAGCTTCATTAGGATAAAGCCGGTGGAAGTAATTCCCCTTTGGATCTCCCAGCCCTTCCGGAACATAGCCATCGTCCTCAGGATGCAGGACGTCGCGTTTTGTCGCCAGCACTTTTGCGCCGTAGGAATACAAAAGCCGCGCCACTTCACGCCCAATGGAGCCATAGCCCACGATCCCCACTGTGCTGCCGCGCAGTTCGACAGGTTCCAGTTTCTCTGTGCGATGTTCGAGCCAGATTTTCTGCTGCTGATAGCGAAGCATCTCAGGAGCCTTATGTCCGAGCATTAGTAGCGCCATTATCACATACTCGCCCATCTGGCTCACCATCGTTCCGCTGGCGCTGGTAAGTTGTAAGCCTTCGCGCAGATGGACCTCCTTGCGGAAGTTTTCTTCTACACCAGCGAAATTCAGTTGTATCCACTTCAGAGCAGGAGTGTGCTCAGGAGGGGGCAGAGGCGTGCCGCTGGTCAGCAATATCTCGGCTTCGCGCCACATTTCCACCGGAATGCGCGTGGCGTCTTTGCGTGCGTACCAATGGAGTTCAATCCGAGCGTCAATCGCCTTGATCCGTTCCACCTGCGCGTCGTTCAGCGATATAGCGCTGAGGATTCTTAGTTTTTTATCTTCTGTCATTTCAGTCATTCTCCAGCTACATCAATGATAATAAAAGTATTCTTGTAACAAAACGAACTTTATTCATCCCTTGAGATCCAGGATTGATGTTTGTCCTTGCTTTTTCTTTGGGAAGGCGGAGTAATCCCCGGCTTCGACACGGCAGGTCCGCGATCCTTGAAAAGCACCCCCAACACAAACAGCAGCACCCCAATAATCACGTAATTCGGGATTGGTTCCCCGCTGATCAAACCATATGCCAACCAAAGCAGGCTCACTGTGCCTGCGATCATCAACAAACGGCTGATTAGTCTGAGCATGAAATCGTTCCTCCTGAAAGAACCAGGTTATCAACTAAATCCTGATTTATTTTACAACGGATGCCGGGATAATGCCCGAATCACCCTGGTGCGAGACTGTTCGTGCATGTATAAGGGCAGGTAATAGTAGCCACCGCCATTCTTTCCAGTTGAACCAGAGCCCTTCCATCCGCCAAAGGATTGGAAGCCAGGCCACGCGCCGGTGGTGGTGCCCTGCGGACGGTTGGAGTAGACCGTGCCGGCTTCAATGTTGTCGAAGAACCATTCGGTTTCATCCGGATCTCCCACGAATCCTGCCGTCAGGCCATAATCGACGTCATTTGCCAGTTCCATTGCCTGTTCGAGATCGTCCACCGGAGTGACCATGACAATCGGCAGAAACATCTCTTCCTGCCAAAGCCGGTGCTCCAGCGGAATATTAACAACGACGGTGGGGGCGCAGTAGTAACCCTTAGCAAAATCGCCTTCAGTCAATTGTTTGCCGCCGGTCAGGATTGTACCCGCAGCAGCCAGTTCTGCAACATAGCCGGCGTAATCATTGTAAGCTTTGCGGCTGATAACCGGACCAAACCAGTTTTCGCGTTGGGTTGGATCACCGATCTTGATGGCGTTGGTATTGGCAACGAGCTTACTCACAAAAGCATCGTAAACCGGTTTTTCGACCAGCACGCGCGAAGTGGCGGAGCACTTCTGCCCCTGCAGACCAAACGCAGAGCGCATGACGCCCTCAGCTGCCAGATCCAGATCGGCGTTTTTCGAGACGATGGTGGGGTTTTTGCCGCCCATTTCCAGGATGACCGGATGGGGATATTTGCGGTTGGCAAACTCACGGTAGATGCCCATACCAACATCCAACGAACCAGTAAATGTCACCCCAGCCACGTCTTCATTGGCAGTCAGGGCATTGCCGAGCGTGGAACCGGGACCCGTCACCAGGTTGAGCACACCGTCAGGAATACCGGCTTCCTGCGCGCATTCCATCAGCAGGGAGGCAGTCCAGCTGCTGTCAGTGGCAGGCTTGAGCACCACGGTGTTGCCGGCGACCAGGGCATTGCCCACCGGTCCGCCGGCCAGGGAGGCGGGGAAGTTGAAGGGAACGATCACCACCCAAACGCCGTAAGGTTTGAGCACCGATTCGTTGGTGGAGTTCATCCCTTGCAGCGGGTCTGAGCCAAGCGGCTTGCAGAAGCCGTTGTTTTGCTCCATCATATCAGCCGCCCAGCGGATGAGGTCTTCCGTTTCAGCCACGTCTCCCAGCGCTTCCATGCGGTTTTTACCGACTTCCAGGCTAACTGCCGCGCTGATTTCGTAGATGCGGGCTGAGATGCGGTCAGCAAATTTGCGCATCAGGTAGACACGCTCTTCCCAGTTCATGGCTTTCCAGTTCGGGAAGGCTGCTTTAGCCGCAGCAATTGCGTCATCGGCATCCTTTGCAGTACCTTTTTGGAAGGTTGCCAGGTGCATATTGGTGTTGATGGGGGAAAAAGATTGGTGTTTTTCTTTGGCGAAACGTTTCTCGCCGTTAATGATCATAGGGTATTCTTCCCCAAGATTTTGTTTTACGTTTTCCAGTGCCAGATCAAAGTTATCATGCATCTCCTGCGGGGGATCTGACATGGTGCCATAGGTTAGTTTGAATGCCATTTTGTACCTCCTGTGTTTCTTGAGGTCATTGTAACAAATTGAAATTGAGAATGTTTTACAAAGCTTATATCCTCGATGGGATGAGGAACGGAAAAAAAGCGATCGGGGCAAGGAGGCAAAAAGTGGCGTGGCAGTTGTGTAGGGCGGAATGAGGTGGGCGCAAGCGCCTGGTAAAATGAGCCTCTGTGCCCACCTCACTCCGCCAACGAATTAAGCCAAAACTTGTAATCTCGGAGTGAGACCGCGCTAGGCTCCCCAAAATACCAACATACTCTGGCGTTCTCATTACACAGCTTCGCTGGTACTTCGTCCGACCTACAACCAATAGCCCAACCTCGCGCGCGGTTCAGACCCTCCCCGTTTTGCCTCAGGGAAAATGAACACCAGGGCAATCATCTTGGGGGTGTTTTATTCATTCATAGTTTCGCGAGTATGTAACTTGCCCTGCAATATAAACTGGCAGGGGCGAAGCATCCTAAAAAAACTAATTTTGCAATTTCTACTGTATCAGTTTGGGTAGCTTCGCCCCTACGTCTAAATTTTCATATTTCCAGGGAGTAACGTAGGGCGGAATGAGGTGGGCGCAAGCGCCTGGTAAAATGAGCCTCTGTGCCCACCTCACTCCGCCAACGAATGGAGCCGGCATTTGTGATGTCGGAGTGAGACCGCGTTAGGCTCTCATCATACCAACAGACTCTGGCGGTCTCATTCCGACCTACGGTTAACTTCGTCAGGCCAATTGCAGGCGGGTGGAAGACGCGTTCATTAAATCCAGCACTAACAACTCGCTACTGAGACCCTGCCTGCCGAGCAGCAATTTGACCACTTCAGCCGCTTGCAATGCGCCAACCGCCACGGCAGTAAAACTAAGCGTGCCTGCGCTGACTTCCTCACCCTGTTCCTCACGCGCATCGCCATACAAAATTCTCAACAAATCCTCACCCGGCTGAACAACGCACACCTGCCCGCACCAACCAGCCACCGCACCGTGTACCAGCGGTAAGCCGGCGTTTTTGGCAGCATCCTGAAGCACCAAACGCGACGGAATGTTATCCAGGCAATCCATCACCACATCACAATCCGCCAGCAGCTCCATGGCATTCTCAGCGGTGAGATCAGCCTGTACGGCGTCAACTTCCACCAGCGGGTTGACCGCCATCACGCGCTGCTTAGCCGCCAGGGTCTTGGGTCTGTTCAGGTTCATGGTGGAGCACAGTATCTGACGGTTGAGGTTTGTTGCCTCAAAAAGATCTCCATCCACAACGCGCAAATGTCCCACACCAATCCGCGCAAGGCATTCAATCACCATCCCACCCAGTCCCCCGCAGCCAACCACAAGCACGCGGTCAATGGCGAGGGTTGCCTGATCCGCCTCGCTGAGAGCGTCGTGATTTCGCAGGTAGCGTTCCATCTTGCTCAACCTCCCGCCATCAGATGCAGCACCAGAACGTCATCCCCATCCTGGATGAGCTGCTTTTCGTAATCTTCTTCAGGCACAAACTCGCCGTTAACACGCACGATGATGTGCCTGAAGGTGAACATCTTTTCATCCAGCAGGGCTCTCACGGTCATGCCGGGATGCCAGGGAAAATCTTCGGTATTGACCTTGATCACCGTTTGGGCTCAATCACTTCCAACAGTTCCGGCAGATCCATACCAATTTCCTTCAGTCTTTCCGGCGTTGGGATGCCATTTTCCGTCCAGCCCCGGCGCCGGTAGACGGCGTCCATCAACTGCTCATACTGGTCTTCACGGTAGCGGCGGGTGGCAGCAATTTTCTCATCCAGATCCATCGTCTCCGGGTCGAGCTGCTG
>DJGU01000103.1:11758-29462 GCA_002432795.1 Anaerolineaceae bacterium UBA5838
CGGGTGACCGGACCCAGCGAGCGATAGGGGGCGTAATCGTCTTTACGTTCGCCCTTGCCCATGCGCACGTTGAACACGCGCTGGAACTGGTAAACCCGCTCGGACTGTATGATCAATTCTTCTTTGTCGATATTCCTGCCCGTTACAGCATTGAAAAGATCCACGTAATTTTGCACATGCTCGGGAACTTTGGCAGGGGAGTCGGTTTTGTAGTTGTCCGCCGGCACAATATCGTTCCAGGGCAGCTTGCACAGCCCCACCAAGCCAAACCAGGTGCGGAACATGGGGAAGTAATAGAGCGCGTTGGCTTTATCCTCGAAGGTTGGGAGCTGCTTGTTGACCATATCCATGAAGATCAACCAAGCCTCGTCATGCTGCGGACCTTTGATCGCCATGGCAAAGCCGCCTTGCTGGGCAAGGCTCTCCTTGTGAGCGTATTCGGAATATTCCAGCCCCTTGACTTCCATGCCGATATCCTGCAGCAACTGTGGGTCAGCACCAAATTCTTCCACGAAAATCTTTTTAAGCTTGCGAATGCCCAATCCTGCAATCTTTCCAAAACCTTCCCCGCGCGACATCAGGTGCATTAACTCAAGCACTGCCTGGCTGTTGCCAAAGCGCAGGTCCAGCCCGCCCATTTGTTCCTGGGTGATCTGCCCGCGTTGGTAACACTCCATGATGAAGGCGGTGCAGGTCGCAAAAGAAATCAGATCAATGCCGTAGGTGTCGCAGTAGAAGTTTTCTTCCAGGATCGCCTGGGGATCAAACACACCCAGGTTGGCGCCCAAGCCGGCAGCACACTCGTATTCCGGTCCATCCACTGTCACTCGCTGACCGGCATAGGGTCCGGTTGTGAGCAAGAAGTGGTCGGCACACTTGGCGCAGGACATCGTGCAGCCATACCAACAACCATCATGCAGACCCTGGGTCAGCCATTCTTCAATAAAAACCTGCGGGGAGATTTTGACCGTCTCCGGATCGCCGCCAGTCTGGAAATTGCGAGTGGGAAGCAGGTCATATTGGCTCATGATCATGATCGTGTTTGCCGTGCCGATCTGGCGCATTTTGTTCTGCTTTTGGTCCAGGTCGTGCATTTCTTTGTGATACTTCACGCCCACCTTGTTAATCGTGGAAATGTCAGCAACATCATTCAGGTTCGGTTTGACGCTTTTGTATTTCACTACCAGCGCTTTAACCTTCTTGTCGTGCAGGATCGTGCCCAATCCGCCGCGGGCAGCCTGCTTAAAGCGGCACACCTTGCGGCGTGGATCGTAGAATGAAAAGTTGAGCATGCCCATGTAGGCATGTTTGGCGACGCTGCCTGTACAGACAACCGAGATATTGACCATATCATCTTCATCGTCTGCATATTTTTTGGTAAGTTCTTCTGCCAGCAAGTGAGCGTCTTCCGGAAGGTCTCCAGCCTCCTCGATCTGAATGCGGCCGTTGTTGCCGTCGATGAAGATCAGGATTTCTTTTTCAGACTTACCTTGCAGCTCAAATGCATCCCAACCGGAAAACTTAAGCAGGGGTCCAAAGTAGCCACCGACATTGCTGTCAATAGGAATGTCGGTAAGGGGCGAAATGGAGCAAACCAGGGTTTTTCCCGTGCCAGAATACTGGGTGATTCCACCAATCGGACCAACGCTCATCACAATTTCGTTTTCAGGTGAGTCCCAGCGGGTCTCTGGCGTGACCGCATGCCACAGATACCAAAGGTCGAAACCTTTGCCGCCAGTAAACTTTTCTTTCATAAAATCTGTGATCTCTTTTTGCTTAATGCTAAGATCAGACACGTTAATATAAAGCGATTTGCCCGAATATCCGCGCTTGATCTTTGCGGGGGTATAGCTGTAGTCTTTGAGGATAGTTCCCATCAGTTCTCCTTAACCCGGCTTACCAGGACTTCCAGCGCGCCTTCCGGGCACGCTCGTGAGCAAACATCACAGGCAATGCACTTGAAGGGCACGTCAAGATCATCCGTGTAAAACATGACCAACTCCGTACAGAAGCCAACACAACCCAGGCAGCCAACACATTTCTTCTTGTCGATGCGCACGACGCCGTTGCGGTCGCGGTAGATGGCGTTAGCTGTGCACATATCAATGCACTCACCGCACTGGGTGCACTTGCTTGCTCTGTAGGTCTTGTTATTTTCAATTATGCGAATAGCGGAATAGTTGCGATCATCGGTTTTAAAGTAAGTCCGAGAGCATGCCAATTCACACTCACGGCAACCCGTACAAAGCTCCTGTTTGTGGGTGAGTACTTTCATATGGGTCTTCCTTTCTGTGTCTCTGTGCCTAATTGTAAGGAAGGTCAGGCTTTCCGTCAACCAACTCCGCAGAAACCAGCCTTCTCCCGCCAGGTTCAGCGGCTGATGGTAAAATTGGGCTCGATTTTATGGAGTCACAATGCATAAGAAAATCCAGTTGCTATTTGCCATCATCACGATCCTGGCTGTGAGCGCCTGCGCCAAACCGACGGCGCAAGCTCCGACCCAGGCACCTTCTCGGACGCTTCCCCTGCCCACTAACACGCTACTCCCGACTGCCACGTTCACGCCTTCTCCGACCGCGACCGCGACCAGCATGCCCACCCTGACCCAAACGCCCACCTACACCGTAACGCCTTTTCCGGGTTTTGGCGCGCGCTTCAAGTTCTACCAGGCATGGACCAAAAACGAAATAACGTATTTCTACTTCATGTACGCCCAGGTAGATCAGACTGTCTACGCAACCGTCGACGATCTTGAAGGGAACCAATACGCTCTCACCTGCCCACCCGATGAACAATATCCAGACGACATAAGGTGTTATAGCGAAACGCTCTTTAAAGGCAAGACCGATTATAAGGTGACTTTTTATTCAGACCCCGAAAGGCAATATCCTTTCTTTGAAAATACATTCACCACCAGCCTGAACACGAACTATATGGATTATGATAACTGCGAGAAGGAATACCGCATTTATGACGGCAAATGTTATTCAGCCATCACCTGTTACGGAGAAAATGGTGAGGTGGTTTACACTTTTGACAATATCCCCTACGACGGTAATTTTGAGGGCTACGCGCTCCCTTGCCCTTAATGAGAGCCGATCATCATGAAAAAGCGCGGATTTTCTTTTATATTGAGCTCACTGGTTTGCCTGCTGGTTTTGGGTGCCTGCAAAAACGATGTGGTCGTTAGCCCTACGATTGAGCCGACCTCATCACCCACCGCTACGGTATCGCCCACGGCAACGGCAACCGAAGAGCCGACTGAAACACCCAGCCCCACCACAACCCCAACCACAGCTACAACCCCCACAGAAACCCTATTGCCCTTTACTGGCTTCAGAGAGCTTTTTCGTTTATTTCGCACCTGGTATGCGGAGGATAAGACTTACTTTTACTTCCTCAACGCCGGCATAGAAGACAAACTTTATGCCACAGCGGACGAATTTGACCTTGAGTGCCAGCCTGACCCCAAATTCCCGGTTCAGATGATTTGCATCTATGATGGCGTCATCGAAGGACGCACGATGATGGATTTCCGCTTCTTTACCGACCGCGGTCGCACAGTCCAGGTTTTTGAAGCGCGTTACGATGCCGACCTGGTGGACGACACCATCTATCACCACCAATACGACTGCCCCGATCGCGGCAAGAACGTCCAGTGCACGTCGGAATATCGTCTTTATGACGGCATTTGTTACTATGCCCACACCTGCTACGACGCCTGTGGGCTTTATTACTCCAAGGACAATCTGCCTGAAGTGTATAATGAATTCCAGGGTTACACGACTCCTTGTGATTGAGTAAGTCTAACTATGAAAAAACAGTTCATCATTCTGGCTATCCTGTTTGCCTTGGTGGCGGGTGCCTGCGGCTCGCGGGTGGACTTCGCCGCGACCGAGACTGCCAGCGTGACAAACACTCCCACCATTACGTCTACCCCCACCGACACGCCCACCCCAACGCCCACCGAGACCCCAACCCCGACCCCATCGCTTTCGGAAACGCCCACCCCAACCGAGACTTTCACACCAACTGCCACCCTGACCCCCACCTGGCAGCCCAACCCCTACATGATCTGGCCGAAAGCAACTTTCACCCAGTGGGACGTATGGTGGGGTGGAGATGAGTGGTGCCCTGAGCGAGGCACGAACGTGACCTGTGAAATCGAATACCGAAATTACAGCGGGCAATGCCTGGTAGGCATGAGTTGTTTCGATGCCTGCGGAAAATACTACGGTGTCGACACGATTAAATACGGCACAGGCAGCTACACCTTCAGCGGACCTTGCTACTGATGATGAAGAGAATCTTTCTGGTCTTTTTGGTTTTATTGCTCCTCACAGGTTGCGGCACAAAGGCTACCCCTGAACCTACAGCTACCCCCACCCCGACTGAAGTGCCTACTGCCACGGCTACCAATACCCCCACGCAAACCCCCACACTTACACCAACGGACACACCAACTGAAACCCCCACCCCCAGCCAGACTCCCACTGAAACCCTTACCCCAACCCCCGAGCTGACCGCACGTCTGATCTGGCCGCGCGCATGGTTTTCGCCAGCAGATGTCGTTTGGCGCAATTATACTTGTCCTTTGGAGGGGGAATCTTTGAGCTGCGAATTTGAGTATCGAAAAGACAGCCAGGGCTGCTATGTTGGAGCGACCTGTTATGATGCCTGTGGATGGTTTTACTCAGTCAACACGATACCACCGGGCGTGGAAGAGTTTTCAGGTCCCTGTTGGTAGGAAGTTCCGCGATGTCAAAACAAAATGGTAACAAGTTATTCAGGGTGATCGTTTACTCTTTTATCATCCAAACACATCATCTCGGATCGTAGAGGCAATTCCTTGAATCCAATGGTGGCGGGTAACCACGGGGAGGCCCCTACGTCTTGGGGTTTGAGGGAGAAGTGGCTTTCGTAGGGGCAGACCCCTGTGTCTGCGCTAAAAACTGGAAACAATCACACCTTTCGATAAAATGCGATTTTTTCTGGCGACAGGCTAATATTTATAAATTCCACCACCAATAAACTCACGGATCACGGAGTTCTCGGGCACGATGCTGTCATCTTCAAACGCGTCAATCTCCTGGAATAACGCGTTCACCCTTTGGGCACGTTCCCACGCATCCCTGCGCAGAGGGTCATCTTTATATTCTTTCGTCCAACGGGCAAAGGAAGCACCCAACTTTGCCTTGTAAAGCGGGAGCTCATAAGGCATGGCACTATTGACGATCGTATCCGTGGTGTTGATGTATGGGATGATGTGCCGCAGTTCACTGGAGCGCACATAGTGCCAGTGTAATAATGTCTGGGTGGGGTCGTAAGCCCGATGGGATGCGTCGCGAAGCATACGGCGCATCAAGCGCACGTCCGTCCAGCGGGCGTAATGCCCCTGGCTGTCTTTCAGCTGCAGTAATGGCTCTATGTAAAGCTTGAACTTCCACTCATTCGGCACGTCTTCCGTCATCTCGGGATATAACCCGTGCAGGCTGTCAATCAGGATAATTTCCTGCTTGCCAAGTTTCATCGGGGTGTGATCAGGAATGCTCCTGCCAGTTCTGAAATCATAATAAGGGATGCGGACTTCACGTCCTTCAAACAGGTCAGTCAGATTCTGATTGATGAGTTTCATGTTGAGAGCCTGCGGGGTCTCAAAATCATAATCGCCGAATTCGTCTTTCGGATGCATGTCGAGATCATGGAAGTAGTGGTCAATATTCAGGGTGATCAGCTTAAACCCCAACTCAGCCAGGTGATCCCCGATTTTGATCGTGGTTGTGGTTTTCCCGCTCGAGGATGGACCTGCCACGAACACCATTCGCACTTCATCACGCCTGTCGAGGATCATATTGGCAGCGTTTTCCACATCTTCATGATAGGCAGCTTCAGCAGCAGTCACGATCTCGTGCAGACGGTCGTTTCGGATGGCTTCATTCAGCAGCACGGTCGTGTGGACGTTATGGGAGCAAGCCCAGTCCAGCGTCTGCCAGAGTTTGGGCCAGGGGATATTCCCAGAGGGCATGCGGTCGCGATCGGTGCGTTTTTCGCGTTGGCGGGCACGTTCTTCCCGGTAGAGGATGTAAGCCTTGGCAACTTTAGCGTGGCCATTTTCAATCAGCACCTTCTCTACCATGTCCTGGATTTGTTCAATATTTGGCATCTCACCTTCGGGTGTGGTCTGTTCCAGTTGGATCACCACCTCGGCCGCCAGCGCTTCGGAAGCGGAACGATCACGCCCTCCCACGGCGACTGCGGCACGGTAAATCGCGTTTGCTATCCGCTCCGGGGTAAAGGGCACCACACTGCCATCTCGTTTGATTATATGGGTGAATTTGGTCATCAGAACCTCCGCAACATTCCGTATCTATGGCTATGTCAGCGATTAAATTATAGCATTTCGAGACCCTTCCTGCACGGGCAAGGTTTAACATCCTATGCTCCTGGCTTTCTTTTCCAGGCAGGATTAATAAAACGCTTATGCGCAACAAAGAAAATTGCCTGGGGTGGATGTTATAATTCACCCCTGAATAAAACTGTAGAAATGAGATATTATGCCAAAAACCAGTGTTCCTTGTCCTCAGTGCCATCAGCTAGTCACGATTGAACTGACCAGACTCTTCGATACCAATACCGATCCCGAAGCCAAGCAGAAACTGCTCTCGGGCTCTGCCAATTACCTCCAATGCCCAATTTGTGGATTTCAGGGGATCTACCCTACTCCGATCGTCTACCATGACCCTGAAAAAGAACTGCTGCTGACCTTCTTCCCCCCGGATCTGCACACTCCGATCAACGAGCAGGAGCGCATCATTGGTCCGATGATCAAAAAAGCCATGGATGACCTCCCTCCCGAGAAGCGTAAGTCTTACCTGTTCCGTCCCCAGACAATGCTGACCCAACAGCGTCTTTTCGAAACCATCCTCGAAGCTGACGGGATCACCCCTGAGATGATCAAATCCCAGCAGGAAAAGCTTCACCTCCTGCAGCAATTGCTTGGAGCTAGCGCAGAAGGCCTGCCCGAGATGATTCAGCAAAATGACGAGAAAATTGATGAGGAACTCTTTATGATCCTCAGCCGCCTGGCGCAAGGCTCCGCTGCAGCACGTGACCAGCAGAGCCTGGTGGCGCTGGATGCCCTCCAGAAGGCTCTCATTGAACATTCCACGCTCGGCAAAACCGCCGCATTGGAAGCAGCTGAAACCCAGGAGGCTGTTAAAGAACTCCAGGAACTCAGCAAGACCGGCGTCACCCGCGAAAATCTGCTGGATCTGTTGATAAAGAGCGCCGATTCAGACATTCGCCTGACCACAATCGCCTCTATGGCTCGCGGTGGGCTTGACTATTCCTTCTTCCAGATTTTGTCCGATAAAATCGACGCGAGTACGGGCGAAGAAAAAGATCGGCTCGAATCCCTGCGGCAGCGTCTGCTAAGCATCACTGAAGCCGTCGACGAAGCCATGAAAACCCAGCTCGAAGAAGCACGCAAGCTTGTCAACGAGCTCCTCGAAGCCGAAGATATCGAAAAGGCTACCCAGGAAGCCCTGCCGCGCTTCACTCAGGCAGTAGCAGAAGTGATCAACCAGGAAGCTCAGGCAGCCCAAGCCGCCAATGATGAGTCTAAACTGCGCAAACTGAGACAGATCATCTCTGTAATCCAGTCCGCAGACAGCTCAAGCGCTCACATCGAGTTTATCGAAGCTCTGCTTGAGGAAGAAAATGCTGACAATCGCGCGAAAATGCTGGAGGAATCTGGGGAGCTGGTGGATGATGAATTCATGCAAATGCTGGGAGGTCTGGTTGGGCAGATGGAACAACAAGGTGATCAGCCGGAAATGCTCGATCGTCTGAAAGACCTTAATCGTGAGATTCTGCGCTTCACAATGAAACGCAACCTGCAATCTGCTAACTAAACTTTCAGTGCGGTTCGTTTTGCAGCCGCAGTCCATGACCCCGAACGGTGACAATGTAGTCGTAATCGGGGTCAATTTGATTAATGCGGTCGCGCAGGCGCCTGAGGAGCGCATCAAAAGCCTGTTCAGTAACCCAGCGTGTGTCGTCTTCCCAAACAGCTTCAATTAACGCCTCGCGGCTGACAACCTCACCGGAGTTCTCATACAATTTAGCCAGCAAATAGAACTGCTGCGCTGACAGCGGCGGGTCTAGCTCAACACCACGCACCCAAACCCGCTTCGAAGCGCTCTCAAGACGCAGGTTAAACATTTGGCTCACCTCCGGAGGCAAGTCGCTCAGCGGTAAAGTGGCATCGGAACTAAGGAAAAGGAAGGTTTGCGTCAGGGCGATCTGGATTTCGTCCGCCTCCACCAGCTTTACTTCAGTGGAGACGGGTTGATTATTGACAAACGTGCCGTTCTTGCTGCCCAAATCTTCCAGGATGATCCCTTTCCCGGTATTGGTGATCCTGGCATGCTGCCGGGAAACCTGGCGGTCGGGAATGACAATCTCGCACTCCGCATCACGCCCGATCAGCAGTTGATCTTTCAGGATCCACTGCTGTCCATTGAGCGGACCTTCATTTGCTATCAGGACTGGATCTTCCATTTCTCACACTTACCATTTCAGACTATAATTTAATATTATAATGCAAACAGGCTGCTCAAAACCTTACGCCGGAATTAACGCAGTCATAATTGCTAAGAGAGATAGAGGTCATGCCTTTTCAGACTCGCATTGGCGCTGTGTTTCATGAGCGCTATGAAATTGAACGCATCATTGGCCAGGGTGGTTATGGCTTTATTTATCTTGCCCAGGATCAACGCCTTGCAGGCCGATATTGTGCTGTAAAACAAGTTAGCTATGACCCCACCTTTCCGCCTGCCATGCTACAGGAAGCCCGTGATCAGTTCATGCGCGAGGCAACGGTTTTGGCACGGCTTGATCACCCCAATCTGCCAAAAGTCTCCGACTTCTTCTCGATTGAAGACAATGATTTTCTTGTGATGGATTATGTCCCCGGGGATGACCTGCGCGCGCTCCTGGCAAAAGCGGAAAACAGCGACAAATTCCTGCAGGAATCGGAGGTTTTAACCTGGGCGCTGCAGATCGGCGATGCCCTCACTTATCTCCACAGCCAGGACCCTCCCATCCTGCACCGCGATATCAAGCCCTCGAACATCAAGCTGACTCCCAGCGGTTTAGTAAAATTGGTGGATTTCGGCCTGGTGAAGTTGCTTGCCCCTGGGGAAGTGACCATCACCATCATGCAGGGGCAGGGCACAGCCCTCTATACTCCCCTGGAGCAGTATGGCGGGGAAAGCAGCCACACGGATGCCCGGGCGGACATTTATGCCTTTGCCTGCACGCTCTACCACCTGCTCACCAACACCCCACCTGCCAATGTGCGCGACCGCTTCCTGAATCCTGAAAGTCTTGCAGCTCCGCGCGCGCTCAACCCTGCCATCTCTCCCAAAGTGGAAGATGCGATCCTATGGGGTATGGCACTGCACCCCAACGACCGTCCCAAAGAAGTGCGCGATTTCGTCAAAGCGCTCACCGGCGAAAGCACCAACAGGCTGCACCAGTTGGGCAATCATGCAGGGCGCAACAGCAATGGCAGTCTTGGACCGGCTGAAACCCGCCTGGCATGGATGGCGGCAGGGTTGACCTTTTTGAGCTTGCTTCTCACGATCATTCACAATTTGTAGATTAATAAGGATATTCAGCAGGTATCGAGCAATCAAGTATCAAATTGATGTTTGAGATTATTAGATACCTGTCAAACTGGTGCTGTGATTGTTTTAATCTGTCATTGCGAGGAATGAAGCAATCTGAACTGATAACCCTCAAAAATGTCTGGGCTCAAAGGCTCATAAACATATAGAATGAAAATTACAATTGCTATACCTTTTGTGTTTCAACCATTTTCCTGCCAACTGTATAGTGTAGATTGCTTCCGAAACGAGGTTCGCATGACAGATAAACCACTCATTACGCTTCGGGCACGCTGTAACAGATCAATGGCAAGAGCAAATCACCACGCACGCCACCCTTAAGGCGTTTTCATTCCCTCAACCCGCAGCCACCAGATGAGGGCGGCAACCCACCCAAATAACATTCCGATCACGCTCATCTGCACGATGAACCACGAGCTGCTTTCCTTTACCAATTCCACCAGGCTGTCGATGCCCAGGGTGAGCAGAAGATACGCCAGCAGACCACCGATCAGGGTGCAAAAACCCGAGCGAAATGCCCACGCAGGTCCACCCCACCAGCGGAAACCAATTAGATAGGCTACTCCAAATCCAGCAATCAGGATCAACACTATCAGGAACCAATCCATCATGCGCGGGAATCCGGTGGTGTTCGTGCCCGGTTCTGCGGTTGGGGGTGCCACAGGCGTTTGAGTGGGAACTGGGGTATCCGAGGGAGTGGGCTGAATGGTGGGGGTGGGTGTAGGCATGATGACCTGTGCCAAACCACCCTGCGTGTTCAACACCAGCGTGCCCGAGACCATCGCCGGTTCACTGGAGGCATTAACCTCCAGGATCCCATCGCGCTCCATCCGGTAGTTAATCGTGGCAAGACCGTCTGCTGTTAAGGCATCCGGCTGATCGATGATGAGATTCTCCCCTGCCAGGCGAACTGTGAAGCGCACGATGGTTCCATCAGGAACAGAATGTCCGTTCTTGTCGAGCACCGGTCCCGCCTGAATGCGAACCGTCTCTCCCATTCGGAAGAGTGGCACTGGTGTTACTGGCTCTGAAGCAGGCTCCTGGTGTGTGGGTGTTTGTTCAGCGGTGATTGGGGATGTGGTTAGCAGCGCAATTGGAATAACCTGATTAGGGTGGGGCGCAGTCTGCTGAGCAATGTCATAGCCAACCGTATTCAGGCTTACCGGCAGCGAGCCGACTGGTTGGGCTTCTTGCATCAGGACGCGTGCCGCAATATCCAGAGCAGACTGGGTCTTATCGTACAGAGCATAGTATGCTGTGAGTTTGGCAATTTCGGTGCTGTCGAGATAATATGGCTCACCGAAAGAGAAGACTATCACATTTTTATTTTGCAGCAGATCTATTCTCTCAGCCAGCAATCGTTTTAAAGCATAGGTTTGAGGCAGGCTTGGGTCGAGTCCCTGGAAGTTAAAAATGACCCACTTTGCACGCCGCAGGTTATCAATCATATAGGGGTCTGAAGGTTCACTGACTTGATTGAGGATCTCGGTAAGTTGAGCAAAGCTATAGGAACTGATTCGTGAGTCGGAAAGTTGTCGGCTCCCTTTGCTTCCATATAACTCAGTAAGAGCACCAAAAAATGCATGGGTCGAGAGATGGTTCAGGCTCTCACAACTGCTACATTGCTGCAGTGAACGCGTATCAGTAAAAACGGTAATATATTCCGAGTAGGACGGAGGTTGAGGGAGCAATCCGGCCAGGAATTCCTGTGAGGGAGCGACCAGGGTTACGCCTTCACGGGCAGTCTTAAGGCTTACAGAATCTGACTTGCCAAGATTTTCGAGCTCCTCCGCGGGTGGTAAAACCTGTTCAAGGTTGAATTCCGGGTAGCGTTTGAGCTTTGCCCCCAGGATTCGCCTCACGGAGGCATCCACCTGCTGCGCGAAGACACTGTCTTCTTCATATTTGGCAGTAAAGGATTCCAGTGTTCTGCGGATGGTGGTAAAAGGGTCAGGATCGTTCTTCGCCCAAAAATCATCGAGATAAAGGATGTCATTTCCAGCCAGGAAAGCGGTGCGGGCAATATTGATTGGATCGAACTCGTTGCCAGTTGGATCAAAGAAGAGCCGCACTGCCCGACTGCCAAGACTGTCACTGACGGTCAATCCCCCAGCCTGACGCCAGGTGGCAATTGGTTCCACACTCAGCAACTGGGCCAGAGCAGCCTGGTCGAAACTGACTGGCTTGGTCGTCGCCCGAATATTGCCTTGAAGTCCCTGGAAACGGATATGCGACACCATGAAACCATCAGCCTGCTGCAGTTGATCTCCTGCGCCTGCGACAGACATAAAAGGCGATAGTTCAATTTGCTTGAGCTGCTCGAGCGATTTCTGAATGGTGGACACTTCTTCCAGCGGCGGACGGTCCGCGCCGCCTAGCCCAGGGAAATGGCGCGCGATCACACTCATCTGCCCCTTGCTGCCGGTGTGCAGACCCGAGATGTAAGCCTGCGCCAGCAGCCCTACCCAGTAGGGATCGCCGCCAAAAGTCTCAGTGCCCACGTTTCCCGCCTGCAGGAGGTCGCTGCTATCAACCACATCAAGCGAAGGGCCCAGGTACAGGTTGAACCCCATGGCTGATAGTTCCCGACCCAAAGCCTGACCCACCTGCATGGCATTCTCCTCCGACCAGGTAGCGCCAATTGCCATGGGGCTGGGCAGTTGGGTAAGGTCCTGGAGGAATTGATTCTGCTGGCCAGTCTCATCTTTTTGTGAGATGCCAATATATAGTGGAACGTAAGCCGGCAGGTCCTGATCCTCAGTCTGAGAATTGTCCGGATAAATTACCGGTTGACTTTTCTGCCAGGCAAGCCGCTGGAGTGTTTCGACCAGCGCTCTGGCTGAACTTGCCGTATCCATGCCGCTGAAGTTGTCATTTGAGCTACTTAAAACCACGCCCCCAACGTGGTAATCCTGTATCAGGTCCGCCACTGGACCTTCGGGGGTGATTTCTCTTCCATCAAAGGTAATTAAGAAAAGCTGCCCTACCTTTTCTGCCGGCGTCATCTCTGCCATCAGAGCATCAACATCGCTTTGGGCAAGAACCGGATCCGGGGGGGAAATCATCGCCAGCGGTTGCATCAGTAAACCCAACGCAAACGTGAGCAGAAGCAGCCGGCGGGCTTTCACCTTATCCCTCCAGTATCTGGCGGGCATGAGCTGGGTCATTGCAGATGATCATATCTACGCCACAAGATTGCATACGGCGCAGATCATTTGGCGCATCCACCGTCCAAACATTTACTTTTTGCCCTATCTGGTGCCTGGTTTGCACCATCTTTGCGGAAACGTCGCGGTAGTATGGGTGCAGATCATCAGCCCCATAGCGCCGCCCCAGGAACCCGCGCATTGGCAACCCAAGCAAACCCGGCATGGTCAGCAAACCAGTTCTGATTTCCGGCGCCAGGGATTTCGCGCGCAGGAGGTTGCGGGCATTAAAAGAAGAAAGCAGCACAGAATCGCTCAGAGCATGCTTTTCCACCAAAGCAACTACGAGCTCAGGCAGCTGATCTTTGGGGGTTTTGTAATTTTTGAGTTCAACATTGATCAGAAATTTGCCGCCAAGCTCAGTGAAAACCTCATCCAGCAAGGGAATGGGTTCGCCCTTGAATTTTGGGCTGAACCAAGCGCCAGCATCCAGTTCGCGCAAGGCAGTCAATGGTATCTCGCCAACCTCACCGTGCCCGTTGCTGGTCCGATCCAGTGTGTCGTCATGAATCACCACCAGTTGCCGGTCGGCCGAGAGCATTACGTCCAGCTCGATGCCGTCCGCGCCATTTTCATAGGCCAGGCGGAATGCGACCAGTGTGTTTTCAGGGGCATTCGCAGAATCCCCTCGATGGGCAATAATGAGCGGCATGTGATTAGCAGTTATTGACATGAGTGCAATTATAGCATGCACAACCTCACCAGAGCAGGTTATAATCCGAACATTATGCCGGCTATTGAACCCGTACTATCCTCAGCCAATAGCATCCTCGGTCTCAACCTCGACGGTGAGCGGCTGCTGATTGTATACGGCAGCCCCTCGGGCATGGTCCAGGAAAGGCTATCAGTGAGCACGCCTGCCAGCAGGAGTTTCCCGGCAATTCTCGAGCTCATAACTGCCTCGGCAGATCGCTTGCTGATGATCACCAAAGCCCAACATCTCCCTCTGCCAGACTGTGTTTCAGTTTCGATCACCGGCAACTACGATCCGCTCAGCGGCATCCTTGAGAGCTCCCCAGACTTCCCGGAGTGGAAGTCGGAGCCCCTTAAATCTCAGCTTGGGTTGCGATTTAACCTGCCCGTATTCATTGAGCAACATCCCACTGCAGGTTTGCTGGCTGAGATGCTTTTCGGCTCCACCGAAACCAGCGGCACGCAGATGTACCTCAGTTTCAATCCAACCCTGCGCACCAGTTTGTCCCTCAATGGAGTTATCTTCCAAAGCCCGGGCGGCAGCGCCGGTGATATTGGCAAGATCTTCACCCGCGATACGCCTGATCCGCGCTTGAACCGACCTTTGACCCTCAATGATCACCTCAGCCTGAGCGGCTTGGCTTCCCAGGCTCTTCGCAATCAGCCCTCTCATTGGGATCTCAACACCACAGGTGGACAGGTTATTCAGGCTGCAACTGAGGGAGACCCCTACGCCATCGAACTAATCGAAGGGGCAGCCAAAATGCTTGGTGAAAATCTGGCTCCGCTGATCCATCTGCTGCGTCCAAAGCAGATCACCATAGCCTATCCAGTTTCGATTGCCGCTGCCAACTTCCTTTCGCCCCTTCGCGCAGCCGCCACGGCTGCCAGCGGGCTTGGCGGTCTCGAACTTCCCCAATTCAGCGCCTCTCAGTTTGGTCACCGCCAACCAGAGCTTGAAGCTTTAGCCCCTGCCATATCTGCCCTTCGCCTGCGTGCCAGGAGCCGTTAACAGAAAACAGGCAGCGTTTCGGCTGCCTGCATTATCCTTGTCTTATATTGAAGTTAGATCGTCGCTCCTGAGGAGTTGTCTTGGATAGTCTTCGGATGTTTTTTTGCTTTTTTCACTGCTTTTTTTTCAGCCTTACTTAATTTTGCATCAACCTGGGATGGATTTTTCTCTTCCATCTGGCGGCGCTTAAGCGCTTCACCATCTTCATACGCCAGCTGACTTCCGGTGGTAATGATCTGATAAATGTAATAGAGCAGGAAGAGGATAGCAAAAACCCCGAGCACAAGCGTGCCAAGGTTGACTGGAATCACCTGGGAGGCAATAGTAACATCAAACAAACTGCCGCCAGCGCCAACAAAATACACCACAGTGTTAAGAACGATGATAGCCAGGCGCATTTCGGTCGGACCAATTTTAATGCTGGTCATTTCGAAAACACCAGTTGCATGGGTCTTTAGAAAGACCTGCATCATTAACAGCAACCAGCCACAGAGCGCGATTAATGAAACATCAAATCTTGCGATACCGGAAAGGCCAATCCCCCCAAAAACCAGGATTGAGGTGAGTCCATCAATAGCATGGTCAGTGTAGTAACCATAATTCGGGCGCGACATATTGCGGTAGCGCGCTAAGGTTCCGTCCAGGCTATCGCCAAACCAGTTGATAACAAAGCCCAAGCTTGCCACGAATAACCACGGGTTGCCTTTTACAGTACCCAACCCAACCATTGCATACGCCACTCCTGCCAATACCGAACCAAGTAAGCCCAACACTGTCAGCATGTCTGAGTTGACCCATTTTGGCATATGCTTGGCAAAAAACGCCAGTGTTGGCCTTTCTAAGGGTCCCAGCAGAATGTCGTTGGTGCGTATATCTTTTTCCGTGCGAATTTTCTTTCCCATAATCACCTCTTAGGTTAATTTTTCTACAACAGGTAAAACTTCAGGCCAAACCGGGTGCGGCATGCCCCACTGGGATTGAGCCCGTCGAATGAAATCTTCAGTTGGGCGCAGAACGCTCTCTGCGTTGAGCACATTTTCTTCAACCAGGTCGTCTTTTCTTTCCATCGGGATCGGATCGGTCGCGTCAACAAAATAATTCCCATCCTCACGCCGGATCCCGCATGCCACACGCACTACAGCGTTGGTCTCAAGCGCCAGGCGAGCGTAAAAAACCGGCAGGGCAGTCTCGCGCCCAAAAAAGCGCGGACGATACTTGGCATCTTCCCCATCCGGCAGGGGTCGGTCCAGCCCGGTAACCACGCAATATCCCTCTTTCAGGGCTTTTTTTGCCTCGCGAAAGCTCGAGAAAGATATCGGTTTGATGCTCATTCCAACCGCTTCGCGCATGCGGTTTTGGGCTTTATAGGCATTATTGGGGTTCGGGTAAGACAGCACGAACGGTCGGACCCCCAGCCAGGTCAGCGACATACCAAATAAGTCAAAATTCCCAAGGTGAGGGCCCAGAAGAATGGTAGGCACCTTTCTTTCGACGATGTCGCGCACTGTATCCTCTGCTTTGGGGGAGAGGATGATCTTTTCTAAACCTTCTTCAGGATGCTGATAGTAATAAAAATACTCTGCAAAATAACCCACAACGTTAAGGATTGTTTCGCGAGTACGCTCCTGCAGTTGAGATTTGCTCATGCTTTCCCCTGAAATCACCCACTGGTTTGCTTCGATATGTCGAACCAAAGAGCTGTTGCTGCGTGAAGCCAACACCGAGCCGATAAAATGCGCAAGGTGATCTAATCCTGTCAGGCTGAAATGCTTACCAAGCCACAGTCCAGTTTTTATTGCCGCAGAATCCTCAAGAAAGGCCTTAAGTCCCATGTCTGTTCTAAATTGTACTCTCTAATCTCAAAAACACGTTAACATGGATAAAGTTGTGCTTCCCGCCATGAATCATTCAGTAAGTGTCAGGGCTTTGGATGAACTGACAGTTTCTTATAGGCTACGGCTGCCAGATAACTCAGCGCTGCCACTAAAATTATGACCGAACCCGCCTGCAGATTGAGTGTAAAAGACAAGACCAAACCCACGCCAGAGAACAACCAGCTGAGCCCAACGGAGAGCAGCATCATGCCTTTCATGTCTTTCAGGAACAGGTTGGCAGTAGCCGGCGGAATGGTGAGCATCGCGATCACCATGATCAAGCCCACCACCCGCATCGCCACCACCACCGTCAGCCCAATCATGACCAGCATCATCAGATATAGCGCCGCAACCGGTAGGTTGCGGACTGTGGAGAAGGTTTCATCAAATGAGATCGCCAGCAAACTCCGGTAAAAGAGCAGCACAAAGACGATCACAAGCAGCGCGACCAACGCCATCAGTTGCAAATCGGCGCCAGATACCGCCAGGAGGCTGCCAAACAGATAACTCATCAGATCTGCTTTGAAGCCGGGCGTCAGGCTGACAAAGATGATCCCGACTGCCATGCCAATCGACCACATCACCCCGATCAGCGTGTCTGAGCGGGTTTTGGTCCTCAAGTGCACCACTCCCATTCCAAGCGCAGAAAAAATGCTGAACAGGATTGCTCCCAGCATCGGGTCTTGCCCAAAATAGTAAGCCAGACCGATACCCCCATAGGCCGCGTGCGCAATCCCACCACCCAGAAAGACGATCCGGTTTAAAACAACCAGCGTGCCAACTAAACCACTAACAACCCCCACCAGCAGGCTGGCGAAAAGTGCGTTGCGCATGAAATCATAGGCAAATATGTTTTGAATAGTGTCAATCATGGTCATTTTCTTCCTGGTGAGACGGCAAAACCCGGTGCGGCAGACCGTGTGCCACCAGGTCCACCGGACATTCATAGGCAGTGTCTAACATCTCACTCGTGATTTCTTTTTGTCCGCTATACACAAGGCGCCGGTTGACGCAGCCAATCGTTTTGACATAAGTAGAAATCGCGGTCAAATCGTGCGAGATTAGCAGAATGGAGATGCTTTGGTTCAACTCTGCCAACAGATCATACATCTGCGAGCTGGAGCGGGAATCCACGCTGGAAGTCGGCTCATCCAACATTAAAATCTTTGGTTCCGCTGCCAATGCCCGGGCAATCGTCACGCGCTGCCGCTGCCCGCCCGAAAGTTC
>DJGU01000121.1 GCA_002432795.1 Anaerolineaceae bacterium UBA5838
TTGATTTTATCATTCCTGTTTCTGTCTTCCCAAAAACTTGTATGCTTTTAAAGAAATTTATCTTTTTGAACTGGGCTACAATTATCAGTATGGACAAAAAGACGGGTTTCAAGCACACCTCGTTATGGATCATTCTGATCGCAATCCTCATTGGCGGGCTCACCTCCTGTATTTTGGAGCCCAAGGAACCCCAGGCCGAGGTCATCCCGGCTGTGCCTGAACCACTTGCCCAAACCCTAAGTTATGAAATCCTGAACACCCTCCCCCACGACCCCACCTGCTATACCCAGGGACTGGTTATCCATGAAGGCATCTTCTACGAAAGCTGCGGTCTCTACGGTCAGTCTTCCTTGCGCAAAGTTGAACCCACCAGCGGCATCGTGCAGGCAGAAAGCGACCTTAGCGCCAACTATTTTGCTGAAGGGCTGGTGCTGCTGGATGGCAAGCTCTACCAGCTGACCTGGCAAGAAAATACCGGCTTCGTTTACAGTGCCAGCACACTGGAGCCCATAAGCACTTTCCATTATCAAACTCAGGGTTGGGGGCTGACCACGGATGGTTCTGCACTGATCCTCTCTGACGGCTCCAACACCCTCTACTGGCTTGACCCAGGCAGCATGCAGGTTCTGCGGCAAGTTAACGTGAGCTACGAGGGGCAACCGGTGGAGTATCTGAACGAGCTGGAATACATCAATGGCACCCTTTTTGCCAACATCTACCTGACCGACACAATCGTAGCCATCGATCCGAAGGATGGCCGTGTTATCAGCCTGATTGACCTAACAGGATTACGTCCCGAGCAGAACCTCACCATGCAGGGCGAAGTGCTAAATGGCATCGCATACGATGACCAGAACGATAAGCTTTACGTAACTGGGAAAAACTGGCCCAATCTTTACGAGATCAGGCTGGTTCCACAAAACCCTGCCACCCCAACTACGCCGCAATAAGCTGCTGGCGCAGCACCTGCAGACGCATCTCCTTCAAGCCGGGCAAACACTCAAGTGAAAAGTAAGGTCCAGTCCCCTCACCAGCGACTGCCTCGCTGATCTTGCCGCAAAGCGCGGCTTCCAAGGGATCACTTGCCTGGCGGAATCCTGCCAGAAAGCCGCCATCAAAGGCATCCAACCTGCCAGTTGGGTCGCTAATATGTGCCCGATAAGCCGGCACGATCCAGCGTTTGTGGCTCATGCGGTCATACAGGTACGTGCTGCCATCCCCCGTATGCACCAGCACTGCCTCGGGTCCATACCCCGCCAGATGTTCAGCAATTTCCCATAAGTCCACGCTTCTTCCCTGAAAGAGTTTCAGAGCCTGAACATCGGTCATCAGGAAAACCGTCACATCAGAAATCAATCCCCGAATGTCTTCCCAGAAAATCGGATCCATGTAACAAGTGCAGGCGCGCAGGGTGAGCGTCTGGATCATGCCTGCCTTCAAAACAGAAGGCAGGATTTTATGCGAGATAAAATCGATCGGGCAAACGTGGGCAACTTTTGCTTCCAGGAAGAGCCGCGGCATATCTGTAACCCGGAATGAACCACTCTCATATTCCGTCTTGCTGCAGTATTTCCGGCGGGGTTGATAGCCAAACAGCTCCGGCGGGAAGGGCAGTTGCCGTTCCGCAAAATGAGTGATCGGATTGTCGAAGTACGTCTTATTCCCCTCGCCATAAGCGACAAAATAACGCGAGTCGAATGGTTCGCTAACCGTATGGACGCCGTCCAGAAAGAAACCAAGGCTTTCCAGTCGGGTCAGCTGGTCCATCGGGAAATCAGCACTGACACGCGATACCAACCCAGCCTGCCCGCCCCACGAGGCGAAAGCCGCCGCGGCGTAGGCGAGGTTTCCTCCCAGCCCGTCAAGGCGTGCAGGCGCCGCAGCGGGCAGGATATACTCTCGCTGCAAACGACCTACCAGAACCGCGTCTGGCACAGTCCGTACTTCTTCTGCAATCATTATCCCTCTTGGGAGAGGGTCATTTCAAGCAACTTTTTATGATAACCCTCAAGGTCAGCCGGCGGTTCAGGATAGCTCATCTTGAACCCCTTGAGCGTGTCACGCAGGATATTGGCAATCAGCAAATTACGATACCATTTTTTATTGCTGGGAATAACGTACCAGGGGGCATATTCCGTGCTGGTTCTATTGAGGACGTCCTCGTAAGCCTCCATGTATTGCGTCCAGAGTTTACGCTCTTCGAGGTCTCCGGGATTGAACTTCCACTGTTTGGTGGGGTCTTCCACCCTTGCCAGGAAGCGCCTGCTCTGCTCTTGCAGGTCGATATTCAAGAAGAATTTCAGGATCGTGGTACCCTCATCCACCAACAACTTTTCAAAATTGTTGATGTGATCAAAGCGCTTTGACCAGACATCCTTGGGCACCAGGCTATGCACCCTCACAACCAGCACATCTTCGTAATGGGAGCGATTGAAGATCACAATTTCACCCTTGGCAGGAGTTTGCTTGTGAATCCGCCAGAGATAGTCGTGCGACAGTTCTAAGGGAGTGGGCGTCTTGAACGCCGCCACACGCACGCCAGAGGGATTAACCCCATCAAAGACATGCCGGATGACTCCGTCTTTGCCTGCCGTGTCCATGGCCTGCACCAGCACGATCAAGCGCCGCTTGCCTTCAGCAAACATCTGTTCCTGCAAAGTTTCAATCTCTGCGTTGACTTTCAGCAGGGCTTCTTTGCCGGCTTTCTTCTTGCCGTCAAATTCGCTCGAGTCATCAGGGTCGAAATCTTTCAGGCTGACTTTTCCTTTACTGGGCACACGATATTTTTTGTAGTCCATGGGGTTTCTCCTTCCACTGCCTTTCGGCTAATTATAGTGTGTTAATGGCAGCAGGTGGTTGAGTTAACCCAAACTGGCTTGATGTATTTTCGCAGGTTGGTTTTCGTTCCTGCCCTGCTTGTTTTAGATGCGAGTGAGTTAGCAATCTTTTCGTAGGCCGGGTTCTGCATTTGAACCCGGCACATTTTTTCCAAGCAGATCGCCGCAGTTGCTGTGAGGCCTTCAGTCATAACTTGTAGGCCGGGTTCCGCTTTTGAACCCGGCAAACTTCAGCCCTACGAAGCAGTTCCACTTTGCCCTAAGATTCTCAAAACTGACAATAAACCATATATTTTCTATCCTCCGATAAACATCACCCACTTATAATCAAAATCAGAAACTGTTTATTTCAAAACAGGTAAAAGAGGAAATATGGATGAAAAACGAAAAATACCCTTCCTGCTGTGGCCTTTATGGGCATTATTCCAGCTGGTATTGTGGATCCTCAAGCTCACTGGCAGACTCGTCGGTGCGATCCTGGGACTGGTTATAGTGCTCGTGGGTGTGGTGCTCTCGATAACCCTAATCGGCGCTGTTATCGGTATTCCGCTGGTATTGCTTGGCCTAATGTTGATGATAAAAGCCGTCCTTGGCTGATGAATTTAGTTCTCCAAGGAGTGGGTAATTCCTTGGCGATTCCACCGCTTGGGGAGGAAACTTAGTTAAAGGGGGCTGATCGTGAGGTCTCCACTTTTCTGAATTCAATGCTGTCTTGTTGGAACTGGAAACTGAATACCTTACGCTCTGACCGATTAAGGCATTGTGCTATTTAGACGTAGGGGCGAAGCTACCCAATCTTATACAGTAAAAATTGCTAAATTTATTTTTTAGGATGCTTCGCCCCTACCAGTGATTAC
>DJGU01000006.1:0-8162 GCA_002432795.1 Anaerolineaceae bacterium UBA5838
TTCGGTGGGTTGGCTATCGCGAGGTTAGCAAAGCTCAAGGATCTATGACGCCAACCCACCCTACACACTGCATTTAGATACCGTGCTCGGTATGGAGACCAGCCCGCTCACCTGAGTTTCTTATTTTCTGATATTTTTTGAATATTCTCTCGTTGGGAAGCTGTTTTCAGGGCACTAAAATGAGAAACTCCGGTATTAGTATCCAGCGGCAGCCAAAGCGGCTTCAATCGTCTCAATCAAGGTTGTTGAATAGACGATGGTTCCGTTGACATCAAACATGGGCGTGCCAGTGACTCCCAAAGCCCGGGCGTTGGCTGTGTCGGTCCGAATTTTGTCCAATTGCTCGTCATTTTCCACGCACTGATTGAACTCCGTAACATTCAAACCAAGCTGTTTGGCGTAGGAAGTAATACTGCTGTCTGCGAAAGCTCCAGAAAAGCTGGAATTTTCAAACAGGAGTTTTTGCATCTCGAAAAAGCGGTTTTGATCGCCTGCACAATAGGCTGCTTCCGCCGCGTTTAAGGTTTGATCCTCGCTAAACTGGAAAACTTTGTATGTAAAATAGACCAAACCTGTGTCAACATAGTCTTTGACAAATTGCGCCTCATTTTCCAGGGCAAAAGTGCGGCAGTGGCTGCAGCCAAAATTGGAAAACTCCACAACTTTTACCGGCGCGTTTGGATCGCCAACCGATTGTCCGGTTTGGTTTGCGTAGCCTTCAACCTTGCTCACGCTTAGTAATCGGGGAAGGAAATACACCAACAAAATCGCCGCCACAAGAACCAGAGATCCGATCGCCAAGACGGTTATTCGTTTGCGGGATTCCTTTTCTCGTTGCGCTCTAAGTAATTCTCGTTGTGTCATTTTCTGTGTCATATTAACTCCTGAATAGGTTTGCTTGATTTTGCCACAAAGGACTGCTTGCGTCCAGCCAACATAAAAGGTGAGATTTTTATAGATTGAGCGACATCACCAGGATATCGCGATCCTCGCGTTCAAAACCCAGGGAATGATAGAGCGATAAGGATTGGGTGTTGCTGGCCTGGGTATTTACGGAAAAAGAGGTTACCCCGATTGTTGAGAAGGTCTCAAACATGTCTTCCACCAGGCTATGTCCCACACCCTTGCCCTGCCAGCGTGGATCTACAGCCAGACGCGCCAGGTGGGCTGAGTCGAAGGTGTTTGTGCTCATCTGATAGCCAACGATTTCTTTCTCGAGAATGGCTATACTGTTCCAGGCGCTGAGGTGATAGGTCTTTTCAAGACTGGCGCGTTTCAACTGCCAGACCGGATCAAAGGCGGCAAAATCAATGGCTTCCACTGCGGCGAGGTCGCGTTGAGTCATTTCACGAATGATGAGCTCCGGGTTTGCGCGCCTCATTTTTGCTCCCGCAAAATCGCATTGAAGCGTGACGATCGTGTCGGCTGGCATAAAGCCTTCCCCTTTAAGTAAACTTTCCAACCAATTGTAGGGCGCAAGGGAGAACACGCTCTGTATCCCCATGTTCTGTAAGACCATCTTTGCCTGAGAAAACAGGGCTTTGAAATACTTCCCATGTTTTCCATCGCGTTCAGCGTGAAAAAAACGCAGCCATGCAATTTGTGAACTTTCGGGAGTGGCAGCCAGCAGGGCTTTGATTTGCTGCTGTTCTATGACTGCGAAACAGCCGGCTTCACTGAACCTTTCATTGGGCGGGAACCAGTCAAGGTTGTTGAATGAGAGATTGTTGGCATTCAGGAATCTTGCCAGGTCAGTGGGAGGCAGATTGGAACAGGCTTGGATATCGAACGGCATCGTTTTCAGTCATTGATTCCAAGTTTATCCAAAATGGCATTCAACTCTTCGTCAGAATAAAAGCTGATCGAGATCGTACCACCCTGTTTACCCTTGGAGAGCATTACTTTGGTGTGGAAGAACTGACGCAGACGGTTTTCGAGGTCATCTGCCTCGGCGGAGCGGGCATTTACCTTACGGTTGGTTGGCGCTTTGCCGCTCAGTTTGCTGACAAGCAGCTCGGTCTGGCGCACATTTAAACCAAGGCTCAGGATGCTATCCAGGGCGGCTTCCATGGCGCGGGCTGTTGGGAGTGCCAGCAGGCTTCGGGCGTGACCTTCGGTGATCTCTCCGCTTTGCAGGGCTTGTTGCACCACAACAGGCAGGTTGAGCAGACGCAGGGTGTTTGTGACTGTGGCACGGCTTTTGGCAACCCTATGAGCGATCTCTTCATGGGTTAGAGAAAATTGATCTGCCAGGTTCTGGTAAGCTCTGGCGCGCTCAATCGGGTTGAGGTCTTCCCGCTGGACGTTTTCAATGATTGCAAATTCGAGCTGTTCCTGCTGGGAAGCTGTGCGGACAATCGCCGGAACTTCTTTCAGACCTGCCAGCTTTGCAGCCCGAAGGCGGCGTTCGCCGGCGATCAGCGCGTAGCGGTCCATACCTTCAGCAGCAATCACGATCAAAGGCTGAATGATCCCGTGCTGTTTGATGGAGGCTGCCAGATCTTCCAGCTGTTCTTCTTCGAAAACCTTGCGGGGTTGTTGGGGATTGGGGCTGATGCTGCTAACAGGCAAAAGAAGCACCTGTTCGTTTGCCCCATCTGGAGCAGGGCTGCTTTGCCAGGTTGGGATTAATGATTCGAGTCCTTTACCAAGTCCACTGCGCTGTGCCATCTTACTCCTGTCCGGGGTCAAATTGGACCCCATCTGCCGTCAACAATTCCATCGCCACCGAACGGTAGGCTCTCGCGCCACTTGAGTCAGGGGCATAGACCGAAATCGGCATGCCGAAGGAGGGCGCTTCTGCCAACCTGACACTTCGGGGAATAAATGTTGAAAAAACCTTATCCTGGAAAAATTTCTGTACTTCACTCATGACGTCCGAACTCAGATTGGTTCGACCGTCAAACATGGTCAGCAAAACACCTCTGATGGAGAGCTCCGGGAATAAACCCTGGCGGATGCGGGTGAGCGTCTGGGTCAGTTGACCAAGACCTTCAAGTGCCAGGTACTCACACTGCACCGGTATAATCACACCATCCTGCGCGGCAATCATGCCGTTCAGGGTCAGCAGTCCGAGCGAAGGGGGGCAGTCAATCAGGATGTAATCGTAGCGGTTGGTGAGCGACTGTGCGATTGTTTTTAACCTTTTTTCACGATCCGAAAGCTCGATCAACTCGATCTCCGCGCCCGATAAATTGGGCGATGAAGGCAAGAGTGAGAGCTTAAAGCGTCCGTTGTGCAAAACACAATCTAAAGCGTTTTTTGCGCCAATCAGAACCTCGTAAGTTCCATTCTCCACTTTGTGCCGGTCAATCCCAAGACAGCTGGTGGCGTTTGCCTGTGGGTCAAGGTCAATGATCAACACCTTTTGTCCGAAGTGCCCCAAATAAGCGCCAAGATTGATGCTGGTAGTAGTTTTTCCCACTCCGCCTTTTTGATTGACAACTGTGTAGATTCTTCCCATACCTTACCTATGCCAGCATTTGAATTTTTGCCTGATCGATTTCATTTTGAGTCGGAATACTCTCGAGGCGCCTGCGTGTTACCGAGCGGGATGAAAGTTGAACCGCAAAGCGGGCTGCTTCCCAAGGATCTTGGGTTGTTTGCAAACGGTGAAAGAAACAAGCCGCAAAAATATCCCCGGCGCCAGTGTCCTCAACCAGCTCAACTGCAGGCGCAGAAAAATATCTAACCCTGCCCTCGGAGAAAACCCGCGCCCCATCACGGCTTTCTGTGACGACCAGCAACTTACAGATCCCAGCCAGTTCTTCTACTTTTTGCTCGTCTCCGCGAAGATCCTCTATGGAGAGCACGACGGCATCGGCTCTCGCAAGGAGAGGCAACCCTTCAGGCCAATCCACGTGGCGAACCAGGCCTTCATCGTCCGCTTGCCGGTACCATCCCTGCGGGGTCAGGCATACCAGGGCATCAGGGAAAAGCTCTGCGATATTTGGATCAATTTCTGCAGCAATCGGGCCGAAGTGCACCAATTGGCAGTTGAGCAGGTTTGGGGGAATGTGGTCAGCAGTGATGCGCGTAGCCGAAGAGTAGAGATGCTGAACACGTGTTTGCCCAAGACCTTCATTGCGAAATACTGTCGATTTTTCTGATGGAATGACCCATTTGTGGATGCCAGCCAAGGGATCGAGCCGCAAATCACTTGCGCAACTTGTCACCAGACCCACATTATGCCCCAAACTTGCAGCCGTCAGCCCGGAAAAACTGGCAGTGCCGCCCAGGCTGATGCTTTGATCTGCCTGTAAATCAGCAGTCACATGCCCAATGAGCAGATAATTGATGGGTTCAGGCGTTATAAGTTGGGTCATAAGGCAGTAAAAACTCGTTTCTCGGGGAAAAATTATAGCATGGAAAGGAATCAAAAATCACTGGCATGTTTTGGCATGTTTTGGCATTTTGATGGGCTACTTGTGTTTAAGTTCCCGGGACCCATCTTATTTGATTTGTAATAAAATCAAAATATGGATGATCCAAACATTTACAGGAAAGCACTTGACGACTTTCGCCGTGCCCGTTCAAAGGCTGCTTTGCAGCGTTTCTGGGCAGGCATCCAAGGTCGTTCTCTTGACCTATTGCCTTACGATGAGATCTCCACCAAGCTGCGGGCTGTCAGCCAGACGGATCGAGGCATAAAGCAGGTTCCTCTGAAGGACATCGTCGGGAGTGTGAACCGAATTCAGGATTTTGATCGAAACTTCCTGCCGCTGCGGGATGATGATATTCACCGGTGGGCAGGTGTAAAAACTGCCATGACCAGTCCGCTTGCCAAAGGTGTTCCGCCAGTTTCTCTCTACCAACTTGGAGATGCTTATTTTGTTCTGGACGGCAACCACCGTGTTTCGATAGCCAAAGAAATGGGTATGGAAACGATAGAGGCGTACGTAACGGAGGTCAAAACCAAGGTGCCTGTTTCCAGCTCGCTCACTGCTGAAGAGTTGGTCCTGAAAACGGCTTATGTCAATTTTCTCACGGACACCCAGATTGACCAGATCCTGCCAGGAGTTGATTTTAGCCTGCACCTGGTCGAAAACTATCCGCTCCTCAAAGAGCACATCAGCGTCCACCAGTACTATATGGGGATTGAAAATGAGCGTCCGGTCAGTTTTGAAGACGCGGTGCGTCATTGGGCGGAGACTCTCTATTTTCCCGTCATTGCGATCATTGAAAGCTCGGGTCTGCACCATGCCTTTCGGGACCTCACACTGACTGACCTTTACCTCTGGCTACTTGATCAGCAACAAACTCTCCAAAAGGATCTCGGAATAGAACTCAAAACTGAAAATGTGCTTGATTATGCTGCTGACCAGGAGGGCATCAAAGCTGAATCTAATTTGTCCACTGCTGAGGAGCAAATTATGCAGGTTTTGCTGAGGGATGAAGAACAGCCTCAAAATCCCTACATAGATTGCCTTTTTCAGCATATCACCGCTGCTCTGAGCGATGATGATCCCGATTGGATCGCCCTTGAGCAAGCAATTCTCGTCAATCGCTGCCCTGGAGGCGCAATCCGCGGCGTGCATGTGGAAAGCCCTGGTACGCAAAAGCTTGACGAAGAAATCGATGTTTATCATCAGCGGTTTAATGAACGGCTGACAGAGGCCGATATGAGCGGTAAGTTCTTTCTGCGCCAGGGTGAACCTGCCAGCGCACTGCTCGAGTTCTCCCTGCTTTCCGATTTGTTGGTGCTAAAACTGAGTCATCCCCCGGCAACGAGCCTGATGGCTCGCATTTCTCACGGGATCATCACCATTCTTCAACAAAGCCAACGACCGGTCTTGTTTGTTAAAGAAAAACCACTTCCAGTAAATTCCATCTTGATACCTTTTGATGGCAGTCAGCGCAGCAAAGAAGCCCTCTACGTGGCAGCCTATTATGGTGCCCGTTATGAATCTCAGCTACACCTGTTGCTGATCACCAATGGTTCGGGTAAAGACGAGGTCAATCGTTATTACGCCCAGACTTATCTGGAACGATTGGGGGTGAAGGCTGATTACCACCAGGGAACATCGGAAAGTTTTACGACCGATGTGGTCAGCCTGGCAGAAAACTTATCTGTGTCTACTCTGATCCTGGGTGGTTATGAGAATACGACCATTCTTGATCGGGTTTTCAGTCAAGCAATTGATGAAATTCTTGCCCAGGTGTCAATTCCGGTTATGATCTGCCAGTAAGACCCCATAGCGCCCAGGCGTTTGCTCCCGGCGAATGACTAGAAGGGTGTAATCGTCATCCAGCGCCGCTTCAGCTCTGAAGCCATCCAGGCTGAAACTGATTCCCTTAATGATCCCTTGGGCTGTTTCTCCAAGCAGCGAATCAAGCCTTTCCTTGAAGCGAATATCTCCAAAGGCTTCCCCATCAGGTGAGAACGTCTCTGTAATTCCATCTGTGTAGAGCACCAGGCCGTCGCCTGGTGCCAGGTTCAATTCCTGGTCCTTGAGGCTGATGGGATCCATCATGCCCAGGGCGATGCCGCCTTTGTTGAGTATTTGGAGTTCGCCTTGCTGCGGGCGAAGCCAGTAGGGAGGGTTGTGCCCAGCCACGCAATAAGTCACCTTTCCATTCTGCAACTCCATGATGGCGTAAAAAACGGTCACAAAAAAACCATCACTCGAGTCGAGCTGGAGAATGTGATTGACCTTTTCGAGCGTGCGTGCTGGCGACTCGTTTTCAAGCGCCACGGCGCGGATCAGTGTTCGGCTTACGGTCATATAAAGCGAAGCCGGCAAGCCTTTATCCGAGACATCAGCGATGGCGAGCCCAAACTTGCCCGGGCTAAGCTCAAAGACGTCATAAAAGTCGCCTCCAACCTGCCTGGCAGTCTGCCATTCTGCTGCGAGGTCATAGCCGGGCAGCTCTGGCAGACTCTCCGGCAAAAAGGTCTTTTGGATTTGCCTCGCCAGTTGCAGTTCTTTGTCGATCAGGGTCTGCTTATGCTGGACGGTTTGCATAATGTAGTTTTGGATGCCTGAGGCAATCTGGAGAGAGGCTTCTTTCAGCAGCTGCACACGCTGGCTGCGACCTGGGCGATCCACTTCCACTGCCACCAGTAGTCCGTGTACTTCCCCAGGAACGCTCAAGGAAAAACACAGGCTGTTGACATCTTCCCTGTCCAGGTCGCTTTGAGAATCCGCAAAGCCACTTCTTGACAGCAAGTTGCCTGGAAGGATTAAATAACCGGCTTGCTCGAGACCTTGCAGTCCAGGCGAAAATTGGCTGAGTGGTATTTGATTTTCAGAACCGTAGGAAAAACCACCCTGTTTGGTGGCAAGATAGCGCAAGGTCGCCCGATCGTGGTCGGAATCGAATTGGATCAGCGCAATTTCTTCAGCGTTGGTGAAATCTGAAAGGATCCGTGTAACTTCACTAAGCGTCTCTTGCGGGTGCTTTGACGCGACGAAAAGATTGGTAATCTGGAGCAGTACATTTGAGATTTCAGCTTCAGCTTGTTTTGCCTGAATCAGCTCGATGTTCTGTAAACTGACCGCTGTTTGCTGCGCGATTCCTTCGAGCAAGGCGAACCGCTGGGAACCAAGGATCAATTCAGGTTCGAGGGGAATGTAGGCTTCTTTGCTGGAATGCAAAAGCAGCCCAATCTGACGCTCGTGCGCGATCAAGGGAAACAAGAGGATAGTATCCTGCGGCGAGAGCAAAAGGTTTTTTGCGATGTCCGGGGAGCATTTGGAGGCTGGCATAGCAGCCGGCTTGCCTGACTGGAGGGTCTGTTCAAGCAAGGTGGGGTCGGCAACCGCGCAGGGCTCGTCGAGATTGCAGGTGGCTGTACCATCGCCCAAGGCAGCCTGCAGTTGAAAAGCACTTGTTTCCGCGTCCTTCAGGATCAGGGCAACAGACGCACCTCCAATCAGCGAAAGGATAAACTCACCCGAGGTCTTCAAGAGGCTGTTGGCGTCCGACAGGTTGCGGGTGGCCATCGCCACCTGGAGCATGACAGAAGTGTAGTAAGTTTGGGCTCGTGTCTCCTGATCCAAACGCTCTTTCTCGATAGCGCTGCCCAGATAGCCAGCGAAGGTCGCGCAGATCCCTTCGGATTCCGCTCCATAACGTCCGGGGGTCCCTTCATGCAAGACCAGCACCCCAACGACCTGTCCTGCTGCGGTTATGGATGTTGCGATCCCGGAAAAATTATC
>DJGU01000006.1:8196-15694 GCA_002432795.1 Anaerolineaceae bacterium UBA5838
GGGAGAAAGCTCCATCTGGAAATGCGGGATCCACTCTCTCTCAGGGCTCTTCGCTGCCGCGAGGAAAAGATGGTCTGGTGCTGGAGCATCGGCACTAAAGTTCTCCGAGGGGAAAAGCCAAATACTGCCCATTTCACCGGGGAGTAATTCCAGGATGTTATCCAGGCTTGCGTTGAAGAAATCCTGAAGGGAAATTGATTGTGAGAGTAGTTCGGCAGTTTCCCGATATTTTTCTGAGTTCTTTGTGCGCCAGATCTCTGAGCGATAAAGGCTGGCGTTGCGTACTGCTACGGCAACGTTCGCGCTCAATGTCTCAAATACCGCGATGTCTTCTTCGGAAAAGGCGTTGACTTGCTCACTTTGGAGGTCCAAAACACCCAAAGTGTTGCCGGCGAAAATTAAAGGCAGAGCTAATTCAGAACCTGACTTTACGCCTGTGATCGGGTTTGGCACTGGACGGGGGTCTGTGGAAACATCGTTGACCAATTGCACCTTACCAGTTCGGGCAGCGAGCGTGATCAGCCCCTGAGGCGCGTCCAGGTTGAAGGCGATTTGGGATTCCCGGTATACTGTGGCACGTTCCCCACTGCCCGCCCGGTATTCGAGGGTGTGCGGCACGTATTGCTTGAGAAAAATATGCACGTAGGGAATATTGAACTTGGTGCGGATCAACTCCGACACCCGCGTCAGCAGTTGGTCTAAATCCAGGATGCTGTTAATCGTCTGCGAAACTTCTGCAATAACCTGCAAATAATCCTTCTGTGACGGCTGGGGAGGGACGCTAGTGGGATTTGTCATTTTTCTCGTTTTTTTGAGTTGGGGTGAAATACTTAACCAGTGTCAGTTGATTTACCCCCGGAGAAGAGAAGTCCCAGGCAGCTTCGTCCATAAGCTCATGGATCAGGTAAACCCCCAAGCCGCGTTCACTGCGCGTTTCGAGCGGGCTGGTAAGATCGGGTTCCGCCACACAATCCGGGTCGAAAGGTGTGCCATAATCCTGAATGGTGATGCTCAAGCCGATCTCAGTCAGATCGAGCGATATTTTAATCTCACCCTGCTCATCACCGCAATAAGCGTGGTCGATCACATTCGAGCAGGCTTCATCCAATGCCAGGTCGATAGCATAGCGCTGGCGCTCATCAAAGGGGCTGTCTTTAATGGCGTCCATGACAAAAGATGAGATAACTTTCAAATGATCGTGACGCGCGGGAAATTTAGCGGTGAGCATGGATGGTTTCCTTGATTGAGGCGATTATAACATGCGGAAAAGGGTAAAATTGTGGCATGTCTGATGAACGTCCAAGCCTCCTGATTGAAGATCTGCCTGAAGATGACCGCCCGCGTGAGCGTCTGCTGCAGAAAGGCGTGCGGGCTCTCAGCGACGCTGAGCTGCTGGCAGTCCTGCTGGGCAGTGGGCGCGCGGGCACCAGCGCGATCGACCTGGCTCAGCAGATCCTGCAGGAACTGGGCGGCTTCAGCGGCATCCACCGGGAAGACATCTCACGGCTGCTGGAGATTAAGGGAGTTGGGGAGGCAAAGGCGGCGCGGATTAAAGCCGCGGTTGAAGTCGGTTATCGCTTGAGTTCCGCGGAGCGGGGAAAAAGTTGGGTTATTAAAACCCCACAGGACCTGGTGGAAATGCTCGGGCATGACCTGCGTGGGAGTGACCAGGAAGAGTTTTGGGTGGTTTGGCTGAATGCCCGCAATGTCGTGATGGATAAAAAGCAGCTTTACAAGGGTTCGCAGGATGCCACAACTGTGCGGGTGAGCGAAGTTTTTAAGCTGGTGGTCAGCAAGAATGCCAATGCTATTATGGTGGCACATAATCATCCCTCGGGGGATCCGACTGAAAGCCCGGAAGACGTTAACATGACACGGGCGATCATTGAGGCCGGGAAATTGTTGGATATTCGCGTGCTCGACCATGTCATTATTGGTTTAAACGTGTTTACATCAATAAGGCAAAAGCATCCGTCTTTGTGGGTGTGATTTTTTTTGGTTGAAAATGGGGGAGGAACGGGACACCCTATCCGCTGCGCTACCAGGGCCGGACCGGCAGTTCTTTACGAAAGCTAAAAAAGGAACGGGACAAGCCACGTTCCCTACGAAAGATTAAGCGGAGCAGGCAGGCCAGTTCCCTACATAACTGAAGGCGCCCGCGTTCCCTACGACAGGCTAAAGCAGAACGGGACGCCCTATCCGCTTCGCTACCAGGGCAGGGCCACGTTCCCTACGAAAGATTAAGCGGAACGGGACGTGCCACACTCCCAACGAAAGGCTAAAGCAAAGTAGAGGTTTTGCGCTTTTGCGCTCTCTTTTGTCATATCCAAAACGCAAAAGTGCATAGATTTTTCGCGTGTTATCCGGTGCGAAAGCGCAAAAGTGCACCCGTTTTGGGGTGGGTGAAGGTGAGCTCTGAGGCGTGGAGCATCATGCGCGCTACCTCTGGCTTTGGGGCTGCTTTGAATTGCGGAGGCTGATAAAGCGGATCTCCAAGAATGCCCAAACCCAGGTGGTAGAGGTGAGCCCGGATCTGGTGGGTAATGCCAGTATGCAGCGTGCAGACGAGTTCAGCCCAGTTCTCTTCTCGCCGGCGCACCACGAAATCTGTCCGGGCGGGTTTTCCTTTTCCAAAATCAACCCGGGTGCGGTGGGCGCGGTCTGCATTGATCTTCAAAGGCGCATCGCAACTTATTTCATTCCAGGAAGGCGATGGGGAAACCTGCGCCAGGTAGCGTTTGATGGGTTCGTGCTCCCGGAATTGGCGGTTTAGCTCGCGATGTGAGTCTGCATCCCTTGCCAATACCATCAAACCGCTGGTCTCTTTGTCCAGCCGGTGCACCATCCAGAGCCTGCCCAGCAAGGGTTCCAGCACCGAGCGCAGATGCGGCAGGGTAGGATCGTAGCCATCGGGTACCGAAAGCAAGCCGGGAGGCTTATTGATCACCACCAGGTTTTCATCAGTGAATACCACCCAATCAGGAATTGCGGGTGTTTTCAATGCGGGAGTTTCGTTTTCCATCAAATCTATAACTCCGTGTACGTTCGTGGAGGCGTCAGGACCTGGCCACAAAGCAACTGGTCTCAATCAAGCCCGGACCAGCATGCACTACGATTGCCGGTGGGACCGTGTACCTGGGAATATCGTGAATGCCTGTGGCAGCAGTTAGCTCCTGGCTGAGCTGGGTCAGGAGAGGTTCGGAGTCGCATTGGCTGATCGTGAGATAGGGTTCAGGGTTATTTTCACAGTATGCAGCAGTGAGGTCGACAATCGTGCGTATAGCCTGCTTGACTGTGCGAACTTTGTCGAATGGCTCAATCTGACCTTCCTTTACCGTCAATATGGGTACAATCTGCAAAATCGTACCAACGAGCTTGGACGCGCCACCGATCCTTCCACCTTTGTGCAAGTATTTCAGAGTTGGGACGAGGAAGAACAAACGTTCACACGAAGCCATCTCCATGATATTTTCTTTGACTTCCTCAATAGTCAGCCCGGCATCCACCCATTTATGTGCTGCCAATACGATTGATCCTAATCCACCTGCAATTGTGCTGGTATCAACAATGTGGATCTGGTCAGTCTGAAATTCGCCTGCCGCTACCGTAGCGCTTCGGAAAGTGCCGCTGACTTTGGCGGAAGGCGTGATGACCAGCGCGGTGTCACCAGCCGCGAGGATTTGTTCGTAGATGGGAGTGTAAAGTGAGGGAGACGGCGCGGCGGTTCCCGGGAGGGTCTTGGATGCGCGCAGCTTTTCAAGGAAACTCCCGGTATCCATGTCTGTGTCGTCGCGGAATGTTTCGTTCCCAAAGGTAATAATCTGCGGCAGTACTTCTATCCCAGCCTGTTTGAGAATATCAAGCGGCAAACCGCAGGTCGTGTCGGCAATGATTTTGATCATAAATTCACCTCTCCGGAGATTTCCCGGATTGAATAAAAAAATAAATTTCTACCGACACTCAAATAAGGGGTCGATGGCAGTTCGGACAGATCTTTTCGTTCTGGCTGACCACGAAACCGCAATGTGGACAAGTGGTGGGCTGGACCTCGCCAAGGGGAGCTCCGCAAGCCAGGCAGCGCGAGGATGCGATGGGGTTGGCGGTGAGGCAATAGGGGCAGACCGTGCGGCTGAGACGTTCTGAGAGGTGTTTCCCGGTTCCATGCTGACGAGCGGTTTGGTTAATGACTTCCCAGGTGTCTTCTTCCATCTGCAGAGATTCGACATCCTGCGCGATATCATCGATGCGATTCATCAACGTGAGCGGGTTTCTTAACGCGCTGATAGCTGTCAGACCGAGGCTGGCTGCCAGGCCAAACCACATCTGATTGCTCAGGGTCACGCTGACCCCGTCCTCAACTTTGGAGATGTTGGCAGTTAAAGCCGTTTGTCCGCCGGAACTCCGGTTCTGACGGGTAGCGATTTGGACAGCGAGTTTGTCGCCTGAGCCGTAACGCTGCACCTGGTAGTTGCCGCGGTTGTAATACGCCATCAGATTCCTAGCTATGTCTTCCGGTTCAATCTCTCCGTGATAAATGCGTGTGGTCATTTGGTCTCTCAATCCATGAAGCGTTCAGCTTTAGATTATAATCGGGAAAAGTAAGAGGCAACAAAAATGTTTGGTCATGTGAGACGTCGATTAACAAAACTCGCTTTTGTGCTTGGGATTATTTTGGTCATCCTGGTTTTCTTGATGCCTGGGATCACATCTCAAGTTGCGGGTCAGTTCCCAACGCTTGAAATTCCTACTGTCACCGGCACACCCAGAGGATTATGGGTGCGGGCGATCGGTGAGCCAACCATCCCCTTGAATGTGCGCAGTGGTCCGAGCCCGACCTCATCCCAGGTGGGTGTGTTTTTGGTGGGGCAGGAAGCCAGTGCGTTTGGTTACTATGGCAGCTATGTGCAGATCGAATACGCCGGAGCACCAGGTGACAGAGGTTGGGTGGTTTTGGACCGCGTTGAGGTTTTTGGGGGCACCTTGCCGATGCTGCAGGCACCGCCAACCGAGACTCCATCGATCACGAAAACCATTGATCCGACGCTAGCGGCGCAATTTATCATCACTGCTCAGCCTTCGCGCCTGCCCACTTTCACCGAACCGCCTGCTCTGCTGATCCCCACTTTTCAAGCTGAAACTGGGGGAACTGCGACGGGAGGCATCCCGATTGGTTATGTGATCATCACGCTCGGGGGCTTGGGTCTTTTCCTTTCGCTGATCGCCATATTGCGGCGAGGGTAAACCCTTATTTTGAATTTGCCTTTGTATATTTTGTGATCCGTTTAATGCTTTTTACAAAGGAAAGAGCGTCATTCAGGGCTGGCAACTGGCTTTGCATGGCCCGGTAGCCCTCATTGAATAGCTCAGTCGGAGCCACTTTTTGGAGCATTGCATAATGCCCCACAATTGGTCTGACGATTACATCCGGTTTGGTGAGCTCCAGGAGTATTTCAGCCAGCCGATCCGAACCGAGCTCAACCCCAACATTCAAATTTTTCAATGACTTGCCAAGCCTTGTTTTTGTGAGCCGGTCAACGATGACCTCAGGAACCTGGTCAATCACGACGGTGCTGGTGTTCAGTGGAGAAAAATCAGCTGGCTTGGTATGAAGCGGCACGGCGATAACAGGAGCAGAAGGGTTCAGCGCGCGTGCTGGTCCGACGGGAATCGGGTCCAGAACACCGCCGTCTACGAGTAAATCCTGTCCCCTGGTTGGGAAAAGGCCGGGAATGGCTATGGTTGAAAGCACAGCTTTTATGACATCGCCTTCGGTGATGATAACTTCTTCGCCGGTTTTGAGGCTGACTGAGGTCACTGAAAACTTGATAGGCAGGTCCTTGAAGGTTTTGCCTTCAATGAATTTTGCCAGCACGCGTTCGATCCCGGTGGTTCCAACCAATGAGTCGGAGTCGGAAGAAGAACGGCTAAAATCAGGGCTTTTGAAAAAATTTTCGACCGCAGTGAGAATTTCACTCGTCGGAACTTTAGCCGCAAGCGGTGCGCCAAACATGCCGCCAGCACTAGTACCTGCTATCCCGTCGATCTCGTATTCGTTATCCAGCAGACACTGAACTACTCCGAGGTGGGCGATGCCCCTGATCCCGCCGCCACCCAATGCCAGTACGATATTTTTCGCCATATGACCGTCCTTTGTGTGCGTTGAAATATACCATAAGGAAGGTGATAGGTGATAGGGGGTAGGTGATAGGGGGTTGGTGATAGGTGGTAGGGGGTGGGTGATAGGGGGTAGGTGATAGGTGATAGGGGGTAGGTGATAGGTGATAGGTGATAGGTGGTAGGTGACAGGTGGTTGGTGATGGGTGATAGGTGGTGGGTGATGGGTGATAGGTGATGGGAAAAGAAGTAGGAGATTGCCGTACCCTGCTTCGCGGGCACAGGCGCAAAAGAGCTCACGATAGCAAGAGGGCACGATGTGACAGAATCCCTGGTTATTGTGGGGGCTCTCATGATGCTGAGGCAGATCCAGGTATTGTGATGCCAACCCACCCTACAAATGAACTATTCTTGCGAATACTAAAATGCCGGATTGAAATGCGCAATCCGGCCTACGGCGGGGACAGGCGCAAAAGAGCTCGCGATACGGATTTGCTGTTAATGGTGGGTTGGCTATAGCGAAGTTTAGGTATACACAGATACTATGACGCCAATCCACCCTACACAGGTCTACACGCGGATGACAGAAAAGGAGCGGGTGCGATATGTCATATGAATTAAAGACAGGTTATAATAATGCGACAGGGAAATGGAGATGGAAGGGCTCAGCAACAATGAAACTACCTCAAAAGGTTCCAGTGATCGCTGGTACGCTTTGCGCTGCAAGTCGAACATGGAGTTCATTGTCAACGATCAGCTAAAAGCCAAATTCATCCCCAATTACCTGCCGGTCTATGCGGTCAGACCGGTCAATCCCCGTTCTCACACGCTCAAACCTTATTTCCCGGGATACCTTTTTGTAAACGACGAGCCCGAAAAACTCTACGCTGAAAAAGTATTCTTGATGAGGGGCGTGATCGGTCTGGTTCATTTTGACGGCATTCCCGCGCCCATTTCCAACAACCTGATCGAGGCGGTCCGGCGCCAAACACAGCAACTCAATCTCGAACAAAAGCAGGCACGCTCGGGTTTCGTGGCGGGTGATGCTGTCCTGGTGGAAGATAGTATAATTGGGCAGCTGGAAGGTATTTTTGAGAAGTGCGTTAATGGCAAGGAACGGGTGACTGTGCTTCTAAAAATGATGCAGGGTAGTATGATGCGTTTGGAACTACCGGCGGAAAAAGTGCGCCGAAAGCCAGTAAAAAACGGCTGAAATAGCCAAAGAAGAGGGGATAGACGTATAATAGTAAAGCCCAGTCCGAGATGAAAAACATGTCGGAAGGGCGGAGGCGTGTTGTAAACCAAGTAACAAGTTAATCCTTACCCGATGAAACCCAACGATATCACGCGAAAACGGCACATAATTCTTTGCTTTTGCCTGTTG
>DJGU01000006.1:15772-15931 GCA_002432795.1 Anaerolineaceae bacterium UBA5838
CAGGCTCTTCCGACTGAGCTGGCGGAGGATGCAGGCGAGGCACCAATCCTGATCACCCCTGTTGCCCTGCAATCGGAAATGAACTCTGATGCCGCGCAAAACACACCAACCATCTCATCCACGCCAACTCCGCAACCGGAAGTGTGCGGCAGGTCGGAT
>DJGU01000137.1 GCA_002432795.1 Anaerolineaceae bacterium UBA5838
GAACTTGTTTTTCAACACCCTCCCATTTCGTGAAAAATTCATAAATTGCTTTGACATTGCTTTGGTGTAGATCTGGCATAATCAGTTGTAGGCCGGATTGCGGTTTTCAATCCGGCGCATTTGATGTGTTCCGCCCTGGTTCAGGAAATTATGTAACCTTGCGGTCAATTGCCGTGCTCGGTCTGGCGACCCTCACGAACAGGGCGCATTGTAGGGGCAGACCCACGTGTCTGGTCAGGCGCCTACAGGTAGTCAACAAGCCGGAATTGGTTTAACACCGGCATGATCAGTTGTAGGCCGGATTGCGGTTTTCAATCCGGCGCAATCATGGATCGGTTACCCATTGGGACGGACAAAGTACCCATAGGGCGAGACGAAGTGCCCGCGAAGCAGGGTATTGGAAGCACTGAAAACATCATCATGCAGAAACCTTAATGTGCTTCCAATCCGCCAACACGCCATTGATGGTATGCAAAAAATGAGCGTCACCACCCAGATCACCGTCAACGGCGGATTGAGGGCACGATCCTTTTCTCTGCCACATTATTCACAGTGCCCTCAATCCCGCCCTACGATTTACTGTGCCCGTGAAACAGAGTATGTGGCGATCTGCCTTTGCATTGTCTTAGTTAAAGGACTTGTGGTCAAATCACGCGCACGCTGGGGAGACAACCACAAACATTCCCTGGAGGATCAATCAAGAGTGAGTATAATAAGCGCATGTTTCTACGCAAACCTGTAACCTTTTTCGCGCTGGCGTTTTCGATCGCGGCGCTTCTTTTGTCTGCCGGCTGTGAAAAGACCCAAACTTCGCCAGCAAACCCCAGCCCTGAGCCATCCGTAACCACTGCAGTTGCCAGCACCGCCACCGCCACCCAGGAACCCACACCCACCTCGATCCCCGCCGCAGCGATAGTAAACGGTGAGCCCATCCCCTTAAGTTACTTCAACAACGAAGTCTGGCGCTATCGCGATTCGCTGGCTGGTCAGGATGTCAAGCCGGATGATGCGGAAATCAACCGGGCTGTCATCAATTATCTGATCGAACAACAATTGTTGGCACAGGAATCTCGAAAGGGCGGATATACACTCAGCGAGTCGGAGCTGCAAACCAGGATCGACGGCCTCATCGCTGAGCTGGGTTCGCAAGACGCTTTCTCAACCTGGTTGACCAACAATCATTATGATGACGCTGAGTTCCGCATGGCTCTCACCCTTGCCACACAAGCCGCCTGGCAGCGCGACCAAATCTCCGCCACGATCCCTGATGCGGTCGAACAGGTTCGGGCAAGGCAAATTTTCGCCATCACCCCTGAAGGCGCTCAGCGTGCGCTCATCAGCCTTAACAGCGGCAGCGACTTTGGAGAACTTGCCTGGGAGTACAGCCCCGAATCCGGCGGTGAGCTGGGTTGGTTCCCGCGCGGATACCTGCTCTACCCTGAAGTTGAAGAAGCCGCTTTCAGCCTTGAAGTCGGCGGTCGGTCGGAGATTATTCAAACTGAGATCGGCTACCATATCATTGAAGTACAGGCGCACGAATCTGCCCATCCCCTCACAACCGACGCGCGCATTGCTCTGCAAACCAAAACCCTCCAGGACTGGCTCAGCACAGCAATCGCTAATTCACAGATAATCATTCAAATCCCGTGAGCAGTCGAAACCGTCCCCCAATTCGCCAATCCAGATCTGCTGCCCGCCCAATGGCAGTGCCGATGGAGCAGCCCAAAAAATCAAGCGGTTGCGGCAGCATCGGGGCTGGTGTTTTACTCCTGGCTTTGGTGCTATTGGTCTTGTTAATGCTGCTGGGCATCCTGCCCAACCCACTGGAGGCAGAGCCTACTGCCACCAATTTGCCGGCAGGGGTCACGATTGAGCCAAGCCCGACTGAGGAAATGGCTCTAATCCTGAGTGTGACCTCCACCGCCACCCTGACTCAAACGCTCGAACCAACGGCAACCCCCACCCCTGAGCCTACCCTGACCTACACGCCCACACCCACAGAAAAGCCGATGCCTTTCGTGGTCAAGGGCACGCCAAATGGTTACCCAAACTCAATGCTCTTTCCGCAATACAGCTGCGAGGAGTATCTCTTTATTGGCGGTGAAATTCTGGATCTGCGCGAAGCTCCTGTCTACAATCTAACAGTCAAACTTGGAGGCACATATGGCGGCAGCCTGGTTGATATGACCAGTGTCTCGGGGGATATGAGCGTATATGGAGAGTCGGGTTTTGGATTCGTGATAGAAAATCAACGCATTCGGGAAAGCGGCATCACCATGCAGTTGTTTAATGAAAATGGCGAGCCATTATCTTCTCTGATCTATCTGAGCATCACTGGCAACTGCGACAGCAACCTGGTAATCGTCAACTACAAACAGGTGCGCGAAATTCAGCCCTGAGTGTCCAGCCGGGGTAATTTTATCCTCTCACTTCCACTCATCAAGCCCGACAGCTTTTGCGAACGCAAAGCCATCACGCTGCTGTTGGCAAAGTAGCCAAAGTTGAAGGAGGTTGGATCTCCCGCTTTCTTACCCGGGATGGGCATCAGCCGGGCGGTAAGGGGCTTGTTGAGCCGCAGAGCCAGCGCTCCAAGATCTAGCAGGATGGGATAAATTTCTTCGGGAGTGGTGTCACCGGGCAGGGGGATGACGTCCAACCCAGCCCCGCACACAGCCGAGAACATGAGGAGATCAGTCACGCTTAGGCTGCCCTCAGCCGCACGCAGCGCAAGCGTGCTGTCCTCAAGCACGGGCAGCATCAAGCCGTTGAAGCCGACCTTGCGATATTGGGCTTGCTGCAGGCTGCTGGTGAGAAAAGTGCTGGCGAATAAACTTCCATGCGGACCAAAGGCAGGCAGTCCCAGGGCTTCGAGCGCACTGCCAATAGAAGCGGCTTGGTCCGGGTGGGGCGCAAGCGTAAAATCCAGCCCTTTGAACGTGTAACCATAGATCTTCTCCATTTTTTCAGCAACCGCTTCCAGCTTGGCTGCATTTGCATTGACTTTATCAATCAGGCACTGCTGGGCTTCTTGCAGACTTTGCGCTTGCCTGAAGCAGTCAAGTGCCAGATCTGCTGACTGAAGGGCGAGCGCGAAAGCAGGTCGCTCTCGCAGCGCATAGGCAGCGGGGAAGAATGGGGTGCAAGGGGGAACGTTTGCCAGGGCACAAAAGCGCAAATTAGCAAAACCATCAGGTTCCAGTTTTGAAAGTTCCACAATTGTTTCCGCGCAGCGTGCCGCATTTGCCAAATCGAGCTCACCCTCTTGGGTTGTCAGCGAGCCGGAGAGGAAAATGCGACCATTGCGCCTGAGAGCCTTCGGAATCACAGCCCATTCCTCAGGGTCCGACCCGGCAGGGCCAAGTGAGATGTACTCAAACCCATCGCCATGGGCTTCGATGCCGTATCTCTGGGCAGCATGTGGTAAATCAATCGGTGCCACAAATTGGCCAAAAGGCGGAGTCGCCAGGCGCAGGGATTGAACCTCAAAGCCCTCTCCTTCAAATAGCTTGCGGGCATGATCGCTGAAGCTGCCCAGCCGTTCCATGAGCAGCCGATTAACGGGGTAACCCGTTTCGCAAAAGACGGTGATTGAGCGTATTTTCATAATCAGACTTTCTGACTGCGTTGGCGCAGCACCTCGAACATTAACACACTGGCGGAAATCGCGGCATTCAGTGATTCTGTCTTTCCAACCATTGGAATACGCACGCTGTGCGTTGCCAATGAGCGCCCCTCAGGGCTGATTCCTTCCGCTTCACCGCCAATCAGCAGCGCTATTCGACCGCGCAGATCTGCTTGCCAGGGACTTTCCCTCCCATCCATATCTGCATGGTAAACCGTCAGACCTTCCACGTAAGCTGAGATTGCTTCCCAGGGCCAGCGCAGCAGCGGCAGCCTGAAGTGTGATCCCATTCCGGAGCGGACAACCTTTGGCGCCCAGGCGTCCGTGTTGCCGGGGGGCAGGCAAATTGCCTGCACGCCAGCCGCTTCCGCCGAGCGCAGGATAGCGCCCAGGTTGCCAGGATCCCGCAGCTGATCAAGGATCACCACAAAGCCAGGTTTTGCAGGTTGGGAGGGTGCCGGGATGTCAAAAACACCCAGGATGCCCTGGGAAGATTCTGTGTCGCTCAGGCTCTCAAAAAGGCGGTCCTCAACTTCATAAACTGCTTGATCCGGTTTGATCTGCTCAAGCAGTGTTTTCGCGCGAGGGGTGAGGCTGGTCTTGTAAAAAACAAAGCGCAGGGGTACAGCTGAAGCCAGTCCATCTTCCAGCAGGCGAGCTCCTTCTGCGACGAAGGCGTTGTGCTTGTGGCGGGCTTTGCTTTGTTCAAGCAGGCTGCGCGTGAGTTGGATATTTGGATTTTTGGAGGAGCTAATGATTTCGCCAGGCATAGCTTTATTATACCGATGCTGGCGGATCCGGCTCTACCGATTTGAACTCTGCCCGGATTTCTCCCTCACTCGTAATGGTCAGGACGCTGTATTGCGGTTTAAACTGGTTGCGGCGTTCCGCATAGCCGACGCCAGGGTTAATGAACCGAATGCCATCCATGACCTCATCCTGGCGGGAATGGATGTGCCCATAAATAATCACATCGGAATCAGGATATTTCTGGGCAAGTTTCTTCTGAAATTGGCGATGACTGCTCATCGTCCCAAACAAAAAGAGAAACACATAATTCAGGAACCACTGCCAGATGCTGATGTGCCCATGTGCCAAAGTGATCCTGACGCCATTGATGTGATGATGGCATTCCATCGGCAGATGATAGCCCATAAACCAGTCGCGGTTGCCTTGAACGGCGTCGGTTGGCGCGATTTGTGATAACTCTTGAATTACTTCTGGTGTGCAGACATCCCCGGCATGAAAGATGCGGTCTGGCTGCTCGGCTTCTATGGCACGTAAAAGCGCAGGCTCGATGGCTGGGGTCCGATCCCCAACATGCGTATCGGCAAGAATCACGATGCGTTGATCCGTCGTCATGTGTGATGACTTAGCGGGGTTTCTTGAAGAAGCCAAAAGCGATCACCAGCACCAAACCGATTCCACTGATGGCTGCCATGGTCAGGCCGATCTTTTTGCTGTCTCCAAAGATGACCTGCATGGTTGAAGGAGGCTGGGTTGGGGTGGGGGTGGGCAGAGGGGTTTTGGTCGGAATGGCTGTGCGGCTGGGGACAAAAACCGTTGGTTGTGGGGTGGTGGGGATAGGCGTTGGCGTGAAATTGCTGGTTGGGGTGGGGGTGTTTGCCCGGCGGATGAGCAAAACTTGGTTAATGTAAACTTCGTTTGCCTCTGGGCTGTTGCCGTTGAGCACCATAATCTCACTGCCAGGAACGCCATAGGCAGCGGAAATGACCCACAGGCTCTCGCCAGATTGGACGATGTGATAGATCGAGCCGTCAGGCTGCGGTGTGGATGTCAGGATGCCATAGGTATTCGGAGTGGCTTCCTGTGCCATAGCTCTGCCAAGCGGCAGGGCAATCAGCAGGGCGAGGCACGCCAGCACCAATAGTTTAACGATTTTCATGGGCACTATTATAGCCGTTTTGGAAAAGTGAGTAAGGAAAAGGGCAACTAGGTCTGGTACTACTTAGCATGAATTGGTTGAAGAATTGGGTATTTGGACTACGGCGGTGGGAGCAAGTACTGCTCGCTTCGCTCCCAGCATCATGACCCCCACCGTACGGATGGGTCTTGGTCCATCCGCTGTGTTTTTTAGTCGCAATCGGGTTCAATAGCTGATATTCTTTGGGACGATAACCCGATTTGTGGGCAATTTGTCGTAGGGAACGGCCTTACTGTCAGGACAGTGATTGTTTACATTTTGTTTGAGGAGATGGTTTACACTTTTTCAACGACCCGGCGTAGGGTCGATGCCTGCATCGACCTTAAAGGCCTCCCTGTGGAATCGATACCTGTGCCGCCATCATCACACGAGTAACGGACATACCCAACCTCGCGGGCACAGGAGGCCGTTCCGCGCGGAACTTGTAGGGTGGGTTGGCGTCATGAGTTTTTAGAGCAACAAGAGCCGTATGTAGCCAACCCACCAGAGATAATTCTGCTGACACGAGATGAAGGCTAGGTCGCCGCGCTTCGTTTACGATGACATTGAAACACCCCAATAATGGATTGAACCATTTCCGCTGCAATTCTTAAGCAGGGCGCATACCCAACGGGCTCGATGTGC
>DJGU01000083.1 GCA_002432795.1 Anaerolineaceae bacterium UBA5838
CCGAAATTCTATCAGAGACCCGACATTGTGCCCTCTGGGTATAGCGCATCTGCCCTATTAGCGAAGCGGAAAGGGTTCAATCCGGCTTTTTGATGCGTTACCCATAGGTCCGAATGAGACCGCTCCAGACCCTTTATTGGATATTCACTCCTCGCGGGCTTACTCCGACATATCTCTCGAATCACACGAACCTTAACCGCTCCGTGGAAATATTGCAACCAACAATCGGCGGAATGGCTCAACCTCACAAGAATTTCATGTAGGGTTGACGCCTGCGTTAACCAAGAAGTTGTGGAACAGGCAGTCCAGTTCCCTACGGCGGCCGTGTATCAAATAAGCCTTGGATGGTCTACAGCCCGCCTCGACCGAAACGGCTAACCAATGGGGATACTTCGACAATGATTTTCTTGCGGTAGGGGCAGACCCCTGTGTCTGCCCGGGGAATGGACATAGGGTAACCACGGGGGGTTACCCCTACAAGGGTGTTCATGCGGTAGAATGTAGGCCGGACATCGTGCCCTTTGGGTATTGCGTTTTTCAATCCATCTCTTTTAACAGGTAACCACGGGGGTTACCCCTACAAGGATATTCATCCGGTAGAATGTAGGCCGGATTGCGTTTTTCAATCCGGCTCTTTTAACGGGTAACCACGGGGGTTACCCTTACAAGGATATTCACCCGGTAGGGGCAGACCCCCGTGTCTGCCCAATAACATTCTAAAAAATTTTTACGAACCAAAAAACATGAAAAAATAATACCCCACTGCCATCGCCCAAAGCATCGAATCCAGGCGGTCCAACACACCGCCGTGACCCGGGATCAGGCTGCCGGTATCCTTCACCGCCAGTGTGCGTTTGATCAGGCTCATCAGTGTGTCCCCAAAGAACGCCGTGGGACCCAGGATAAGCCCCAAACCTGCGCCATTGAGCATCCCCAGCTCCGGCAAGGGCGTGCGCAGGATCCAGCCAATCAACACACCCGAAAGCAGCCCCACCAATGTGCCGCCTATCAAACCTTCAAGGGTCTTATTTGGGCTGAGCCTGGGCAGGATTTTGCGTTTTCCAAACCGAGTGCCGATCAAATAGGCTCCAGCATCCACCAGCCACACCAGCGCGATCGTTACCAGCAGCCAAAGGTTTCCATGCGGCTGGCTTTGATTGAGCGAGACGCCATACGCCCCCAATACGCCAATGAAGAACACGCCAAAAACCTGCAGCCCCAGGCTTATAAAGGCTTTGTCATCCCCATGCTCGTACTGCCAGAGGCTATAAGCGCCTAACAAGACCAGAATCAGCGTCCAAGCCAGCGGTTCCACCCAGGCAGTCAGGAACATACGCGGCAAAACCAGTGCGGCAATCGCAATAATCATCAGGGGGTATGCTACCTTATAGCCTGAGTTTTGGAGCATGCGAGAGAACTCAAAGCCCGCAATTGCCAGGATAATGAGCAAGAATAAATCGAACGCAGTCCCCCCAAGCCATGCCAGACCCAAAAAAAGGGGCACGAAAATCAAGGCTGAGAGTGCACGCTCGCGCAGCATTACTTCTTGCTCAGTCCGCCAAAGCGGCGGTCGCGGTTGGAGAAGTCTTCAAGCACCTCGGCCAGGGTGGCTTCGTCAAAGTCGGGCCAGAATACTTGCGGGAAAGCCCACTCACTGTAGACGCTCTGCCAGGTGAGGAAATTGCTGGTACGCAGCTCGCCTGAAGTACGGATGATCAGGTCAGGGTCCGGGATGCCAACCGTAAACATGTTTTCAGAAAGAGTTTGCTGGGTTATCTCCTCAGCCGGGATGCCAGCCTCGACGATCTTGCGTACGGCGGTCACAATCTCGTCTCGCCCGCCGTAACTGAAGGCAAGGATAACGTCAATCCGGGTGTTGTTTTTGGTCAGCTCAATCGCGTTTTCGATTTTTTGGCGTAATTGGGGTTCGAGATGCTCAAGATGACCGATGTGAAGCAAACGTGCGCCTTCCTTATGCAGTTCCGGGGTTTCCGTTTCAATAAATTCACCCAGAAGACCCATCAAACCGCCGACTTCTTCTTCGGGGCGGCTCCAGTTTTCAGTGGAGAAGGCATAGAAAGTCAGGTGTTTGATGCCGGCATTGGCGGCAGCACGAATGATGCGGCGCAAATTTCTCGTTCCGGCGCGGTGCCCGGCCAGGCGCGGTAAACCGCGCGCTTTTGCCCAGCGACCGTTCCCATCCATGATGATGCCGACATGTTCCGGCACGCGTCTGATTGTTTCGGACATCCTTAAAATTCCATGATCTCTGTTTCTTTACGCTCGCCGATGATATCCACCTGAGCTACCATTTCGTTGGTCAGCTCCTGCAAGTCCGATTCTCCTCTTTTGAGTTCGTCCTCAGAGATCATTTTCTCCTTTTCAAATTCACGCATGTCTTTCAGGCTGTCACGCCGGATGTTCCGGATGGCAACACGGCAATCTTCAAGGCGTGAATGTACCATTTTTACCAGGTCGCGCCGGCGCTCTTCTGTCAGCGGAGGCAGGTTGAGGCGGATCACCTTGCCATCACTGTTGGGGGTAAGGCCCAGATCCGAAGCCTGAATGGCGCGCTCGATGGCTTTAAGCGATGAGGAATCAAAGGGGCGGATGAGCAGCTGACGGGATTCTGGAACACTGATGCTGGCAAGCTGGATCAATGAGAGGCTGGAGCCATAATACTCAACCTGCAGTCTTTCGATCAATGCGGGTGAGGCCCGCCCAGTTCGGATCGCCATCAGATCATCTTCCAACACGTCCAACGCGCCTCGCATGCGCTGTTTGGACTCTCTTAACAGTTCATCAATCATGTTGACCTCCTTGTTCGAACAAGGCTTAAGCATAACCTATTTTTATTCAAAGTGGGAATAAAGCCTTCGGCAAAACGAGAGACAATATAGGATTAGTTGCGGTGGGATGTAATCCCACTGTACGGATCGATTTTGGTCTACCGGGCGATTGTGCCGGGTTTGAATAAATCACACTTGCCTGCCTTAATTGCTTGTGGTATAACACATCTAATTACATAGCCCTTGCGGCACTCTTATCCAGAGAGGTGGAGGGACCGGCCCTTTGAAACCTCGGCAACCAACCAAGTGTATGGTGCCAATTCCGGCAGACAATCTGGAAGATGAGAGGCTAAAGCATACCAAGCGGAATGCCCCTCACTTGCAGGGGCATTTTTTTCGTAACCTGAGGAGGTTAACAATATGACAACAACTTTTATGCAATCACCCAAGTACCTGTTCACATCCGAATCGGTCACTGAAGGTCACCCAGACAAAATGTGCGACCAGATCAGCGACGCGATCCTGGATGCCATGATCAAGGAAGACAAAGCCAGCCGGGTAGCCTGCGAAACTGCCATCAAGACCGGCTTTGTTCTGACCTATGGCGAAGTGACCACCAAAACCTATGTTGACATTGACGCGCTCGTGCGCGAAGTGGTAAACGGCATCGGCTATGATCGCGGCAAGAAGGGCTTCGACGGCTCCACCTGCGGCGTACTGGTGGCGCTCGCCAATCAGAGCGCGGACATTTCCCGCGGTGTGGATCAGAATGGCGTGAAGGAAGCAGTTGAATACAACGAAGCCTTCATCGAAGCCGGCGGTGCTGGCGACCAGGGCATGATGTTTGGTTTTGCCTGCAACGAAACTGAAACCCTGATGCCGATGCCCATCTATTATGCCCACAAGTTGACCCGCCGTATGGCTGAGGTCCGCAAAAATGGCACCATTCCCTGGATGTACCCCGATGGAAAGAGCCAGGTAACGGTGGAATATCATTACGGCAAGCCCGTTCGCATCCATACAATTGTTGTCAGCAGTCAGCATGCTGACCAGCTGGATCACGAAGAAGTCAGCCACGATCGCATCGAGGCAGACATTCGAGAACATGTGATCAAGGCTGTCATTCCCGCGGAACTATTGGACGAGGACACCAAAGTCTACGTCAATCCGACCGGTCGCTTTGTGATCGGTGGACCAATGGGCGATGCCGGTATGACCGGACGCAAGATCATCGTGGACACTTACGGCGGCATGGGGCGGCATGGCGGCGGTGCCTTCAGCGGCAAAGATCCGACAAAAGTAGACCGCTCCGCAGCCTATGCAGCCCGTTGGGTGGCGAAGAACGTGGTGGCAGCCGGATTGGCTGAACGCTGCGAGGTACAGGTTTCGTATGCCATTGGCGTTGCTCAGCCTCTGAGCATCAACGTGGAAACTTTTGGCACTGGTGCCGTGGAAGACGAAAAAATCACCCGGGCGATCGCCAAGATCTTTGACCTGCGCCCGCGCGCCATCATCCATGACCTCGATCTTCTGCGCCCAATCTATCGCCAACTGGCTGCTTATGGGCATTTCGGTCGCGACGATCTGGACCTGACCTGGGAAAGAACCGACCGAGCCGACGCGCTCAAAGAAGCCGTCAGCCTTCTGACTGAATAACCAAACCCTTTATAAATTCACCTCAAAAAGAAGCAGACTTGTTTGTCTGCTTCTTTTTTGTACAAACTCACCCAACAATTAACTTGATATTTCAGGTGCAAAAAGAATACTATTCTTAGCAGATGGAACGTAAACAGAAGCTGTTACTGGTAATATTGGGCGCGCTTTTTCTGCTCTCAGCCGCATTGACGGTCAGCTTTGGTTTGAAATATGTCGGAGGAACGCAAGTCCCTCAGAATGAGATGACCCGGCAGGCTGACAGCGTGGCCACATTCATGGCGAATTATTACCAAACTGCCACCGCTCAACCAAGCCCCACCCCGAGCCCTACCCCGACCAGCGCGCCAAGCCTCGCAGCACCCAAACTGCTGCCGCCGACCGCCACCACGGCACCAACACCCACACCTAATCCACATGCTGAGGAGCTGCAGCAAGCGCTTTCCTTGGTAGAAATCGACTTCCCCGCCTGGCAAAGCCTGAATTCAGATGTGCAGGCATGGATCCACAATGAGGCTATTCGCGTTGACCATCCAGTTTTGAAATCCCCGGATAACGAATACTACCTGACCCGCGATCTTGATTTATCCTACAAAGCCATGGGATCGATCTTTTTTGACTTTCGCAACAATAGCGACTTCAGCGATCCGAACACCATCATTTATGGACACAATTTTGACAACGGGCTGATGTTCAGTAACCTGGTCTGGTACAAGAGCCAGCAGTTTTATGAGCAGAACCCCTTCTATTATCTGTACACACCAGAGCAAGTCTACCGCGTGGACATTGCTGCTGGCATTGTGGTGAGCGAAACGGATACCACCTACCTGGTTGTCGATTTCAGCTCTGACCTCGAGTTCAGCAGCCTGATCCAAGCAATCGAAAAGAATTCTGTGATCGAAACTGAAATTGAACTTACACCCGGAGATCAGCTGGTTACGCTCTACACCTGCACGAACGACTGGCAAGGACAGCGCTTTGTTGTGATTGGCAAGCTAACCCCATTAGGCCTCTTTGCAGGTCGATAATATCCGGAGATAAAAGGCAATAAAACAGATCAAGCAAAGATTTTTGCTTCAACATCACTTGCTCTGTCCTCATCTACAAGATCATAAACGCTCAACACAATATCTCCACCCCGCAGATATCTACATACCTTGTACAATTTCTCGATATTAATACCAACTAGGTATTAATATATAGATCTCTTACGCTTTTTATAGATAGAAAGGTTGTACTGTGAAGAATATATCCACAATTTTACTTGCTGTCCTATTACTTTTTACTCTCAGCCAGGAGCAGCAGTCCGTCCTGGCGAGTGAAGACTACCAACTCAATTTATCGCATATTGAATGTCTTGGAACCCATGTTGAAATCCACTTTGTGTTATTGAATACCGTTGACGGAGATGTTATATCAGACCTTACCTACACCTACGGCACCATCCCACCCGGGCCGCGCAGTGGTAATGTGGTCCATTTTACAGACAATGTGCCGCCAGGCTATTACAACATTACAAGCGCCTCCGTGTGGGTCAACAGCACCCTGGTAACGCTCCATAACCCCGGTAACTACGCCGGCAATTACGGCTGCCAGCAGCAGCCTACCAATACGCCTACCTTTACTCCCACAAATACCCCTACCAACACACCTACATTTACCCCTACTTCCACAGCAGTGACGCCTACCAACACACCAACTTTTACGCCTACTTCTACAACGGTAACGCCCACCAACACACCAACTTTTACGCCTACTTCCACAGCAGTGACGCCTACCAACACACCAACTTTTACGCCTACTTCCACAGCAGTGACGCCTACCAACACACCGACTTTTACGCCTACTTCCACAAGGGTAACGCCTACGGAAACACCCACAAATACCCCAGAACCAAGCCCAACGGTTACACCCACCGATCCTACCGTAACTCCCACAACTCCAATTGTGATGGCAACTTTTTCGGTGCCAAATACCGGTCGGGATGATAACTTTGCAGGACCAGCCTTTATGATCGCGGGACTGTCAACCATTGGGTTGGGTCTTGCCCTGAGCAGTTTATTGCGAAAATCAAATGCTCCCAAGCGTAAATAACCAGGCTGATTCTTAAATAACAAAAAAGTCCGGGGTTTTCCCCGGACTTTAGTTATGTGATCATAAAATTGGACCTATCGCCTGAACCTCAGTAGCAGCCAGATCAGACCACAAGCTGCGGCGAGACCAGCCAGGATCAATTTGATGTTCGTCGCGATTAGAGGTTCCTTCTCCGCTTCAACAACCTCGCGCGAAGCAGCTACTGATGGAACTGGAGCTTCATCCGGTTGGACAGCAATAACCTGCCCCAACTGGTCCTCACGGACGCCAAAAATCAAAGGTTCAACCGTAATTTTCTCCTCAGAAAGTATGCTGGCTGTCTGGGTTGGTTCCACAAGGTCTTCAGCCTGAAGTGGTTCAGCCAACACCGTATCTTCAGCATATGTTTCGACGGGTCCACCGCCTAATCCAACAGCAAAGTCCCCGGTAATTGAACCACCGCCACCGATACCCCCAGCGCCACCGCCGCCCTTGCCACCTACGGACACCCAATTGAGCAGATAAACTGGCTCAGTAGCTTCCTCTTCCGCTTGTTTCATAACACTTTCAGTAGCCGCCTCATTCTCCAACATCATGGCAACCGGCTCCTCATATGCTGGTTGCGGAGCGGAGAAATTTGAAAAAATGAACTCACTGCCAAAAATGACAGCCAACAGGATCATGGAAACCACGCTTGCCCAACCAAAACTTGGCAGCAAAAAGCGACCGCGACGGGCTTTTTCTGCCTCACCGCGGGTCAGGGTAAATTGATGAGGTACTTTTCTGACAGGAAGGCTGCGCATGCCCTGCTTTAACGCAGTCATATCCTCCAGAGCCTGTTTAAGCTCGGGGGATTGCTGCAGGCGCTTCTCAAACTTCGCGCGGTCCTTAATGGACATCGCGTCATCGAGATATTCGCAAAGCAGCGTCATGTCCTTTTCAGAGATTTCTGCTTGCCTATTCATCATTTTCCTCGATATTATGACGAAATTGGTCAGGTAAAAGTTCCCTGAAACCCTGCAAACAGTACTGCATTTTTTGACGCGCGCGTGCTAACCGGCTCTTGACCGTGCCAATAGGCGAGCCAATAATCCGCGCGACTGATTCGTAATCTTCTCCTGAGACGTCCACCAGGGTGATTACAACCCTAAATTTTTGATCGAGACTACTCAGACAGTGCTGGATAGCCTCTTCAAGCTCAGAAGTTCCCAGCACCTCTTCGGGACCGGCAGATTTATCTTCCAACCACTCGGGCGATTCAATTAACTCGCCATCATTGGTTTCTGGTTCGATCGGCACGCTTGGTCTGCGGCGCTGACGCCTGAGTTCATCGTAGCAGGCATTGGTGACGATGCGCAAAAACCAACTCTTGAAGGATCCGCCGCGATAGGTATCGAGCTTGCGGTACATGGAGATGACTGCTTCCTGCGTGGCATCTGCAGCCGCGTTTTCGTCTGCCATAATTCGATAGGCGACGTTAAATGCAATTTCCTGGTGCTGGAGGACGAGTTGATTAAAGGCGTCAAGGTCTCCATCAACAGCAAGTTTGATCAGTTCAGTTTCTTCCATGCATGCTTTCGTTGCAAGACTCACACCAACAAGCTGACACTATAGTTACATTCTAACGCAATCATTGTTAATAAAGAAGCTTTTATCTACAGTTAGCTTTGTTTTTCTGGAGTTGATATCTTCAATCTGGAACCGAGCAACAAAAAAGAGTGCATGAGAGCACTCTTTTATAAGCAACTGTTAAGAATCTGTTTATGCTTCAGGATCAGGGCTATCACCATCACGTAAAGGAGGGAAAAGGATCACTTCACGCAGGGTGTGCTGTTCGGTGAGCATCATCACAAAGCGATCCACACCGAGCCCAAATCCGCCAGCTGGGGGCATTCCGTAAGCCAGCGCCCGCAGGTAGTCTTCGTCCATTGGGTTGCGCTCTTCATCGTCTTCGGTGTAGGTGCGGCCAAGTTCAAGGAAGCGTTTTTCCTGGTCGAGCGGGTCATTAAGCTCCGTAAAGGCATTGCACAGTTCCACACCTCCGATATAGCCCTCGAAACGTTCCACCGTGTTGGGGTCTTCAGGCTTAGCCTTAGCCAGGGGTGAAATGTCGCGCGGGTAGTCATAGAGGAAGGTTGGCTGGATCATGATTGGTTCAAGGTAGGTTTCCATCAGCGTGTTGATCAGCTTGCCGCGCGGAGTTCCCGGCTTGAAGGGGATCTGTCGGGCTTTCATGACCTCCGCCAAAGCTTCGTCGGTGGGATAATCCTGGATATCAATGCCGGCATGATCGATCAGACCCTGGCGGATCTGCATCCGGTTCCAGGGAGGTGTGAGGTCGATTTCGTGTCCATCATAGTGGATAACCATCGTCCCTAAAACACGCTGGGCAACCTGCGAAACCATCTGCTCAGTCATCTCCATGATCGTGTTGTAATCCGCGTACGCCATGTAGAACTCGAGCTGGGTAAACTCAGGGTTGTGCTTGAAGGACACCCCTTCGTTGCGGAAGTCCCGCCCGATTTCATAAACGCGATCCAGCCCGCCAACAAGCAAGCGCTTCAGGTAAAGTTCAAAACTCACGCGCAGGAAGAGTTTCTGGTGAAGCTGGTTGTGGTAGGTTGTGAAGGGTTTGGCTGCCGCTCCGCCGTAAATTGGTTGCAGGATAGGGGTTTCCACTTCCTGAAAGCCGCGTTCATCCAAAAAATCGCGCAGGGCTTTTAGGATTTCGGTGCGCTTACGGAAAATTTCACGGACTTCGGGATTGACTGCCAGGTCAACATAACGCTGGCGATAGCGGGTTTCGGGGTCGGTCAGCGCGGCATGGCGAATAACCTCACCATCAACCACCTCATCCTTTGCTGCTGGCAGTTGATAGAGCGCCTTGGAGAGCATCCTGAAGTCTTCAACCTGCAAAGTCACTTCTCCGCGTTTTGTGCGCACCATCGTGCCTGTGGCTTCGATGAAGTCGCCGAGGTCAAAAAAACGCACAAACTGATCAAGCTTCTCCTGCCCGAGTTCGTTGATGCGCATAAAGAGCTGGATTTTGCCGCTGCGATCTTCGATATGGCCAAACGAAAGCTTACCCATGTTGCGGATAGCGCGCAAGCGGCCCGCCAGGGTCAGCTTGAGTTCCTCTGGCTCGCCAGCTGCCTCGCATGCTTCGAAGGCTTTGATAGCATCAGCGTTGCTGCTATTTTTATAGGAGCGGGTTGGGTAAGGTTCAATCCCATCCTGACGTAATTGCTGCATTTTTTCCAGGCGCAGGTTTTCAAGTTCGGAAAAGTTATCTGTTAGCATGGTTCGTCCTTTTCATTAAAATAAGCCCCACCGCGATATCGGGTGGGGCTTTGAGAATTCTGACGATTACTCGCTTTTGAGAATCTCGACGGTGTAAGCACCACCTGGAGCTTCAATTTTAACCTTATCACCAATACGATGGTTAATTAAAGCCTTACCAATAGGGGATTCGTTGGAAATTCGTCTTTCGCGGGGGTTTGCCTCAACAGGACCAACAATCTTATACGTTTCAGGCTCGCCGCCTTCTTCGCAGATTGTCACTTTTGAACCAACCGTCACGAGACCGTGCTCGTTTTCGCCATCTTCAATGATGTGGGCGTTGGCAAGCAGAAGTTCCAACTCCTTGATACGGCCTTCGGTGAAAGCCTGTTCATTTTTAGCAGCTTCGTATTCCGCGTTTTCGATCAGCTCGCCGTCTTCCATTGCATCCTGTAAACGCTGAGCAACTTCCTTGCGTTTGACTTTGCGCAGAAATTCCAGTTCAAGTTCTGATTTTTCAAATCCCTCGCGGGTCAAGTATGAGCTTGGCATAATTACAATATTCCTTAATACATTTTCTCAAATCCCAACCCCCCCGAATCGGGCTGGGTTAATACAAAATGCGCCTCGAAAGTCGGATACTTCCTTAACGCCGGTACGATATTATACTATGAATGTCCCCATTTTGCGCAAGTTACAGTTGTATTAATAAATGCCTACCAGTTTCCCTTTTGGCTCAGTTCCAACTGGGTGGTGCGGGAATTGGCTTGCGACCGCGTTTTTTGAAGATAAGACCTATCAGAAGACCGAAAACAAAACCTCCGATATGCGCCCAATAAGCTGTACCGACCTGGTCACCCAACCCCAGTGAACCAACCCCACTGAACAGCTGCATAATAAACCATAAAGTCAAAACGACAACTGCAGGCACAAGCGTGAGCCTGGCAAAGAAGCCTATCGGAATAAAAGTATAGATGCGGCTCTGCGGATAAATCACCAGGTAAGCCCCCAACACTGCGGCTATCGCACCGCTGGCGCCAACCGTTGGGATTGTGGAATAAGGGTTGGTGAAGTAGTGAGCAAAAGCCGCAAACACACCACCCGCAAGGTAGAAAAGCAAATACCGGAGATGCCCCAGCCGGTCTTCGATGTTATCACCAAAAATCCAAAGATAGAGCATATTTCCCAGCAGGTGGAACCAACCGGCATGCAGGAACATGCTGGTGAGAATATCGCGCATATCGCCCACGTCGAGACCTTGCTGAATCTTGTACGGGAAAAGGGCAAATTCGGAATAAACGGCATCAGGATTTGCATTGAAAAAGCAAGTCCACAAAAAGACCGCCACATTGATCAGGATCAAGACATAATTGACAATTGGGGTTCGGTGGGTCTTTATTTCATCACGGATTGGGATCATGGGGGTTCTCCTTCTGGAAAGATCTCAGATAACTACGGGGTATCCTGTTCGGATTTCAATTCTATCAGGCGTGGATGGTTGGCATAAAAACCGCGCCGTTCTTCTGGCAGCAGCAGAGCAATACGGCACATGATTTCATCGGTTGCCTGCTGCAGCAGGGCTTTGTTGGTTCTTTCATCACTCGCCTGAGGCAGCATGAAAGGTTTTCCAAAGCGCACTTCCACCTTTGCTCTCTTCAGGCGCAAAATGCTATGAATGACCTGGGTCGAACCGAGCACTGCCGCGGGAATTACCTGGACCTGGTTGCGAATCGCCAGCAAAGACGCCCCCGGCTTGCCCTCCAGGAGCTGTTGTGTTTTAGAGCGCGTTCCCTCCGGAGCGATTCCCACAATCCAACCATTCTTGATTCTTTCTGATGCTTCGCGAAAGGCGCCGAGATCATATTCGTCACGCGAGATCCAGATCACACCAAGTTTTTCCAAGAACCAGCCGAAAAAAGGCGCCTTTTCGTATTCTCTGGCTACCATGGCAATAATGTCCTGCCGCTGCGTTGAAAGCATCAGGAAGGGCGTATCCAGACGGCTGATGTGGCTGGTGGCGACAATGTAAGGCGTTCCATCCTTCACGTTCTCGCCGCCTGTGACCTTTAGGTCAACCAGACGATCAACCAAAAATTGTAACAGTCTCATTACACGCTGACGTTCCATAACCTAACCCTCCAACCTGATGGGGTAAAGTGGAAAGGCGCTTGCTATCTGCGCTTTTCTTATCAGACCGAAGAAGGCTAACAGCATGCCAAAAAATAGCAGCACAAGTCCGATATATGACCAAACAGCCAGCACATTGGTCTCGCTTATGAGTGGATTGATGCCTCCGAAGATCGCCAATGCATTCCAGGCAGCATGCAATAGCCAGGCTGCCAGGTAAGAAAGCAGCATTGAGATAAGCTTGCGGTCCTGCCAGAATTTGCCGATTGCCAGGCCAATGATTCCGCCTGCCAGAATGTGGAGAAGGCTGCCGCCAAATCTGCCCAGGATCAACCCAGCCCATTCTGCAAAGCCGAGGGAGTTTAGTTGGAGCGAGTTGACGCTCAGCAGCCCCTCAAACAGCGCGAATCCCCCGCCACTGAGCAATCCAATCCGGAAGCTCTCTGCCGGGTTAGGATTGCGGACCTTGAGCAGCCATACGCCCAGAGTCTTGAAGAGTTCTTCAACCAGCGGCATGATACCGGCAACCACCAGCAGCAGCCAACCCATTAAATCAGGAAGGTTGATTATGTTCTCGAACTCTGAAAACAAACTGGTGGGGTCATTTTGGACGGCTGCAGGATTGTTTAGAATGTTATTGAAGAGATCCATAAATTCTGGCTTGCCATACAAGCCTGATACAAACACGATCAACAGGAAAATGATTACCAAGACCTCCATCAGAAGGATGAAGGGGGTAGAAATCCCGATTGAGAAGGTCAGAATGCCAGAATCGCGTTTGGGGTTTGGGCTTTTTTGATAGCGTGCTCCGACCCGCAAAAGCATGAAAACCGGAATTGCAATTCCCGGCACTGCCAGAATTGCCAATGCAATGGATTTTATTTCCGGAGATGCAAGACCCGCAAGTGCTGCAAGTCCAAAGACCAGCACAAGCCCGGCAATTGACCCGAACAGTACTTTACCCCCAGAGCGATTGATAGTTTTAGCGTTCCCTGTGATTTTTTGAATTGTCGTTAAGATCGAAACAAGCGTAATTGCCAGAAAAACAAACCCTGTCAGCATCAAATTAATCAGCATACCCGGCTCAATTGCAAGGCTCTTTCCGTAAGCCATGCTGACTTCCCCGAAGGCTGCCAGCCCTACAAGCCCGATCCAGATAAGGCTCAGAAAAAAGACAAGGACTGATACCGCCAGCTGGGCGATATCAATCCTGTCATAGTATTTTTCCTTGGTTTCTTGCTCCAGGCTCATTCTTCAGTGATGGTAATACTGAGGATTTTATCTCCCAGTGGCGCATCGGGGTTTTGATCCGCATCGCGTTCAGTAATCATCTCGAACACATCCACACCATCCACCAACTTACCGAAGATGGTATACAGACCGTTCAACGTTGGGTAAGGCACGTAAGTGATAAAGAATTGGCTGCCGCTGGTAGCCTCTGCCTGGCTGCGGGCAACGCCGAGCATGTAGGGATCGTCGAAGGTCAGCTCATCCACAATTTCTTCACGGTACTGATAACCAGCTCCAGACCAACCGGTGCCGGTGGGGTCGCCAGTCTGCGCCATGAAATCGTGATAGACGCGATGGAAAGTAACACCATCATAGAAGCCTTCACGCGCCAGATACACAAAGGAGTTCACTGCCAGTGGAGCATATTCGGGGTAAAGCTCGATGGTCATATCGCCATTTTCGGTTGTGATGGTGGCAGTGTAGGTTTTTTCCACATCAATCACCCACGGTGGACATTCTTTCATCAGACTGTCTTCAATTTTGACCACTTCGATGATGGGTTTAATGCCGGAAGCCTGCCAATTGCTGACTGGGCGGCCATTGATGAGCACTGTTGGCACGGAATTCATGCCAATACTTTGGGCGTAGTCCATGGCACTTTGAATCTTTTCTGTGACCGCTTCGCTCACCGTATCTTCTGAGAATTGTGCTTCGTCCAAACCAAGCGCGGTTGCTTCGGCAGCCAGCCAAACCAGAAAATCTTCGATGGTCAAGCTGTTCCATTCACTTTGTTTATCAAAGAGATTGGAATACATCTCCCAGAATTTACCCTGCAAACCAGCGGCTTCGGCAGCCTGAGCTGCTACCTGCGAGTTGGGGTGGATACTAATAAGCGGATAAGGGCGATAAACCAGGCGCACATCTTCAGGATACATATCCATCAGCTTCTCGAACTCCTGGTAAGCCATGGCACAGTAAGGGCACTGGAACTCTGTATACTCAATCAGGGTAACGATGGCGTTTTCAGGACCCTTGGTCCAGTCATCTTCCGAAACAGGCGGGAAAACAGCCAATTGGGCTTCTTCCTCAGGGGTCAATTCGCTGAAGAGCGGCTCAACGATGTTGCAAACCATGTTGCCATTATCATCAATTAAGGGGAGATCAGCCGTTGGTTGAGGAGCCAGGTCTTCAGTTGGCTCAACGACCACATTCGCGGGATCTTCCGTCTCCTCCACGATGGTGGTCGGTTCCTCCACGGGAGGTGTGATGGTTGCAACTTTACAGGCGCTCAGTGTTAATGCCGCCACCATTAAAAATAAAACGATTTTTGAATATTTTTTCATTCTGATATCCTTTCATCCAAACCTGCTAAGCAGGTTGGCTGTTCATTCATTGTTCTCAAGTGCGTCAAGGATGATTTGAAAAAGATCTTCCTGGACAGCATCAATTCCCTGGGAGGCATCCACAATCTGCCAGCGCTCGGGTTCTTCGTAGGCTAACTTCAGATAGCCCTCACGCACGCGCTCATGGAACAGAACTTCATAGGCGTCCAAACGGTTCCATTCATCTTCAGCCTTCTTTCGCATCAAACCAGTCTTCACATCCAGATCCAACAGGATTGTCACATCAGGTTTGAGATGGTCTGTCGCGAAATCAAGCATCTCGCGCAATTGGTCAAGATCCAACCCATGTCCGTATCCCTGGTAAGCCAGGGTTGAATCGCCATAGCGGTCACAAAGTATGATTTTACCATCCTGAAGCGCGGGCTTAATCACTTGTTCAACCAGCTGCGCGCGGGCTGCCAGAAAGAGCAGTATTTCCGTGCGAGGCTGAAGTTCCTTATTTTCCATTCGCATCAAAACGTGGCGGATTTGGTCTCCGATTGGAGTACCGCCAGGTTCACGCGTAGTAACCACCGGATAACCCATCGCTTCAAGGCGTTTTGCCAAACGCTTGATTTGGGTGCTCTTGCCGCTGCCTTCTGGACCTTCTAATGTAATAAACATGGATCAATCCCGGAATATTCGCACAAAGCGCTTGGGGTCCTTTCCATAAGATTCTGAGACAAGGTGCGCCTGGCGCGCAATTTCATGCTGCTGCCGGCGTACTGGGGCAGGCGCAGGCTGAAGGTCAACGTACCTCTGACCCTCCCTGACTTCTTCAATTGCCCGCATGGTTTGTTCAATCGCCTCGGAGGAGACAGCTTCTCTGCGGACAGTGAGCTGCCCGGGAAAAGAGTCTGCCAAAAATTGTTCGATCTGCCCAATCGAAGTCGACTTGACTACGAAGATTGGAATGCCGCGTTCTTCCGCATCAATGATTGGCTGAAGGCGGTCACGATAGTAGCGGCGTTGGGTCACCAGGATGTCGGCATCTTTTAGATCTTTCACCACAACCGCCGGAACGCCCAGTTCTTTTACCGACTGGATCAAACGGCTGCGGGGTACCCCAACCGGGTAGATGCGTTTTTCACCCGGGATTGCTATATCCCCGATCTCATCCTGCTCTTTGCGGATATCGTTTATCGCGCTGAAACGCTCGGTGTGCTGCTTGTTTTTGGCGGCCGCCTGCGTTCCGTTTCGTTGGAAAGGAGCGGTCTCCATGCCGCTGCCGCGCCGGAGAGACTGGGAAACTGTTGGCATGTTTGGTTTGGTTGTCTTGAGGATGTGAACCTTGCCATACTCATCACGGTAGCGCTCCTCTGGCAGCATGGGATAACCACGCAGGATCGCGTCTACAGAACTGGCCAAGTCGCGGTGAACCGCCACACGCTGCCGATCGATTATTTCAACCAAAACCGTAAAGGTTGGAGGGGAACGGCGTTCAAGCACCGTTTTTTGGGTGCCGCGCCGCCTGGCTTCATCATCGGAAAGGGTGACGGATTCAATGCCGCCTATCAGATCCGAAAGCGTTGGGTTCAAAAGCAGGTTCTCGAGACCATTTCCGTGCGCGGTTCCAATCAACTGCACACCGCGTTCGGCAATCGTACGCGCGGCAAGCGCTTCGAGCTCGCGCCCGATTTCGTCAATGACGATCACTTCCGGATTGTGATTTTCAACCGCTTCGATCATCACCTCATGCTGCAGCGAAGGTTTTGGCACCTGCATGCGCCGGGCTTGCCCGACAGCCGGATGCGGCACATCACCATCTCCGCCAATTTCATTTGAGGTATCCACGATTACCACGCGGTGTTTTTGCGCCAGAATGCGGGCAGCTTCACGCAGCATTGTGGTTTTGCCTACGCCAGGTTTACCCAGAATCAAAACGCTCTGACCCGACTCGACCAGGTCTTCTATAATCTCGATCGTGCCGTAAACCGCCCGCCCCACCCGGCAGGTGAGACCCACGACTTTTCCGCGGCGGTTGCGTATTGCCGAAATTCGATGCAGCGTGCGTTCCATGCCTGCCCGGTTGTCTGCGTCGAAATCTCCAATACGGTCTGTGACATATTTGAGATCATCTTGTGTCACCGGCTCATCGAGCAGTTCAACCTCGCCAGTCGTAAAGCGCGCGCTTGGATTACGCCCAAGATCCAGGATGACCTCGAGCAGGTTATCAAAATTATCTCTGGATTGTACAGCCTGGGCAACTTCCGGAGGGAAGACTGCCAGCATCGCCTCCAGATCATCAGTAATGCGTTGCGTTGTGGTCATTTTATTTATTGAATCATACTCCATTGTCGAGCTGATTCTATCTCATTTTGCTTGTTTTTTCTTTGTCCGGGTATATATGTTGTATACGAGTTCCGTTAATATTTGATTTCACCACATCATTAAAGTGAACCACCTGGCAGCGCCAGGTGGTTACTAAGGAAGTGAAGCGTTCTAAACTAACTGTTTAGTCACCAATGCAAGAGCCGTCGCGCATTCCAGCGCCCTGCTGACCTGCGGACTGTGTGTTGCCACGTCCAAAGCCCACGCCCTGGCTGGCTCCATAGCGCTGACCACCCTGCATAGTGCCGGGACCGTATTGCATACCGGTGTCACTGCCATCGCGCAGTCTCATCTGATCGGGAATGCCATCGCCATCAGCGTCGCAAGTTCCATCACATGTACCGTCGCCTGGTCCGTAACTATTACCGTACTGCATACCAGTACCGGTGCCATCCTGCAGACGCAATTGCAGTTGATCGGGAATGCCATCGCCATCAACGTCGCAAGTTCCGTCACATGTGCCGTCGCAAATACCATCGCCAGGTCCAAAGCCACGACCATTACGGGTCACGGCAGGTTCGGGTAATTCAGTTACTTCAACTTCAGGAGTTTCTTCCTGAGCAAAAACTGAACCGCCAACTGAAAATACCAAGGCGCCAAGCACCAAAATTGTTAATCCGATACCAAAAATTTTCTTGTTCATCATCTTTTTCCTTATTTTTATTTCACCACTTGATTGGTGATGCTATTAATTTACAGAGTACTGATTGAGTTTATATCCAGTATTTATTCAGATTTGATTTAGAATGGAGGGAAATTTATTAACGGGCGCTTTATCAGCGGCTCAAAAGTGATTAATCAAACATAATGACCACAGTATTGATTATTGAAGACGAAATTAACCTGAACAAAATATTGTCCGATTATCTGGAACACAACGGTTTCAAACCAATTTCAGCCCATACAGGTGGCGAAGGCTTGAGGCTTTGGCAGGAAGCCAGACCCGATTTGATCCTGCTGGATCTGAATTTACCGGGTATGGACGGATTGGATGTGGCACGGACGATCCGAAAAACAAGCCGAACCCCAATCATCATGGTGACCGCCAGGCAAGAGGAACTTGATCGGCTGATTGGCTTGGAATTGGGGGCAGATGACTACATCAGCAAACCCTTCTCACCTCGCGAAGTCGTGGCGCGCGTGAAAGCCGTGCTGCGCCGCCGCAAGAACCAAGCCCAGAGCAAGAAGACTCTGCCAGGGAAGAACCATGAAATAGCCTTCAACCGAGCGCAAAAGGGAGACTCGCTGCACAGTTTCAAAGCGATCAAGCAAATCGGAAATGGTGTCAGTGACTGGATTTTCCACCTTCCACCGCCCTCCACTTACCAAGGATAAGCCTGCTCCAAAAACTGCCGCTTGCTTCAAAAATTGCCTGCAGTTCAGATACAGGGCTTTTGGGATGATTTGTTCGCGTTCTTCTTGAGTAGCCATAATTAGAAACATGCAATCTAAAGCCCTTGTGCAGACTCTGAGACACGCTCTGTGACACGCTCGTGAAGGTACGATGTTGATTGGTATAATACCCTTTAGAACATCTGAGAAAGCGATGGGTTATGCACAAAATCAGGGTGATGACTCTTAATCTGGGCGGCGGGGAAAAGAACTTTACTGGCTCGCCTGAACAATCAGAGAATAAGACTGAAGCTCTCATTCAATTAATTGAAGAAATCAAGCCGGACGTCTTTGGCGTCCAGGAGATTGCCCACTACATTGATGTTGACGGCATCACCCACAGCATGGTTGACCGCATCCACACTGATTGCAGTTTCCAGCACGCCTTCTACGGCGAAACTCTCTCCATGAAGCGACACATGCAGGTCAAAAAAGACTTGATGGTGAATGGTTTATTCAACGACTGGTGGGATTGGTCCAAAGGCAACGCGCTATTCTCTAACATTGCCTTCAGCCGCCTGAGCGACACCAATAAAGCCGGCGTGCCGCGTAATGTGCCGCTGTATCAACCGACCAGCTATGAGGGCTCACGGGATACCGACCCGCGCTATGTGATCCTCGCCCGCCTGAAGCACGCCCCTTTTCCTTTCGTCCTGAACCTCCACCTGAGCACCCTGACCGGGGAGCGGGGAGAAAACGCCTGGAGTGAGGTGGTGGATGCCGCCAGAATCATACGCTCGCAGCAAATCAGCGGCTTGATCAGCCTGATTGAGAGGCATATCCTTCCGCCGCAATTGCCTATGATCCTGATGGGCGACTTCAACGCCACCGCCGAAGAGTACACCCTGCGCGACATGCTTGAACGGGATCACGGCATCATCCATCTAAAACCCCAGGAAAACTTTGCGACCCATCCTCGTGCAGGCGCGGTTGACCATATTTTCTTTTTTCCAGCCAAACGTCTTGTGGAATACAAGTGTTTCGTCGTCAATTCGCCGCTCTCGCACACGATTTCCGATCACCTGCCTGTGGTGGCTGACATTACTTATCAATAGAGGAGCCTTTTATGGCAAACAATCAATTTTTTGGCACAGATGGTATCCGCGGCACATTTGGCACAACTCCAATGACAGCGGAATTTGTTTACCGCCTGGGAGTGGCGGTTGGGCATGTGCTCAGCCTGGAAACGCCCGGTCCTGATCTGTTCGTAATCGGGCGCGACACCCGCACCTCGGGTCCGCTCCTGCAGGACGCCCTGACACGCGGCTTGCTCATTAGTGGAGCGCGCGTGGTGGATCTGGGGATTTTGCCCACGCCTGGCATCGCCTGGCTGACCCGGGAGCTTGGCGCCACTGCTGGCGCGGTCATTTCTGCTTCACACAATCCGGCATCAGAGAACGGCATCAAATTCTTAAATCCGCAGGGAATGAAAATCTCTGAAAGCCAGGAAGCGGCCATTGAAGCCTACCTTATGGGCTTGCCCGAGGGAGACCTGGATCTACCGAAAACTGGGCTGAGTGAGGATGGCACTCAAAATTATGATCTTTACCTGCAAGATCTGGTTGCCACACAGAAAGACCTCGATCTAAGCGGGCTGAAAATCCTGCTGGATTGCGCGAACGGAGCGGCATATCGGGTGGGTCCAGAACTGTTCAGAGCGTTGGGTGCGGAAGTGGTCGCGCTTAATACCGAATCAGATGGGATCAACATCAACGTGCAGGCCGGCTCGGAATATGCCCGTTCCAAACCGGAAGCCCTGGCAGCCTTGCTCACCGAACATCAGGCCAGCCTTGCCATCACTTTTGACGGTGACGCTGATCGTGTGATCATGATGGACGAGAAGGGGCAGTTGATTGACGGCGATCACATGCTGGCTATCCTGGCAGACGCGCTGCACAAGGAGAAAAGGCTTCTGGCTAATTCACTGGTCACGACCGTTATGGCTAACGGATCTTTACACCAGTTTGCCGCGGAGCATCACTTTGAGCTGATCCAGACACCGGTTGGGGATAAATATGTGAGCGATGTACTGCTCGGGCTGACAGCAAATCAGAACCCTGAAGGCAAACTGGGGCTTGGCGGTGAGCAATCTGGTCATATCATCCTGTTGGACGAACATCATCGCACAGGGGACGGCTTGCGCACAGCCGTTTTTATGCTCAAGGTCCTGCTTCAACAAGAGCCGCCCTCCATGGCAGCGCTTGCTGCCAGCATCCAAAAATATCCTCAAATGGTGGCATCCTGCAACGTCGCTTCCAAGCTGGATCTGAAAACCATGGTTCCTTTGCAGACGATGCTGGAAGAGATAAAACAGCGTTTGCCTGGCCTGGTGCAGCTCAACTCGCGCTATTCGGGCACTGAGCCCAAGTACCGCCTGATGCTCGAAACCGATACCCGCCACAGCACCCACGACCTGGCAGTGATCTGCTGGGAAGTCTGCGATCTGATACAACGCGAGACGGGCACCCCACCTGGTGCTAAAATCGAGGTTCTGAACGTTTCCGCCGGGGGTTTGGTTCCCCGCCCTGAAACCGAAAACTAACAAGGAGAATTTATGCAAGCAACAACAGGAATCTCTGAATTCAGTGCCGGA
>DJGU01000057.1:0-4648 GCA_002432795.1 Anaerolineaceae bacterium UBA5838
AGATACGAAGCAATTTAAACTGAGAGTCACCTGATTCAATTTCACACATAAACGTTATCAACAATTACTTCTCAACCAAAAAGACCCCAATTCGGGGTCTCTTTGGTTTACCAACTATTTGTTTTAGATAAAGAAATGCGTGTTCGAGTTGCTGGCTGCCGCTGCCATAGTTGCCACACCTGCCAACTCCACCCCATCGATCAACTCTTCTTGCCGGATACCCATCAATTCCATCGACATCTGGCACGCCAGCATTTTGACACCGTTTGCCTGGGCGGTTTTGATCATCTCAGGCAGAGATTCCACGTTATTCTTGCGCATGATCCCCTTGATCATTGCCGTGCCAGCTCCCCCCATGTGCATCTGAGAAAGCTTTAGCTTGTCAGCTCCTCGCGGCAGCATCCAGCCAAACATCTTTTCCATAAATGTCTTCTTCAGAGCCGGAGCCTGGGGCTTCTTGAGCACATTCAGACCCCAAAAGGTGAAGAAAAGCGTTGCTTGCTGCCCCATGGATGCAAATCCATTGGCAATGATAAAGGCTGCAATCGCCTTGTCTAATTCCCCTGAAAATACAACCATTGTCAGGTCCTCTCCCTTGGTGTGCTTCTGCGCCTGCGTCTCACCTACCGGCGCTGCTGCCAGCGCAGCAGTACCCTTTTGAACCACCGCCGTGATCTCTCCGGTCTTAGCTTCAAGCGATATTAGCTGGTTGCCGGTCGACTTTGCCCACGCTTCCACATCCCGCGCAAAACCAAGATCCGTTGCTTTCACTGTCACCTGGTCACCGTCTTCCATCTCTTTAACCTTGGTATAAAGCTTCAGGATCGGTCCCGGGCATTGTAAACCACAGGCGTCCAGTTGGTACTGCTTGCCCCCTTCTACAACTTTGACTTCCTCTTTTTCCAGATTCACCACGGGTTTTACCTCCATCAGCTTTGGTTCTGCTTGTTCCACAACCCCCAACGCATAAGTTTTATATCCACCAGAAAGATTATAGGCATCAAAGCCTTTCTGGCGTAACAGTCTGGTCGCAAAATAAGAGCGCTGCCCGGTCGCGCAATTTACCAGAATCTTTTTGTCCTTCGGCAGTTCAGCCAGCCGACTTCTCAGTTCGCCCAGCGGGATGTTATAAGCGCCTTCCACCCCTCCCACAGCCTGCTCTTCCTCCTCTCTGACGTCCAGCCGGAACCATTCGCTGCTATCCAGAGCCGCAACTTCATCCCAATGCCGCACGGGGCAGTCGCCCCTGAGCATATTCGCAGCCGCAAACCCTATGTTGTTCACGGGATCTCTCGACGAGCCGAAAGGCGGCGCGTAACTCAGTTCCAGGTCCTCCAGGTCAAACACAGTCAATTTGCCGTGCATCGCCGTCGCGATCACATCAATGCGCTTTTCCACCCCCGTGGTTCCCACCGCCTGGGCGCCATAAATTTGCCCCTCAGGTCCAAACAACAATTTCAGATGGATCGGGGATGCCCCCGGGTAATAGCTGGCATGGTTATTATTGTGCGTTGCCACCGACTCAAAGGCCAGCCCTGCCTGGGTCAACTGCCGGCTGTTCAGCCCTGTCGAGGCAACAGTCAAATCAAACACCTTCACCACCGATGTACCCGATACGCCCTTGAACGTCATATCTCTGCCAACGATGTTATCCGCCGCCACTCTCCCCTGCCGGCTCGCTGGTCCTGCCAATGCCAACGACGTGGGCAGACCGGTAATAGCCGACTTCACCTGCACGGCATCCCCCACCGCGTAAATATCCGGATCAGAGGTCTGCATGCGGTCGTTCGTCACAATGTGCCCCCTCTGCGTCACATCCAGCCCGCTTTCCTTCGCCAGCCTGGTGTTGGGCCGCACCCCAATTGCCAGCACCACCAGGTCAGTCTCCAGTTCCTTCCCATTGCAGGTCAGAACCTTGAGCGCTCCACTGCCATCCACCTTCTCAATTGCATTCAGTCCATCCCCCAACACCAGCTTGATTCCGTGCAGTTCCAGGTGCTCGTGCACCTCCACTGCCATTTCGTAATCCACCGGCGCCATAACCTGGTTGAGCATCTCCACGACACTCACACTTATGCCGGTTTCCGCCAGGTTCTCCGCCACCTCCAACCCAATGAAGCCGCCGCCAATCACCACAGCCCGCTTTGCTTGCTTTGCCTTAATGTAAGCATCCAGCGCGTCCAGTTCGGGAATGTTATGCAACTCAAACACCCCCTCCAGGTCCACACCTGGCAGCGGCGGGACGATTGGCTCCGCTCCGGGCGCCAGCACCAGCTTATCGTAGCTTTCGTGATACTCTTTTCCATTCGCATGGTCCCTTACAAGCACGCTCTTCCCTTCGCGGTCGATTGCGATTACTTCGTTGTTGGGGCGCACATCAAGATTCAGCATTTCCTTGAGGCTCTGGGGTGTTGTCACCAAGAGTTTTTCCCGATCATTAATGGTGCGGCTAAGGTAGTATGGTAGTCCGCAATTCGCGAACGACACATACGGTCCCTTTTCCAGCATCACAATCTCCGCCTCTTCGTCCACCCGACGCAACCGCGCCGCTGTGCTTGCCCCGCCTGCCACTCCGCCAATAATTACTACCTTCATTAATAATGCCTCCTCCGATGAAAACTGAAGTTTTCTTTCTGGTAATTTCTGTGAGACTGCTTCCCTTTAAAGCCTTCTCCTAATAATCTCCCCCAAGTTTACTCCTATCTCCAGCATTTATGCACACGAATTCTCGTTCCCCTGAGGATGAATTGCATTGCTCTATTTGTTATAGCCCTCTTCTGAAACAAAGTACCCGATAGATCTAAGGAAACTGTCATTCTACTGTCATTCTTAAGAAACACGGTTGTCATTCTGAACGTAGTAAAGAATCTTGCCCCACCCCCACAAGCTATTATCTAGGCCTTCACATAATTTATATGTACGGGAGGTCTTTAGTCCTCCCGTTCTTCCCTTTCAGCTACAAACTATCAGCTATGAGCTACTTATTTCGGCTCACCAGCCAATCAATAATCAAGGTTTTCTCTTCCGGGCTGATCTTTGCGCCATACTGGATCATGCGGTCCAAGGTCTCTGACCACTCCTCTGCGGTTTTCTCCTGCTGCAGGATAAACTCCAGCGTGTGTTGATCTTCGATCTTTTCCGATATCAATGCTTCCATCTCAGCGTCGGTCATCGCAACCTCTGCAGGTACGTCCTGCACCACCGTCGATGCTCCCCCCGAAGAACACGCCCCAAGCACCAGGATTGCAATCAAACCTACTGCAAGAAATGCGAAAAATTGTTTTTTCATCTCAGTCCTTTCTACTATTTGCTCTGATTTTATTGCGCTCCATCCCCCGCTTCAACTCCTCTCCTTCTACAAACACTCTACGTGTTTTCTGTCATTCTGAACGCAGTGAAGAATCTTATCCTCGACCGCTTGCAAGCACCCGGTTTTATTTAGAGGGGCTGGATTAATTCCCATTCGTACGGGAGGGCCTTGGTCCTCCCGCTTCTTTTCCCATCACCCATCACCTACCTCCTATCACCTAAAAATCAGTTATCATTATCCCCATGACTAACACCCCACCCATCCGCCTGACTTCGCTCTCCGCCTGCGCGGGCTGAGCGTCCAAAGTCGACGCGGAGACGCTGGCGCAGGTTCTGCTGCCAATCAAAGAGACTTTCCAGGGTCACGTTTACCCTGATCTCCTCATCGGGCTTGATTCCGCCGATGACGCTGCTGTTTGGCGCCTCGACGACCATCAATCGCTCGTCGCCACCCTCGACTACTTCACTCCCGTAGTGGATGACCCCTACGACTATGGCGCCATCGCTGCCGCTAATTCCCTTTCAGACGTCTACTCCATGGGCGGCAAACCCATTTTAGCCCTCAATATTTCCGCCCTGCCTGCCGCGCTGCCAATGGAAATGACCCAGGCTATTGTGCGCGGTGCTGCCGAAAAAGCCCGCGAAGCCGGCGTTGTCATTGCCGGCGGGCACTCCATCAAAGATGAAGAGCCCAAATTTGGTCTCGTCGCGATTGGCATTGTCCAAAATCACCAGATCCTCACCAAATCCGGTATGCGTCCGGGCGATCGACTCTTTCTCTCCAAGCCGCTCGGCGCCGGCGTCATCACCACCGCCCTCAAACGCAGCCTCACTTCCCCTGAAGAACTCGAAGATGCCGTTACCTGGATGAAACTCCTCAACCGCGATGCAGCCCAACTGGCGGTCGATTTTGGCCTCCACGCCGCCACCGACATCACTGGTTTTGGTTTTCTTGGTCACGCCACGGAGATGGCTGAGGCGAGCGGGGTCGCCCTGCGCGTTCACTACCCCAGCATGCCTCTCATGAAGGCGGCGGAGAAATATGCTTATGCCTATACCTTCCCCGGCGGAGCGGCAGACAACCAGCTCTACTTCAGCCCCAAAGTCAGCGTTGAAGGCGAGCTCTCCATCAATCTCCAGACCCTGCTCTACGACCCCCAGACCAGCGGCGGGCTACTGATTGCCGTCCCGGAGGAGAAAGCTGCGCAATTCCAGGCTGAAGCCAACGCGCGCGCCGTCCCCATGTGGCAGATCGGCTCAGTCACCCCCGGCTCCGGTATCACTATCCTGGCAGAATAAATTCAAATTTAGTGTTAGAGGGGGAGAAAGTGCAAAAGTG
>DJGU01000057.1:4655-10578 GCA_002432795.1 Anaerolineaceae bacterium UBA5838
AAGTACTCTCAGCTGGGTTTTGGCGGATTGGAAGCACCTAAAGCTAACGAACCTGCGTTTTGTTATGACATTCTTCAAACTGTCAATAAATATCTTTTCGGTGCCCAACTGCGATAATCAGGATAGTAACGATATCATCCTGAATGTCAGCGATCAAGCGATAGTCACCTACCCTATAGCGCCATTCTCCAGAATGGTTGCTCACAAGCGCTTTGCCCTTTTGCCTTGGATCCACTGATCCCTCCAGGTTTTTTATCAACCAATGCAGGATTAGTTTTTGGACAGCTTTGTCCAATTTTGAGAATTGCTTTAAGGCTTTTTCGGCAAACCTGACCTGGTAGGTCATTCTTCTATCTCGAGCATCGTGGCAACTTCATCGAGCGAATAGCTAACCGGATTTTTTCGATACTCCTCAATAGCTTGCCTATAAAGTTTCAGGTCATATTCATCCTCAATTTGGTTAAGGATAGCCTCGCGAACAATATCTGAAACAGACCGCCCTTTGGCACGGGCATAATGGGCAATAATTTCTTTGTCATCGCTATCAAGGCGAATTGTTACAGTTGTGTTCATATTTTTCTCCATCAATGTGTTACATTGTAACACATTTCTTGCAGAAGTCAAATTGGGATTGGAATTAACAGGAAACGAGTTAAAGCTCCTGGATGGTGCTCGTAGATCACAGGATAAAGGTTACAAGCACAACTTGATTGTTAGTTTGACACATTTCCATGCCCTATTGCTCAACACTGGCTGATCATGGCGGGTGCTTTGTCTCGCCTTTAGATGGCAAAGCCTGATTAAAGTGGGAAACCCAACCTACAGCTAAGTAAACAACTCGTAGGGCGAGGTTGGCGGCTGATTGGAAGTACAAAACATTTCCCCCGTTATTCGGTTTTATCGATAAAAATCCCAGATTCATGTCATTTCCGGCTTGCAAACCCCACCCCCTTTAATTCCCCCTCCACGGAGGGGGTCAGGTAACCGTAAGCCGGGTTGAACCCCATTCGCTACGCTCAGAGGCAGGTGGTGCGGAACCCGGCCTGTGAATGATGTATAAAAAAGCCGGTCTCGAAGGAGTCCGGCTATTACTGGAATGGGTCAGGACCTATTCCATAGGTTAAGAGTGGTCTAGCCTTTGACCGCACCCTGGGTGAGACCACCGACAATCTGATCCTGCAGGATCAGGTAGATGATCATGATCGGCAGAGCGGCGATCAAGGCGCCGGCAGCGAAGATGCCCCAGTTCTTGGTGTACTGCCCGGCAGTAAATATCTGGAGACCCACCATGACGGTCTGCATCTCACGCTGGGTGAGCAGGGTGCGGGCGATAATAAACTCGCCGTAGGTTCCAATGAAACTCAAAATCGAAATAACGACCAAGATCGGACGCAGGAGCGGCAAAATCAACTTGGAGAAGACCTCCCAGTCGGTGGCGCCATCCACGTGAGCCGATTCGTCGATATCTCTTGGGATAGTATCCATGTAACCCTTCATCAGCCAGATGTTCATGCCCATCGCCCCGCCGGAATAGACCAGGATCAAGCCGGCATGGGTGTTGAGCCCAAAGAGTGGGACCACATCGCCGATTTGCTTGATGATGGTGAACAGAGCCACTATAGCCAGCAGGTTGGGGAAGCTCTGAATGAGAAGGATGGATTTGAGCATGCTTTGGCGACCCCTGAAGCGGAACCTTGAGAAGGCAAAAGCTGCCAGCGTGGTCAGGGATAGGGTCAGCAAGGTGGAAACTGTCGCAATAATCAACGAGTTTTTCAGCCAGGTGAAGAAGGGGAAAATCGGATTCGTCACTAATTGGCGGAAGTTATCGAAACCCCAGTTGTCCGGGATCAATTTTTGATTAGCCAGGTCATTGACGGGGTTGATCGAAGCTGAAACGATCCACAATACCGGGAAAATACTGAAGAGGATCAGGACAACGGCCAAAGCCCAGCGCCAGACCAAACCGATGGTCTGACTGCGTTTGACGGATGATGGATGTTTAGACATTTTCGCCAACCTCCTCCCACATGTTTGTGAACTTGAACTGCAGCAGAGACATCACCGCAATCAACATGAACAAGACCAGCGAAATGGCTGAAGCATAGCCGTATTGCACGCCGCGTCCGCTGGCGAATGCCAGGTTGTAAACGTAGCTGATGATGATGTCGGTATAGCCAGCCTGGGTTGTCGCAGTCGGGATTGGCGGCCCGCCGTTGATGAAAGCGTAAATCAGGTTGAAGTTGTTGAAGTTGAAGATGAAGGAAGAAATCATCAGAGGCCCCACACTCACGAGAAGAAGCGGAAGGGTGATGTTCCTGAAACGCTGCCAACCACTGGCACCGTCAATTTCTGCTGCTTCATAAATATCACCGGGGATGGATTGCAGAGCACCGCTGGTGACCAGCATCCAGTACGGGTAACCTAACCAGGTGTTGACAACCAGCAAGGCGATGCGCGCCAGCCAGGGCTGGGTGAACCAGCGGGGTGAAATGTTGAAGATACTCTCAAGCATGCGGTTGATAACGCCCAAGTCGGGGTTAAACATACCGCGCCAGATCAAGATGGTGATCAGGCTGGGGATGGTGTATGGGATCAACAGAAGCGAGCGTAAGATCTTTTTGCCTTTGAACTTGGGATCGCCGTAAATAATCGAAATCAGTAAGCCCACAGAGAAGGTCAACAAGAGGCTGAAGGTGGCAAAAAGGAAGTTCCAGATAACGATCGTCACCAAGGGTCCGCGCAAACCGGGACTATTGACAAACTGAACAAAGTTTTTAGTGCCGACGATAGCGCTATAACCCGGGATCAACCGTTCTCCGTTTTTCGCGGTATAGGTTCCTTCCTGATCAAAATATACCGTGCCAGTGACTGCGTGGGTAAAGGTGTTGGTTTCGGGGTCGTAAGTATAGAGGGGCAGAAGCTCCGCCGCCTCCGATGGGGAGCGCACCTGGATGGTGTTTTCGGGATCGCCAAACTTGATTTTGGTCAGGTTCTTATCGGTTGAGGCAAGGATGCGATTGAGGCGGGTGTAGCCTTCGATGGTGACCGGGGCTCCTTCCGCGTCAAGCTCTCCAATTCCGTTTTCGCCGGTAACCAGAGGAATCTCGGCATCGCCTGGCACATCAACCTGGGTGACCAGCTTGGTATTGCCTTCAGCATCTTTGAGCCAAAGCAAATACTCGTTTTCCGGGGAACGGTAAGCGATCCATTGATAGGCTTTGCCGGTTTCGGGCAAATAGGTCTGCGCCTGGATTTGGTCGATAGCCTGTGCCTGAGAGATCAGGTGACCATCGCCATAGTTGGTGAAAGCGTTATAAATTGTGTATACGATTGGAAAAATGGAAAAAAGAAGCCAGGCTGAGAGACCAATTGCCATCCATTTGAACATATGGGCCTTTGGAACCAGGAAGGCCACGCTGATCATGAGGATAATAAGGACAAAACAGATTCCCAAAGGGATATAGCCAAGACTAAAGAGTCTAAACGCAAAGTAACCCAGGGCAATATCAACAACGAGAACAAGCAGAGAGGTAAGTAAATTTCCAGCACCAAGGATGGTTTTTTTGGCAAACTCACCTTCGATTGGCGTCTGATTTGCGTCCATCACATAATTCTCCTTTCCCTGTTGAAAAAAGGAGGCTTGCAAGTGCAAGCCTCCAGACAGACTAAATCTTAGGGCAATTGAATTTCCAGAATGTGGGTCTCTGGGTCGTAGATGAAGGTAACTTCGCCATCCGTAGCGACAGTGAAGAGGATGTTGTCACCACCAGCGACGCCATCAACACCATAGTTGGTGTCCCAGCCACCGTCATGGGCAACTTTGACTTCGTAATCGCCAGCGGGGATTGTGAAGGTTGCAGTGTAGAGACCGTCATCACCAAGAGTCATAACGGTATCGGCGCACGCAGGATTCCATTCGCAATCAAAGCCAGCGGCTTTTTGCCAGGAACCGGGCAGGTTGATCATGCCGGTGGTATCCAAACCAATAGCGGCTACGATAGCTTCCTGTGCGAAAGTGTAAGCTTCGGTGGGGGTCTTGGAACCATCGAAGATGAAGGTGAGGGCATTGCCCCAGTCACCCCAAACCTTACCCATTTCAGGGATTGCGGGCATCGGCTGAGCATCTTTACCAGCTTCGCCAATGGCTTTCAGGTCAGGATCATCAACCAAAGCGAGGGCCGGCAGATAAGCAGGAGCGCGGGGATCAGCTTCGTAGAGGGCGATCATTGCGTCTTCGGTAGCAACGAACTCGGTCAGAAAGGTCTGAGCAAGCAGAACATTCTCAGACATGGAGTTTACAGCAAAACCCTGGACGCCCATGAAAGGAACGCCGCCGTCGGGGAAGTTGGCGATACCATAGTTGGTACCGGCATTTCTGAGATTCGAAATTTCCCAGGGACCATTCATGAAGAATGCCACGTCGCCGTTCAGGAACATGGATTTGGCGGTGGTGTTATCAAGGTTATCGGAAAGGATGCCATCATTCTTCCACTGCAGAGCCATTTCGCCAAATGCGATCATGCCTTCAGAGCCAACACCGACGTCGGTGGGGTCGTAGTCGCCGTTTTCGTCCAGACCGAAGATGTAGCCGCCCTGAGAGGTCATCCAGGGATAGGCATCGTAAGATGTACCGCCCAATACGATACCGTATTGAACTTTACCTTCGTCGATCAGGGTTCTGGAAAGGTCATAAACTTCTTGCCAGGTGGTGGGAACAGTCTCAACAACATCTTTGTTGTAGAAGAAACCCAGGTTTTCAGTTGCGTAGGGCATACCATAGAGTTTGCCTTCGTAGCTGAAGGCTTTAAGAGCCTGGTCAGTGAACTCGGCGGCTTTGGCACCCAAGTCGAGTTCGGCGATCAGGCCGGATTCGGTCAGGGCGGGCAGTTGGTCGTGAGCCAGGACGATGATATCGGGGCCTTCGCCAGCGGGGGCAGCCACGAGGAATTGATCGCGGATGCCAGAGATATTCTCAACAACCACTTCCACACCGTATTCCGCCTGGAACTCAGCGCCGAGTTCGGTCAGAACGGGAGCGCGCTGCTCGTCAGCCCAAATACGCAGGGTGGCAACGGGTTCTTCCACCACAGGCTCTTCAACTACTGGCTCTTCGGTGGGTTCTTCGACAACGGGCTCTTCAACTACGGGAGCTTCCGTTTCGACAACAGGGACCTCTGTTGGAGTGCCGCAGGCACCGAGCAACAGAGTCGCAATCAGGGCGATTGCAATCAATAAATAGCTTTTCTTCATTTCTTTCTCCTTTTGAATTGAAACGATAGAACTGGTTTGGCATTATTGCCATGGTTTTTATATTCCATCCTGAGCTCCTGCCCGGTAAGGTTAGCCTGGGGTCGGTTCCGCCCGGTTGGGGGTCAGGGTGTTTTCAATTTCTGAGCTTGCTTTAAGGTAATCTTCGAGCTTTGCCTTATCAAGCCTGGACATTAACCCATCAACTAGCATTTTGTAGTCGGGGTAGACGCGATTAAACAGATCATGCCCTGCCTTGGTCAGGGTGAGCTGATAGCTACGCCGGTCACTTGGATCGTTTTCCCGGTTGATCAGACCCTCTTTTTGCATCCCCCTCACTACACGGGTCGTGTTGCTCTTGGTGCAGAGCAGCAGGTCACTAAGAACAATGTAATTAATTCCAGGATTATTTTCAACATGCATGAGTACGTAAAAACGAGGAATATTTAAGCCAAAACGGGCAAGAAATTCCTTCTCATGATTGTCGATGTGAAGGAAAATCGATTTAAGTGAATTATACAGATCGAATTTGGTTTGCTGCATCATTAATCGCCCTGAGAGTGTGGTGTACATATCAACTATTTTAACGCCATAATTTTTGTTGTCAAGAGACTCTCAATAATTATAGGCGATTTTTTATTTTCCGGGTTAATCGCGTATTGCCTCACAAATAATC
>DJGU01000096.1 GCA_002432795.1 Anaerolineaceae bacterium UBA5838
AAAGCCCGCAAGTAAAATCTTGCGGGCTTTTTTTGCGACTTAGGCTTATCCAGAGAACCTGATTAATCCGTCAGCGAATTCCCCTCAATTTTCCGTGCTGGTCACTAGGCTGTCAATAACTGTAGCAGTTTTATCCGAATTGTTGTAGTACGCGCCAAAGCGTTCCGTCAGCTCTGTTTCATCCAGGAGCAGGTCCTGCACAAAGCGGTAGGAAAGCGTCTCATAGAGCAGCTCTACCGAGACTGTAAAGGGTCCCTCATATCCACTTGTGTCCACCTGATAGCGCACCAGATCACCCCCGCCAATAAAGTTCTGGTCTTGGGCAGCCAAACCGTAAACAGCGATATCTGCGGGCAGGTTTTCCTTATCTGCCCCCGCCGGCAGCAAGCGGTTATCCTTGGCAAAACTGCCCGCTCTGAGCAGGGTGTAGGTGACTTCTTTGTCGCTGTTTTGCATGATCCCTTCGTAAATTTGCACCTGATCTGGTTGGGTTATCAGATCATAATGGGGTTCATATGCCAGCGGGTCAGTGTCAGCCGCGTTGCCCTGGATCGAGCCATCTGGGTTTTGCTTGCCGGACTCAAAAACAACCTGATTGCTTGAATCTGTTACCACGACGTGCAGCCAGGCTCTTCTTGTCGGGATGCTGGTGGGGAATTTGTGTCCGGTAAAGACCTCGACCTGGATTTCTGCTGCCAGGATTCCATCAGTCAAAGAAAGGTCAGTCACGTTCAAGGCTGCCGTATTCTGGCTTAACTGTTCCTCGACCCGGGCAATTGTTTCTCTGAATTCTTCCGGGCTGGCGCTCACTTCTAAATCGCCGCCCCAGTTTGCCAGGACTTCAAGCATAAAAGTATTTCCGCCTACAAAATAGTGCTGGTAAAAAGGCTCACGGGCTGTCAATCGTCCCGGGATTTGTGAAATTTGTACACCACCATCGGCCAGCGGCATGTGGCAGCTCTGGCAGGATTGTGTTTGACTGCCAAATTCTGAATACTGCCATTCTGTGTAAGCTGTTTGTTCCGGGAACTCACCCAAAATACTGCCTTCGCTGTCAACAAAGGGAGTATAAAGGTTGTGGCAGGTGGCGCAGTGCTCAGCGCTTAGCATGTGCTCGCCATAAGTCGGTGTGTAGCCGGACTGATTTCGCATTTGGTTGATGACCGGGTTTGGATAAGGTCCGTAAATCGGGCGGTTAGGCGCGGTTGAGGCAGTATCGATGACATAATGTCCACTGAAGCTTTCCATGGTGCCCAGATTTTCGTTAGTGACCTGATGGCACAGTGTGCAGGAGACCCCATCGATACCAGCGGCATGATAAGAGTGTCAGGGGAATAAAAGCCGTCATCCAAGCCTGCCACCGGCAAGCCCTCCGCAAGTGCCTGCGTCGTGGCCATGGGCATGTGACAGGTGACGCATTTCTGTTCGATCACTTCCTGTAATTCAGGATTTCTGGCGACCTCAGAACTTACCTTTGCCTGCCAGACCGGATCGACGCCTGAGTGCGCCATCATAGTAGACCGCCAGTCACTCGGCATCGAGACATCCTTCCCACTTTGATCGATCAGCCCAATATGGCAGGTGGCGCAAACGCTTGGACCCGTGAAATCAGCCGTCTGAAAACTCGAGAGAGGCCCTCCCTGGGCAGGGTTCATCGCCAATCGTATGATTTCTTCGGTCGCCTCAGTGCTCGTTCCACTTGTAGTGGGGAGGAAGGTTGACGTGGAGCTTGAAACCCAAACATCATCGGTAGCTGTTGAGGTTGAAGACTCTTGCGTGCCAGTCGGTTCTTCCACCTCGCTGAGGCAGGAAGTCAGGTAAAACATATAGGAAAAAATCAGAACAACAAACAGGATGGTTAATTTTTTTTCTTTGGACATTTCTACATCCAACAAGGTCGATTCCAATTTTGCTGCCAGTCGCATAATAGAAAAAGCGAGAAACCTGATAATGTAAAGTATAGACCATCTTATTAATTTCTGATTTACCAATCTCAACCAATCTCAAATATTACTGATGTATCCTGCCCGATAAGCTAAAATGATAGTGTGGAAATTATTATTGCGGCGGATTCATTTAAAGGCTCTCTTTCAGCACCTGAAGCCTGCAGCATCATTGCTGGGCAAGCTGAAAGGGTCTTTCCTCAAGCCGAGATAGTGCAGCTTCCCATTTCTGATGGTGGAGAAGGGCTGGTTGAGGTCGTTTTCAACGCGCGGGGAGGTGAACGCAAAATTGTACATACCAGTGACCCCTTGGGGCGGGAGATTTCCGTTTCCTACCTTCAGTTGGCTGACGGATCAGCACTGATCGAGATGGCTGGGGCAGGGGGCCTTACCTTGCTCAACCCTTGTGAATATGACCCGCTGCGAACCAGCACTTTTGGGGTGGGTTTGATGATTTTGGACGCGATTATGGCAGGAGCAGATCCAATTTACATTGGCTTGGGCGGCAGCGCAACGGTCGATGGCGGTACTGGCGCGGCGAGCGCGTTGGGGATGCGCTTTTTAGATGATCAGGGTGAAAAGGTTTCCAGCGGTGGGGGTCTGGGGAAGATTCAAGACCTTGATATTTCCGGGCTGCGTGACTTGAATTATTCCGGTAAGCTTATTTTTCTGACGGATGTCAATAACCCTCTTTGCGGTCCCAGTGGCGCGGCGGAGGTTTTTGGGCCTCAAAAGGGCGCCACCCGCGAGCAGGTCAGGCAATTGGATCGGGGTTTGCAGAATTTGGCAGAATTTATTGAGCGCGAAACTGGCTCAGATCTGACAGAGATGCCTGGGATAGGCGCGGCTGGTGGATTCGCGCTGCCGTTCGTGGCTTTTATGGGGGCTGAGATCCACAGCGGCATTGATTTTGTGCTTGATTTGTTGAAATTTGATGAAAAATTGGTCGGAGCGGACCTGTTAATTACAGGAGAAGGGCGCACAGATGCTCAAAGTGCGATGGGAAAGGCAATTTCAGCCCTCGCCAGGCGCGCACGTGCGGCTAATCTGCGCGTAGCCGTAATCTCGGGGGTAATAGGGGAGGGGGCGGAGAAGATGCTTGAGTTGGGGGTGGATGATCTGGTCCAAGCAACCCCTGTTGGGCAGCCGCTTGAGGAAGCTATGGCACACGCTGCCGAAAATCTGGAGAAAGCAGCGCAGAATTACCTGTCGGGATTGAGAAGCGAATTGTCAAAATAACCCACGATTTCTCCGGGCTGGTGTCCAGCAGTCAACTACCAAAGCCACCAGAATATTTTCGTAGGCCGAGATTGAAAGGACCTCAAGCCTTTATCGATTGATATTTTGTGTGCTTTCAATCCGGCAAAACGCAATTACTCTGCAAGCATTGGCTGTGCGGGCGGAACGGTATAAGACCGTTCCCTATGATTGTAAAAGTAACTCATGGCGGAGGAAGCAGCCTCCCCGTACGGCTGGGCCTTGGTCCAGCCGCTTTGCTTGCCAGTAGGAATGAAGGCGGAGGGAGCAAGCCCCCTCCGTACGGCTGGGGTTTCAGTCCAGCCACCAAAACTCCTCTTATAACTATCGAGAAGTGATATTCTCATAAGTAATAAGTAAATCAAAGGATTCAACACCTACACACTTCGTACGGGCTGGCTTTTACCCACCCCAATTTTCGTCGGTTGTGACCAAAGTTTTCAATATGCCTGGTTTTTGCCGGGTTCAAAATCGGAACCCAGCCTACGAAAAGATATTGCATATACTTGTGCTAAATGTGCACAAGTTCAGACAGATAACAGAACGGGACAATCTCACCGGGGCTGGATTGCGTTCAATTCAAATTTGTCGGTTTGTCATCCTGAGCTGCATTTGCGAAGGATCTTAACGGCTTGAGCGTATAGATCCTTCACTTCGTTCAGGATGACAATTCAAACAAAAATGGCTGTGGTTACCAGCCATTTTCTACATGTCAAAGAAGTAAAGTCTTACGCCCCAGCCATCATGGCTGCGACGTCAGATTCGACGGTATCAATTGGCTTCAAGTCGAAGGCTTCCACGATGACCTTGGCCACATTCGGAGAAAGGAACGCGGGCAGCGTGGGCCCCAAGCGGATCTTCTTGACTCCCAGGCTGAGCAACGACAGCAGCACAATCACGGCCTTCTGCTCGTACCAGGCAAGGTCGAAAGAAAGCGGCAGGTCGTTGACAGTGCAGTTAAAAGCCCCAGCCAAAGCCTGGGCGATCAGCACCAGTGAGTAGCTGTCGTTACATTGTCCGGCGTCGAGAACGCGCGGGATGCCGCCAATTTCGCCCAGACCAAGTTTGTTGTAACGATACTTGGCGCAGCCGGCTGTCAGAATAATCGCGTCTTTCGGCAATGCCAGGGCAACATCGGTGAAATATTCGCGATTCTTGTGGCGTCCGTCGCAGCCGCCCATCACCACGAAGCGCGAAATAGCGCCGCTCTTGACAGCTTCAATCACCTTATCAGCCACACTCAGGACGGTATGATGCGCGAAACCGATCGGGATGGTGCCGGTTTCGAGTTCTTTTGGTTCAGCGCAGGTTTTAGCGCGCTCAATAAGCGCTGAGAAATCCTTTTGCCCACCATTTGGGCGGTCAGCTATGTGGGGCACATCTGGATAACCTGTCATGCCTGTTGTGAAGATGCGATCGCGGTAGCTGTCCCGGACCGGGATGATGCAGTTGGTGGTCATCAGGATCGGACCGCCAAAAGCGTCAAATTCCTCTGCCTGTTTCCACCAGGAGCCGCCATAATTACCAACCAGGTGCTTGTATTTCTTTAATTCAGGATAAGCGTTGGTTGGCAGCATTTCACCGTGGGTGTAGATGTTGATACCCGTACCTTCGGTTTGCTGGAGCAGTTCCTCGAGATCCACCAGATCATGCCCGCTAACCAAAATGCCCTTGCCGGGTTTGACGCCGAGGAAAACCTGGGTTGGTTCCGGATTGCCGTAGCGACCGGTGTTGGAGGCATCCAATAGCGCCATGGCCTTGACGCCAAATTCGCCGGTCTGCTGGATGAGGGCCAGCATTTCTGCCTGACCGAGCTTGTCGTTCGTTGTGGCTTCAAGTGCTTCCTGCAGGAAAGCCAGAACACTTTCATCCCGACCCCCCACCAGGTAGGCATGGTCCACATAAGCTGCAATACCTTTCAAGCCATAAATGACCAGTTCGCGCATGGAGCGGATGTCTTCATTGAGATCAGGGTTGTCCATCACGCCAACAGTGCGCCCTTTGGCAAGCAGGGTCTCGACCTCATAATTTTCAGGATGCCAGCCAGCCCAGTCCGGACCGCTGCCGGTGCAATTGGAGCTATGAAGCTCATTGCAGCGGTCTTGAGCACGCGTGCGCAAGTCGTCCCGCCGTTCGATAGCTTCATGGATGAGAGCGACAAAACGCTCGCTGTCAAAGTTTGCATTAGTGATGGTGGAGAAAAGTGCTTTGGCGACAAAAAGGTCGGTCTCATCATCCTTGACGCTTATAGGGCGACCTCGCGTACCCCAAAAGGAAATACCTTTGAGCAGGTAAACGAGCAAGTCTTGCAAGCGTGCTACTTCGGCGGATTTTCCGCACATACCGCGCCTGGTGCAGCCAGAATTTTTCATAGTTTCCTGGCACTGATAACAAAACATTTCAGTCATAAATAGCTCCTTGAATTAAATTTACCTGCTAATTATGCCATAAATCCTACTAATTAGGTCACATTATGCCAGTCAGTTGCCAACATAAGTTGTGAAAATTTCAAATTTTTATCAAAAATGTGCCTTTTGCTGATTTATTGAGAAAACAAAAGAGCGCCGGATGAATTGGCGCTCTTATTCACAATCAAAACAAGACTAAACAAAGCTGCCCCTCTATCCCCTATTTATTTACCGATGCCAATCACGCTAAAGCCCAGTTTTGTGAGGCGGTCACGATCGAGGAAGTTGCGTCCATCGATCACTGGTACGGGAGAAATGGCTTCCCAGTTCAGATCATGGTAGATGGGCCATTCGGTAACCAAAACGATTGCGTCGGCTTCGTCTAGTGTATATTTAAGGTTGTTTGAATATGAAATCCCCAAGTTGGGATATTGGCTACGCGCGTTATCCAATGCCACCGGGTCGTGCGCACGGACAATTGCACCACGCTGCACCAATAACCTGCTGATATCAAGGGAAGGCGCGTCGCGTAGGTCATCAGTGTTTGGCTTAAAGCTGAAACCAAGCAGGGCAATATGCTTCCCCTTCAAGATCTTCAGCTCTTCCTGCAAGCGATCCACCACCCACACGCGCTGACCATAGTTGACATCCCGCGCAGCACGGATGATGGGCATGTCCAGATTATAATCTTTTGCCGTTGCCACCAAAGCGGCAGTGTCCTTGCCGAAGCAGGAGCCTCCCCAGCCGATACCAGCATTCAGGAAGCGATCCCCGATGCGCTTATCCAGCCCAATCCCCTTGGCAATTGCCGAAACATCCGCTCCTACCTTCTGGGCAAGATGCGCGATCTCGTTTATGAACGAGATTTTGAGCGCTAAGAACGAATTGGCAGCATACTTAACCATCTCCGCAGAGGTCAGATCGCAAACCAGCATAGGAACTTCGCTGAGCCCTTCAGGTCTGGGCAGACCTGCCGGTGCTGCAAAGTCCTGCCGCATAATCGGCCCAAACAATTCTTTAAGGCGATCAACACTGGGCTGATGTTCAGAACCGACAATGATCCGATCGGGGTAAAAAGAGCCGTGCAGTGCTGCGCCCTGCGCCAGGAATTCCGGGCTCGAAACAACATTGAATAAACCATTCGGTTTAGCCTTGTGCACCTCGAAGTAGTGTTCGCGAATGATCGCCTCGACCCAGTTGCCCGAACCAATCGGCACAGTGGATTTATTGACCACCACCACAAACTTTTCCCCCAGATTTTCAGCGATCGATTCCGCCGCCATGCGCACATAGCTCAGGTCAGCATTACCATCTGATAGAGATGGCGTGCCAACTGCTATGAAAATGACCTCTTTATTGGGGATATCTGCTTCGGCGTAATCGCTGACAAAATGCATTTTTTGGTGAACGTCAGCAAAAAGTTCTTCAAGATGGGGCTCATAAAAGGGAACCGCGCCAGCCTTCAGGCGTTCTACTTTTTCCTGGTTGAGGTCAATGCAGGTCACATCATTGCCCAGGTAAGCCAGCATCACCCCCGTATTTAGTCCAACATATCCTGTTCCAATGATCAGTACGCGCATAACGCCTCTTTCCACTTTTTTATTTCTGCTCTATTATACCTGAGCAGTTTCCGCTGAGAGATCTCGCCGATCTGCCTTAATTTTCTACTCAATTGGTGCAAGTTTTGCCATGAAATGCCGCAGAACCTTGGGTGCCCAGGTGATCTTCAATCCGCGAATATTCTCAGCCTCACGCATGCATTTTGCGGCAGCTTCACCAATGTAATCAAGATGGCTGCGGGTGTAAACCTGGCGCGGGATGGCAAAACGCAGCAGTTCCAACGGAGCAAATATCGGCGCGCCTGTCACAGGATCTGTATGCTCGAACATCAGGCTGCCAATTTCGGTGGTGCGCACGCCACCAGCCAAGTACAAGGCATTCCCAAGCGCGACCGCCGGGAACTGGCTCGGTGGGATATGGGGCAGTGCCTTGCCGCCATCCACGTAAACCGCATGCCCACCGGTTGGCAGATAAACCGGCATCCCAGCCTGCCTGAGCACCTCGCCCAGGTAGCGGGTGTGCGACTCACGATAATTCAGGTAAGACTCATCCACACCATCATACAGACCAACCGCGACTGCTTCCAGATCCCGCCCGGACAGACCACCATAGGTCAGAAAACCTTCATGCACAATCAAATTCTGGGCGATGCGTGCTTTCAGCTCAGGATCTCTGAAAGCAATAAATCCGCCAATGTTGACGATCGCATCCTTCTTGGCACTCATAGTGCAGCCATCAGCATAGGAGAACATCTCGCGCACAATCTCGCGCACGCTGACATCCTTGTATTTGGGGTCCCGGATCTTGATGAACCAGGCGTTTTCAGCGAATCTACAGGCATCCACGAAGAAGGGAATGCCGTATTTGTGATAGATCTCAGAAGTCTTGCGGATATTCTCCATCGATACGGGCTGACCGGCAGCGGAGTTGTTTGTGATGGTGATCATGCCAATCGGGATATTCTCAACCCCTGTTTCCTGGATGAACTGCTCCAGTTTTACCAGGTCCATATCGCCTTTGAATGGCGCAATCAGGTTGGAATCTTCCGATTCAGCAATGGTAAATTCCACCGGATGGGCATTCAGCACCAGCAGGTTTGCCTGGGTGGTGTCAAAATGACGGTTATTGGGCACAAATTGTCCGGGCTTTACGAGCGTTGAGAACAGCATACCTTCAGCAGCGCGACCCTGGTGAGTGGGAAGCACATATTCGAAGCCGAGCACATCCTGCACCGCGCGTTCAAAACGGTAATAGCTCTTTGCGCCAGCGTAGGATTCGTCCGCCTGCATCATGGCTGCCCACTGCCGGTCACTCATGGCGCCGGTGCCGCTATCGGTTAAGAGGTCAATAAACACATCCTCCGCGGGCACATTGAAGGTGTTATAGAAGGCTTTTTGCAAGGCAGCCTTCCGTTCTTCCTCGGTGGTGAGTTTGACACGCTCAACAACTTTAATGCGAAATGGTTCGATAAACGGAATTGTCATATTTTCTCCTTAGATTTTTGTTTTTGCAGACCAGCCAGGTGCGTCCCGGCCAGATAACCACTTCCAAAGGCGAAATGCAGATTGAAGCCACCGCAGGGACCAGCCACATCCAAAGTCTCTCCCACCAGATAAAGTCCTGGAACCAGCCTGGATTCCATGCTGAGCGGATCCACCTCCCCCACTGGCACGCCCCCCACGCTCACCTGGCTGTTCTTGAAACTGCCGGCTCCGCTAACGCGGAACTTGGCCTCGGCAGTCACCTCAAGCAGCTGGCGGATTTGTTCTTCGGTCAGAGCATTCAACTTGAATTCTGGGTTCAGCCCTGCCTGCCGAATGAAAAAATCAGCTGCTTTAGGGGTGAAATATCGCAGCAAGCCAGCTCTCAGGCTGCGGGGATGGGCGACCTGCCCCGTGAGAATATCTGCCAGATCGGACCAAAACGGGGCAATAAAGTTAATCTGAAGGGTCAGGTCAGCCCCGGGGTGCAAGGTAACCAGGTGGCTCAAGTTCATGACCCCCGGACCGTTAAAGCCGCCCTGGTTGATGATAATGTTGCCCGTCGTCTGCCCAAGACGCTCCTGATCGTGCCAAATGCTCGCCAGGACGTCGAAACGCTGCCCTCTTAATTCCTTAAATGCTCCGAGGTTGGCAAAAATCGGTCCTAACGCTGGCAGAAGCGATTGTACGTGGTGCCCCAGCTTTTCAAGCGCTCCAAAAAGCTCCCCGCGTGAACCCAGCTCGGGATAAGCCTTGCCCCCTGCGCCAAGCACCAGCAGGTCAAAAATTTCATGGCGATGTGACCCAAGAGCGGTGCTTTCGACTTCAAAACCGTTGTCTTCTTTTGAAAAGCCGATAACATGAGTGGCTACGCGCAGTTCTATGCCGCGTTTTGCCAGCTCCTCCCCAAAAATCTCCACAACCGCCTGAGCAGATTCAGACCTTGGATAATACCAGCCGTCTTCCGTTTTCTGGGTCGGGATCCCAAGCCGATCAAGCGCGCGCCTGAACTCCTCCACTCCAAAAACACCCAGGAAGGTCTCCATCCAGATTTGATCTTCGCAGTAATACGCAGCTGCATCTACCGCGTCATTGGTCAGATTGCAGCGGCTGCTGCCTGTTACCAGTAATTTCCGTCCAATAGTGGGGTTGTGTTCAAACAGGGTGATCCTGCCGCCCCCCTCCACAGCCTGGATCGCAGCCATCACTCCTGCCGGTCCTGCCCCGATCACCGCAATATTCATGCCTGAATTATACCCTCACACTCCCCCATCTGACCATGCGATGTCAACTTGCACGCGCAAAGCATTGGCAAAATCCATACAGACACTGACCATTTCATCGCGCATACACTGACCCGGGCATCTAACCCACATGATAAAAAAGCTTATTATGAGTTGACAATCCTCGCCAAATTTTGACCATTTTCTTATTGATAATTCTTAATCTTTTCTGTATAATAAACACAGTCCTCAATAACCTGGAGCAAGGTATGGTTGATGTCTCCTCCATTTTCAAGGCTTTTTCTGGTCCTGCCAGGATGATCCCGAGCCAAAATTCGAGCACCACCCCGCGGCCGGGAAAAGCATCCATTCAGGAAATGATTTCTCATTTCCGTCTCTTTCCATATTCGTATCACCTCTCATCAAAACTTTTACTCTCTGTTCATGGTAATGCTTCCAAAGGCAAGTCTGCGCGGATCGCTTTTCTGTCGCGGACCAAAGTCAATTAACTGATCACATATTTTTTATTGCACTCTAAGGAAATACCATCTGTGCCATCCAGGGCACCCTCTCAGGCAGGGTTGCGGAAGTTCTTTTTTCGATCCATAACCAAACTTCAGGTCATCCAACCAAACTGGGAAATCACTGATTGGGCTCTTCAAAAAGAAAAAGGAACAAAGAAATGTCACAACGAAGTCATTTACGCATCATCTTTTGGATTATTCTAGCCGTTTGTCTGTTTTTTTCCGCCCGAAGCTCCCCTGCCCTTGCGGATCTAAGTGGTCTCGTGTGACTTTTGCCCCTTAAATCGAATGTGAAACAGAGAAGACCAGTGCCTCTTGTTATATTCCATGAGAATATAGACAAATTCTGTGCCTCAACCTGGAAACGCACAGCCCATATGGTCAGGATACCACCAGCATAGCGCTGCAATTCCCAACCGATTGGGATGCACGGGAAAGGCAGCCCTGCGATCGACTCCGCGGTATGTGCTGCAGGTGTGAGCACAGACCAGTGTGGTGTAAAACGCCCGCAAGGCATTGCCTGCGATATCGGCGCATTCGAGCTGGAAAACCCCTTGACCTACTTGTTCATTCCGTTGATCCTGCGCTGATGTCGCGTGCTTCTATATACATACAATCATTTTGACAGAACTACAAACAAATCCCTCCCAGAAATGGAAGGGATTTGTGGAATTAATTCGTAGGTCCGGTTGCGGTCTTCAACCTGACGACGAAATCTCCGGAGTTTCTCATTTTAGTGCCCTGAAAACAGCTTCCCAACGAGAGAATATTCAAAAAATACCGGAAAATGCGATCACAGGGTGGGTCATCGTGCTCAAGAGTATGGCGTCATGGAATCCATA
>DJGU01000113.1:0-218 GCA_002432795.1 Anaerolineaceae bacterium UBA5838
AACATCCCCGAAAACAACCAGCAGGATCGCCAGCTTACGGACCGCCTGTACATCAGCGATCCCGAACTGCGCATCTCGCAGGAAATGCTGCTGGGTATCGGCGGGTTGCGCGCGCTGCAGCGCCTGGGCTATAAGCCATCCATATTCCACATGAACGAAGGTCATTCCGCCTTCCTGACGCTCGAACGTGTCCGCCAGCTCATAAGCCAGGGTCAGAC
>DJGU01000113.1:259-1405 GCA_002432795.1 Anaerolineaceae bacterium UBA5838
ACCTGGCTGATCGATAAGTATTTCTCCTCTTTCTGGGGCGATCTTGGACTAAACCGCGACCAATTTATGGACCTTGCCAAGGTAAAAACCGACTGGTCGGACGAAGTTTTCAGCATGCCAGTGCTTGCGCTGCGCCTCTCTGACTACCGCAACGGCGTCTCAAAGCTGCACGGCGAAGTCTCGCGTAAGATGTGGCAATACCTTTGGCCTGAAACGCCCGCAGAGGAAGTTCCGATCTCTTACATTACCAATGGTGTCCACACCGGCACATGGCTTGCCCGCCGGCTCGGCGTGCTCTACAACCGCTATCTGGGCCCTGATTGGAAAAACAACCTTGATGATCCTGCCATGTGGGAGAGGATCGAAAACATCCCCGACGATGATCTCTGGCGCGTGCGTCTGCACCTCAAACGAAAATTGATCAACTATATGGTTGGTCGCGCCCGCTACCAGTGGGAAAACACCAGCGTGCATCCAGTTCAGACGGTTGCCAGCGGTGTCTTGCTTGACCCAACCGCGCTCACAATTGGTTTTGCGCGTCGTTTTGCCACTTACAAACGCGCCAATTTACTCTTCCGGGATTACGACCGCCTGCTGCGGATTGTCACGAATGCCCGCAAGCCTGTCCAGATCGTTTTTGCCGGCAAAGCGCATCCGGCTGATGAACCCGGAAAACTCCTGATCCAGGAGGTCTACCGCAAAGTCAAAGACGCTCGCAATGGCGGACGCCTTGTATTCCTGGATGATTACGATATGGACATGGCACGCTACCTGGTGCAGGGCGTTGACATCTGGCTCAACACCCCTCGCCGCCCGCGTGAAGCCTCCGGCACCAGCGGCATGAAAGCTGCCATGAACGGCACACTCAACTTCTCGGTGTTGGATGGCTGGTGGGCTGAAGGTTACAACGGGAACAACGGCTGGGCGATTGGTGATGACACGCACTACGATAACCTGGATCAGCAGGATGAGGCTGATGCCAACAGCTTATACGACACCCTCGAAGAAGAAATTGTGCCGCTCTACTACACCAAACGTTCAGCAGACGGCTTGCCTGGGGATTGGATTCAGCGGATCAAAGAGTGCATTCGCACGATCTCACCGCAATTTTCCATGACTCGCATGGTCAAAGAGTACGCAGACGAT
>DJGU01000113.1:1494-2408 GCA_002432795.1 Anaerolineaceae bacterium UBA5838
TCCATGGACACCCTGCGCTTCATGCTCACCATGCGCGGAAAACAGGGGGTTGCATGGGTGCTTGGCTTCATTGAGTCAATCCTCTTTGTGGTCACCATGGGAGCAGTGCTGAACGATCTCACGAATGTGCTCTACGTGGTTGGATATGCTGCCGGCTTTGCCACGGGCAATGTGGTTGGGATGGCAATCGAAAAGCGGCTTGCCATTGGTTTCTCTCATATCAAGATCATCACCAAGGAGCATGGTTTTGCTGTCGCTGAAGCCTTGCGACAAATGGATTATGCCGTGACAGAGATCCCAGCCCGCGGGAGGAACGGAGCAGTCTCACTTTGTGACCTGACCGTTCGGCGGAAAGACGTCCCTGCTGTTGAGAAATGCACTTTGGGAGTGGACCCCGCAGCATTTATCACGATTGAAGACATCACCCCCCTTCGCAGTGGATATTGGGGCACTGGCTCCGTGCGGAGGTAAGATTTTTGCCTAACACACCTCTAAATTATGAGAATCAGGCCATCATTTTCGATTTGGATGGCCTGATTATTGAAACTGAAGCAGTCTATTGCCAGATCTGGAAGCGTGAGTTCGCCAGGGAGGGTTTGGCTTTTGACATGGCAGGATACCAAAACCTGGTCGGTGCCCATCATGTTGTGAACGGATACCGACCCCACGAAGAGTTGGCTGCTCACCTCAACAATGGTGTTACAGCCCGGGATTTGCGCCTGGCGGTGGAGCGTGAAGCTCTCCAGACCATTCAGCATGAAGAAGCCTTGCCAGGTGTTTTGCAAGTCTTGGATGAAGCCGCGAAAAGGGGATTCCTGCTGGCAGTAGGCTCCAGTTCTGAACAGGATTGGGTCCACGGGCATTTGAAACGGCTGGGCATTTTCGATCGCTTTGACACAATTGTGACAGCAGAC
>DJGU01000113.1:2441-5900 GCA_002432795.1 Anaerolineaceae bacterium UBA5838
ACGTTGCCCCGCAAAATGCGCTAGTCCTCGAAGATTCAAACAACGGCGTTGTGGCGTCCCACCGTGCCGGTATCCGCGTGATCGCAGTGCCCAATGAGGTCACTCTCGGTCAGGATTTCTCGCTAGCCACCGCCATCATTCCCAGCCTCGAAGCCCTCAACCTGGACGATTATTTCCCTGAACCTCAAACGAGGGCATGAGCATCTTAAAGGAAGGTAGGCGTAGGGTTGAGGCCTGCCTCAACCAAGTTGGAGTAGATGGCCAATGGGGGAGGTTAATGCACACCCTGATTCAAGGGCATGTGTGCGTTTTGTCTACAAGGCTTACGAAGAGGAAAAGGCAGGCCTTTTCCCTACAAGGAATGCGAGGAGGAAAAGGCAGGCCTTTTCTCCACAAGGGTGTTGCAGGGAATTGACACAGGTGCTTTTTACTGCCATTAAGAACCAGAAGATATTGACTTAAAAAACAAAGGAGATGGTTTTCCATCTCCTTTTGCTTTGGAGATTTGTGAATCTTACTGATTTCGGCGGGTAATGCGGTCAAAAACTACCGCCAGAACAAGTACCGCACCGCGGACAATGTACTGAATCGAAATATCAATGTTCATCAAGTTCATTCCACTGGTCAGCGACATCATTACCAGCGCACCGATGATCGAACCAGTGATCGTGCCCACGCCGCCAGCCGCGGATACACCGCCAACAAAGGCAGCCGCAATCGCGTCGGTCTCAAAACCCAAGCCGGCAGTTGTGGTTGCGGAACGCAAACGGGATGCATACATGATACCCGAAAGAGATGAGAGCAAGCCCATCGCAGCAAAAACGATGTAAGTGATTTTCGAAACACTGATACCGCTGAGTTCCGCAGCTTCAGGATTACCACCTACAGCGTAAATGTGGCGCCCAAGTGGTGTCTTGGTGGTGATAAATTGGAAAACCGCCACTACCAACAGCAAGATCACCAAGCTCCAGGAGATGCCGTTATAACCGGAGAGGATCCAGGAAATGTACCCGATCAATCCCGAAATCAGCACAAGTTGCGCAATGAACAGACCAAAACTGGGAACCTGGAAATTATACGAAAGTTTTGTTCGCCTGCTCTTGATGGCGGACAAAATGGACAGAATGATTCCAATCAATCCGATGATCAGGGTCAACTTATGCTTTCCGGGCAGAAATCCTCCCAGTGGGATATCCGGGATATAACCATTGCCAATGGCATTAAAGACCGGATCCCTGATCACAATCGTACCAGTGCCCATGGTGACCAGCAGCAAGGCTCCTCTAAAGATCAGACCAGCAGCCATTGTAGAGACGAAGGCTGGCACACCAAGTTTGGCAACTGGTGTGGCAGTCAGCAAGCCTGCCAGGATGCCCAGGATCATCACCGCAGGGATAACCGCATAGATAGGCCAACCCCAGAATGTCAACGCGATCGCTGAGAACGCACCCAGAAAACCAGCCAGATAACCAACTGAGAGCTCAATATGACGGATGACGATAATGAGGGTCATACCAACCGCCAGAACCGCGATATAGCCCATTTGGTTAATCAGGTTGCTGATATTCCTGGAGGAGATAAAGACACCGTCAGTTGTGATAGTAAAGAAGATCATGATAACGATCAGCGCAATGAACATAAAGTACTCGCTGATATTAGTTTTCATGATATCCAGCAGGCTCTTCGATAGGTGTGCTTGATTTGATTTTACTTTTAGATCTTCCATTGACGTCTCCTAATAATCCACTGCCAATGCCATGATGCCTTCCTGCGAAGCATCTTCAACAGGCATCTCACCGTTAATTTTCCCTGCAGACATGACATAAATACGGTCGCTCATGCCGAGGACCTCTGGTAGTTCGGATGAGATCATGATGATGCTCATTCCCTGCTCCACCAATGAATTCATGATCGTATAGATCTCATATTTAGCACCAACATCAATTCCGCGGGTAGGTTCATCCAGGATCATGATCCCGGGTTTTACAAACAACCATTTGCCCAACGACACTTTTTGCTGGTTCCCACCGCTCAGATTACGCACCTTTTGCTGAATGGTAGGTGTCTTGATATTGAGTTCTGAGCGGTACTTATTTGCAATGAGGATCTCCTCATTTTCATTGATCACGCCGCCAGTAGTAATTTCCTTGAGGTTTGCCAGGCTGATATTGTGCTTAACATCGTCAATAAGAATCAAACCATTGCCTTTGCGATCCTCGGTAACATACGCCATAGATGACTTGATCGCGTCATGAGGGCTGCGGAATTTCTGCTCTTTTCCGTGTATAAATACTTTTCCACTCAAACGATAGTGGTCCGGGTTGCCAAAAATACTTTTTGCCAGTTCCGTACGTCCGGATCCCATCAAACCGGCGATCCCAACAATCTCTCCGGCATGCACGCTGATGTTAACATTCTTAAGGATGTCCCTGCCGAGGGCATAGGAAAACGCGCTCCAGTCTTCAAGTCTGAGTACTTCCTCGCCAATGTTTACATTCTCCCGCTTCGGGAAAATGTTATCGATCGACCGACCAACCATGTGCTTGATCAGGACAGGTTCATTAACCTTGTCTGCTTCGACATCCAGGGTAGTGACCGTCTTACCGTCCCTTAAGACGGTAATGGTATCGGCAATCTCCATCACTTCGCGCAATTTGTGCGAGATGAGAATGCAGGTCACACCCTGTTCTTTCAGACCGCGGATCAGTTGCAGAAGGTTGTCGCTGTCGGTTTCATTCAGCGCAGCAGTTGGTTCATCCAGGATCAAAATCCTGACTTCTTTTTTCAAGGCTTTGGCAATTTCAACCAATTGTTGCTTGCCAACCCCGAGGTTCTTGATTTTTGTGAGAGGATTTACATCCAAACCCACCTTTTTTAAAATATCAATAGCCTGGGAAATCGACTCGTTCGAATCGATCACAATGCCATTGCTAACTTCGTTCCCCAGGAAAATATTTTCATAAACAGATAGTTCCGGTATTAATGCCAGTTCCTGGTAGATAATCGCAATCCCCGCGCGTTCACTATCGCGAATGCCGTTGAATTTTTGCAGTTCTCCTTCAACAAAAATATCACCGGTATAAGTGCCGAAGGCGTGCACTCCGCTCAGTACTTTCATCAAGGTAGATTTTCCTGCACCATTTTCCCCCACGAGGCAGTGCACTTCACCCTTACGTACGCTAAAGGTCACATTATCTAACGCCTTCACTCCAGGGAATTCCTTGGTAATGGATTTCATTTCAAGAATGGGTGTCTCCATTGGCGTCTCCTGCAAAACTACTTTGGATAAGAGCAGTGACTGGTTACCCAGTCACTGCTTCGATACTGCAAATTAAACTACTCTAAACCAGTGAAGTCGCTGGCCGGATAGTAACCGGAGTCGACGATAGCGGCTTTTACGTTGTCCTTGGTTACGGTGACCACAGCCGATGGCTTGGCAGGCACCTCAATGACATTGTT
>DJGU01000113.1:5959-7071 GCA_002432795.1 Anaerolineaceae bacterium UBA5838
GCAACGAGGGTGCGAACATCCTTCAGCACGGTCATAGACTGCTTGCCATCGATGATGTACTGGACAGAGGCTTTTTCTGCATCCTGACCAGTGACATAGTACTTGGTCACATCGGTATCGGCGGCGAAAGCGTCAGCGATCGCACGGGCGGTACCATCGTTTGGTGCAAGGATAAAGACTTCGCCCTTATCGGCGGCGGTAGCAGCGGTCAGGTTGGCTTCTGCCAGGTTCTTCGCCACATTGAAATCCCAGTTGGTCGTGATCTGACCGAGGATCTTGCCCATTTCATCACGGGTCAGAGTGGCTTTGTCTTGCAGGGCAACAGCTTCAGGTGAGTTCTTGATCACAAAGGTACCATCAGCGATCTTGGGCTGCAAAACGTTCCAGGCGCCCTCAAAGAAGAGGAAGGCGTTGTTGTCTGAGGAAGCACCAGCATACAGATACAGGGGCAGACCAGTTCCGGCAGCATTGTCCACCAGGTACTGTGCCTGGGCAGCGCCAACTGCCACGGAATCAAAGGTCACATAATAATCGACAGCATCGGTGTCAAGGATCAAGCGATCATAAGAGATCACTTTCACACCGGCGGCACGGGCAGCTTCAGCAGCGGCAGCGGCAGCAGTTCCGTCATGGGGGCAGATGATTAAAACTTTGATGCCCTTTGAAATCAGGGTTTCAACGTTTTGTTTCTCTTTAGCAGGATCGCCCTGGCTAAACAGAATTTCGACACCGTAGCCTTGCTCGGTCAGCGCGTCCTTGAAGCGGGTTTCGTCCTGAATCCAGCGGGGTTCGTCCTTGGTGGGGAGCACAATACCCACAGCCAGACCTTCGTCAGCTGGTTGCGCGGCCTGTGGCGCACATGCGCCCAGTACCATGCTCGCGATGATCAAAAGACCTGCGAGGGTAAACAAAAGTTTTGATTTTTTCATTTCTTCTCCTTAGATTATATTTTGGCTAATGCTGCTGATCCTAATACGATCAATCACAAATAACAGAAAGTGGTCTTTAGTTTTGGATAGTAGCATTTCGCCCAGATTTTTGGAGCTTTTGACTCCCATAGCGATATTATAACTTATTTGCAAATTTTGGAGCAAGATATTCCTGACATGTAA
>DJGU01000105.1 GCA_002432795.1 Anaerolineaceae bacterium UBA5838
ACGTGAACGTTCTTTTGAGTGACGGTCTGAGAGACTAATAATACATCCGCGTCAAATTCTACCGCTTTACGGATAAATTCCTCATTGGTTACCTGGCTGCCAAGATTGAGTGCTTCGATCATCTTATATCGCTCAAGTCCGTAGTGACCAGCATAGCCTTTCATGTTCATGATAGCGTCAATTCCGACTGTATGGGCGTCGGTTCCGGTGCTGGCACCAATCACTCTTATCTTACGTCCAAAATTTTGCTGGATAAACTGATCCGTCTCATCCATGCTCATCGTGCTGACATCCATGATATTTACATGTATCTGCGTGTAGTCTATTGAATGACTTAAACTTCCGTAGATCACAAAGAAGCTAAACGACTTGTCCAGGGGGGCGTGGTGAGCAACTGTAGGTTCCATGATACCCATATTGAGCGCTAATTGTCTGGCTGCCTCGACTGCATTTTCGCTGTCGGGCACTGGCAGAGTGAAAGAAACCTGGACCTTGCCGTCATTCATTGTGTCACCATAGGGCTTGAGGCGAGTCAGGTCCAGGGTCTTGTCGAAATCAGTTTTTGTCACTGAATAGCGTCCACTACTCATTTTTGCCCTCCTCAAGCGCTGCTTTGGCGTGATGATAGCGTTCGGACCCAGCCTTTGATTCTTCCTGCAGCAGGGGAATAAATGGATTAAAGTATCGATCCTCTTTGACAACTACGCCAGAAAGACCTTTACCTCCTTCAAATGGACGCCTGACACCTGCCAGAACCCCATCCTCAATAGCCCTGAATAAACCGTCACGCCGAATGTTTTGCAGCAGATCAAGTGCCGCATCAAGCACAGTAGCAGCGCGTTGCTCCATAATTCCGCCCTCGCGGAACTCAATTTCTTTTCCAAAATCCGCAAAACTGGTGGCGATATAGCGCGCGTTCTCAATTGCCAGGGCTCGGTCTGCCAGGAAGGGAGTGTGGATGGCTTCCGTGAGCATCCCAAGCAACTGTATCCGTTGATCACTGATAACGGTCACGATATTAAAAAGCGCGTCCTGAACGTGACCTTTAAAAATGTTGCCAGTTTTGAACTTGGTAGGCGGCATATATTTTAGTGGGGCGTTGGGAAAAATTTGCCTGGCAAGCTGTGCCTGGGCCAACTCATAGAGAAAAGCGTTTTTAAGCTCGGGATTCATCTCAAAGGCATGCCCAAGACCCATTTGCTCTTCAGGCAGACCAGCTTTCAGGGCAAATTGCTCGTTGATGAGCTGAGATGCCAGCACGGTGTGCGCTTCTTCATAGGCATCGGAGGTTGTCAGGTAGTTGTCCTCACCGGTATTGATGATGATTCCCGCGGCGGCGTTGATCAGGCGAGAGAACTCCTGGTCGATCAGCGTACGCTGCATATTGATGTCGCGGAAGAGGATGCCATAAAGAGCATCATTGAGCATCACGTCCAGGCGCTCTAATGCGCCCATAACCGCGATTTCAGGCATGCACAGACCCGAGCAGTAGTTGCACAGGCGGATATAGCGCTTTAACTCGGCGCCAACCTCATCCAACGCGGTTCGCATGAGGCGGAAGTTCTCCTGGGTTGCCATAGTACCGCCGAAGCCCTCGGTCGTCGCGCCATAGGGCACGTAGTCGAGCAGGCTTTGCCCGGTCGTGCGAATGACCGCTATCACATCCGCGCCTTGCAAGGCAGCAGCCCTGGCCTGGACGATATCCTCATGGATGTTTCCTGTGGCAACAATGACGTAGATCAACGGTCCGGAATGGTCCCCAAATTCGGATAGTTTTTCTTCACGGATAAGGCGATTGTGATGAATTTTTGCAAGCGCTTCTTCGGCCTTTTTCTCAGCCCAAAGCTGGATTTCAAAAAGGTCTACTGGTTCTGTCTGGGTAAGATCCAGCTCACCCTGGGCTACTGCTTCAGCTAATTCCTGTGGTTCTTTGCCAAGCGATATGGCTGCCTGTCCCAACCAGTAGGCTGCCCCGAACCCAAGCAGCTGGCGGGAAGCGATGTGATCCACGATCACATTCGGCAAAGGTATTCCCATCGCGTCGACCCCGTCAACACCAAAAAGGCGGCAAATTGAACGCTCTATCGTGGTGGTGGTAAATTGTTGGGTGTAGGCATGGACGTCCTCAGCGATCTGCCTTGCAGCTTCTCGAGCCAGGTTAACCTTTTCCCAATCGATTCTAAGTGTTGCCATTATTCCTCCTGCCGGGCTGCTCTCATTTCCCGCAGCAATGCCTCGTCTACACCAAGCAGCTCAGCAATTTTAATCGCTCCTGAAGGGGTTTGATGAACACCATCAATCTCTTCGAGCTGATAATCCATTAATTTTTGAATTCTCCTGACGCGAGCCAGATCCTCATGGTTGATATTTACACCTGTTTTTGACAATCCATCAGCTAAATCCTCTTCTATTCCAGTCGTTTTTGAATCCGCATATTGAAAGACTGGCAATTCCGCCAGGGCATCCGGGTTGATGCCGCGCACCTGGTAAAACCTTATTCCAGGTGCAGGTTTAACGTGATAGTGAGTGGCGATCAAAAAAGTGCTATCAGAAATGCCATAGGTGTTGCAAAGCGCTTGCACGATGGCCCTCGCCTCAGAAGGATTTGTTCCCCGGCAGGGTTCATCCATCAGGATCAAACCTCTTTGGGTTTGACTTTTGCGGTAGTGATTGCGAATCTGGACTGCCTCAAGACCAAAAGAGGAAAGACCTCGATGAAGATCGCCCTCACGGCTGGATTCGAAAGCAAAGAAGTCAAATAATGGCGTTTGCAGGCTCTTACAAAACGGGAAATATCCCAGTTGGGTCATGAGCAAGGCTAAGAAGATGGTTTTCAAGGCTACGCTCTTTCCGCCCATGTTGGCTCCGCTCAGAACGGTTGCGCCTTGCTGTAATTCGATCGATATTGGAGTGAATGACAACCCCTGTTTATCCAGTATTTCAGCGATCAGCGGATGTATTGCGTTGTGTAAGATTGCAGGTTGCTGAGGCTTAACCAGATCTGGCAGACAACCATCCCATTTGAAAGCCATCCGGGCTTTCGCGAGCCGAAAATCGAGCAGGGCGCAAGCATTCACATTGGAGCGCAACTGAGGCAGCCATTCAGCCAGTTTATCGCCAAGTTGACGCCGAATTCTTTCCTCTTCCCAATCTTCCTGCGAGGTTATCAGGGCGCGTTGAGTCAACAAGGTCTTGCGTTGGGGTCCAGTTGCTTGCCTGATTTCTCTTTCCAGCTCATTTTTCTTTGCTCTGATTTCGCTAAGCTCTGCAGAATAATCGCTGTAGATATGAAAAGCGGGGTTGCCTGTGCCGGCTGGGTCAAGCAATGCTGCGGCTGGTTTGGTGTCTTCAAAGTCAACCCCCGCAGCCGCAAGCAGGTTTTTCATCTTGCCAAGGCGATCAAAAATTGATAAAGCGCTTTTAAGCTCGAAAAATTCGGTATCATTCAGCAAACCGGCTTTCTCGAGCCTTGCGAGAGTGCCGCGCAGCTCGCGCAGGCGTGAAAGGTATGTTTGCGCTTCGATAATTTCAGGATCGTTTGCCCTGACTAATGGAAGCAGGCGATCAATAGCGCCAAGCTCTTCCCGCAACGCCTCCCTGGACTCGTTTGTGAAGAGCTGAAGCGCATTCTTCAGTGTATTTCCCTGGGGCGACCGACAGCGGCAAGCCTCCAGGACTTTGTGCAGTCCTAAATCGTCTAATAATTCTGGGGAAATGATGACTGAAGTATGCATAGCAGACTCACACATTCCTGGGACCCAGATCGACTACGGGAATTTGCAGTTTTTTGCGCATTTCCGCAAGGTAAGGCTGCGCATCAAGGCATTGTCCATCAGCACGGGTGGGATTGAGGCAAACCAAGCGCACATCCAACAGGTTGCGCACCGCAAGATCAACTTTGCGGTCGCGCAGCTTTTTTACAATGCCCGGTTCGATGAATAAGCGGGTGCCGTCTTCGACAACAAGTGTCAAATTGGCAAAGTTTGACTCACTCAATAATTCCTGAAGCACCTGATCCGTCATTGCTCCTCGCATATAGAGAAAACGTGTGTCAGGCAGTAAAGCGTTGGCAATATCCTTCCCGTATCCAACCAGCAAAGGAGTATCAAGTGTGGAAACGCTAAAGTTTGGGAGTTTGCCATTTAGCATGATCGTGCGTTTTTTTGGATGCGTGTTGATTGCCTGAGCAAGTATGTTTGCAGTAGCTTCCGGTAGGGTTGGCGTCTGGAGTAAGTTCAGCGCGAAATTGGTCACCTCAGCCAGGATTTCAGGGTCTGTGGAGGTCTCGCCGCTGACGCACAAGATAACTGCCTCGCTCATTCCCGAGCCGGCTTGTGAACGGCGCGACAGAGCACCATCATTGATGAAAAGACATTGCGGTTCGTGCTGACGCATCAAACTTTCAACATTGCTGATTTCATCTGTCACACTGGGTCCTGCTAATTCCACGTAGCCGTCGCTAAGCGCCCGGCAGACAATTACCTCACCCAAGGCTGTTCTGATGCCGCTAAGCTCCAGAATTTCGAGCAGGGCATCGCTGTGCCTCAAAGCGCCTTCAGCAGAAGCTATGAGCGTGCCAGCAGGAACATAGATACGCGGCTTTTCGTATCCACTCAGAACATCTTCCGATTCGCCATCTCTGCCGATCGAAGTGAGCGCCAGGGGTCGTGTTTGACCGGATTCTTGCCAGGCTGCAGCGATGTGGTTAAGGCAAGTCGTTTTTCCTGCATTTTTCGACAGCCCAATGATAGCCAGCGATTTCAGGTCCTCTAAACCTGTCAGCTGGAGCAGATCAATGCTTGATCCTGCCGCAAACGCGTCCATACAAACCGCCGTCTATCCCTTATGCTTCCTTCGATTTCGAAGTAAACCAGTTGGTTCAAGGGTCATTTGCTGACCAGCCAGCAAGCCGGCAACTCCAATCAAATCAACCTTCTCTTCTCCTCTACACACCGGGCAATTGCACTTGTTTTTGTAGTCATCCGGTTCCTTGTAGGTAGTGATCACGCCTTCAAAGTTGCGCAGAACGATATGATCGGGGCTTTGGGAAATGAGATAATTGGGCATAACCGGGATCTTGCCTCCACCGCCTGGCGCGTCCACCACGTAGGTCGGCACGCAGAAGCCGGATGTATGGCCTCGCAAACCTTCAATGATCTCCAGCCCCTTGGCAACCGGTGTGCGGAAATGTGAAAGACCGAGGGAGAGATCGCATTGATAAAGGTAGTATGGACGTACACGGATGTATGCCAAACCGTTTACCAGTTTGCGCATCACATGCACACAATCGTTTACCCCACGCAAGAGGACGGATTGGTTGCCTATCGGCACGCCTGCATCAGCGAGCCTGGCAGTAGCACGTTTGGAATCCGGTGTGATTTCATTCGCGTGATTGAAATGGGTATTTAGCCAGACAGGGTGGTACTTTCGAATCATTTCACACAACTCAGGAGTGATGCGTTGAGGCAGAACCACTGGCGTGCGTGAGCCAATGCGAATGATTTCCACATGATCAATGGCTCGCAGACTGGAGAGGATGTATTCCAGGCGCTCGTCGCTCATCAGCAGCGCATCCCCGCCCGAAAGCAGCACATCCCGCACAGCCGGAGTATTGCGGATGTAGTCGATGCCTGCATCAATCTGCGCGCGTGTGCGGGCGCCATCTTTCTGACCAGCCAACCGACGACGCGTGCAGTGCCGGCAATACATGGCACATTGATCGGTGATGAGGAACAGCACACGGTCAGGGTAGCGGTGAGTGAGCCCCGGAACAGGGGAGTCCCCATCTTCTTCGAGAGGATCCACCAGATCTTCCGGGCTGCGATAGGCTTCATCGCCGGTCGGCACAGCCTGCCTTCTTACCGGGTCGTGAGGGTCGTTCGGGTCGATCAGACTTAAGTAATAAGGAGTGATCGCCATTCTGAAGTGTTCAAGCGCTTTTCTTGCGCCTTGTTCCTCTTCGGCAGTGAGAGGCAGATACTTTTTCAAGGTGTCAACATCCGAAATGCGATGGGAGACCTGCCAGTGCCAGTCATTCCACTGTTCGTCCGGCACGTCCGGGAAGAGCTTTTTTCGCCTTTCTTCGCCGCTCGTGTTGATATATTTTTCTTCAGCTTTCATCGCTTAACTCCTTCGTTTCTGAAAGAGGCTGCAGATTTCCCGCAGTCTTTAGGTTCTGTTTTAAAGGTAGCTTTTCTCAAAGATCTCACGCAGTGCCTTCGATTCGCGCAGTACCTGCAGGGTGAATTCGGCATGATTGCGGGTGTAGCCGTTGCCGATAATCATCGTGACGTCTTTGCCGATGCCTTCAGCGCCCAGGGCGGCACGTGTGAAGCTGGTGGCCATGCTGAAGAAGTAAACCAGGCCTCCATCGCGAACGGGGAGAATAGTCGACATTTCAGTGCCGTGAATGTTGACCACGTTGATAGCAACGTCATATTCTTTGCCATGATTGCATTCAAGGGCTTTCTCGAGTACTTCCACCGGGTTGGCAGCATTGGCAACGAAATATTTGTGAACAAAGTGATTGTCCAGCAGGATTCTTTCGTATCGATTATTGCGGCTCATGCCCACAACGTTGCCGTAGGGACCCACGCGTTTCATTGCTTCATAGCCGCAGAGCATGCCGCTCTTGCCGCCTGCGCCGAGGATCAGCACTGAGTCACCTGGTTTGACAATGTTTGCTGTTTGCGCGGGCGCGCCGGCAACATCGAGGGCTGCCAGGGCGAGGGCTTCGGGCATGTCGTCTGGAAGTTTGGCGTAAATGCCGCTCTCAAAGAGAATGGCTTGCCCTCTGATATCCACACGGTCGGTCTCAGGATGAACCGCCAGGATTTCTTCGATGTGGAGAGGCGTGAGAGAAAGAGAAACAAGGGAGGCAATCCGATCGCCAACTTCGATATCCTTGCGATCCTGCAAGGCTGAGCCGATTTTTGCGATGCTGCCCATCAGCATGCCGCCAGAGCCAGTGACCGGGTTTTGCATCTTGCCGCGTTCACTGACAATTCCCAAAATCATCTCTTTCAGGCGATCCTCGTTCTGCTCGGATGCGGTCCAAAGCTGCCTGAAACTGGCAGAATCGATGTTTAAAGCTGAGACATCAATCAGAATTTCGTTGTCGTAGATCTCCATCGTGTTGTCGATTTTTTGCGCAGCCTGCGGTAGCAGTCCTTTAGGCTCGATCACGCGGTGTGCGCCATACTTATTTCCCATTGCCATAAAACTTTTCCTCCGTAGATTAATTAGACTAATTTACACGCTCTGGCATGCCCAAAATCAGGCGGGCTTCTGCCGGCGTGGCGATTTCCAAATTCAGTTCTTTTGCTATGCGGACGATGCGTTCAACAAATTCAGCATTGGAAACGGCATTGCGTTCGCGGTTGTATTTCAGATTATCCTCAAAACCCACGCGGACGTGTCCGCCCAAAAGCATCCCCATCACGTTCATATCCAATTGACAGCGGCCAATTCCAGTCACGGTGAAGGTTGCGCCTTCAGGCAGCGATTCTTTGAGGAAAAGCAAATCTCGCGGGGTGCCTGTCGCGCCGCCATTGACACCAAGAACGAAGTTGAAATGCAGAGGCGGCTTAAGGTGACCCTTGCGGACAAGACGCAGTGCCATATCAACATGGCTCTTGTCGAAACATTCCAGCTCGGGTTTGATCCCGCGTTCGTTCATGCGGGCAGCAAATTCAATGATCATATTTTCCGTGTTAACGAAGATTTCGTCACCACCAAAATTCATCGTTCCGCAGTCCAGGCTTGCCATTTCGGGGTTCAGTTCAGTTGGCTGCAGGCGTTCTTCGGCCGTCATGCCGGTTGCGCCGCCTGTGGAAGGCTGGATGATAACGTCCGGGCATGCCTCCTGGATGGCATCGATGATTACCTTGAAGCGTTCGCGGTCCTGGGTGGGGGTGCCGTCATCGAAGCGGGCATGCAGGTGGATGATGGCAGCGCCGGCTTCGTGGGCGAGTTTCGCCTCGCGGACATACTGATCGACCGTGTAGGGGACAGCGGGGTTCATTTCCTGGGTCACTTCAGCACCGCTGATTGCGGCAGTGATGATAACCTTGTGTGCACTCATGTCTCTCTCCTTGGGTAATTTCGCCTGAGATTATCCCAGACGCTGCTTGTTTTTTGGGGTCACACAGGTGCCACTCGCGCGGCAAACCAGCACGGATTCAGTCAGCACTTCAGCTGCTGAATCCGAGAGATCCGGGCGAGGGGCAATAACCTTCCAGGCTTCAAAAACCATCTTGCGCGAGGTGTTGCCTTCGCTTGTGATCCAGCCTTTGGCTTCGATGAAGTCACCAGCATAAACAGGCGCAAGGAATTCGATGTTATCGTAAGCTCTGAAGAGACCTTCGTCGCCGTCGCGCCGGATCAGCAATTCAGTCGCCACGTCCCCAAACAATTTGGTGAGGTAAGCTCCGTCCACGAGCCCGCCGCCGTAGTGAGCGTTTTCCGCTCCGATTCTCAGTCTGATTACTACTTCGTCCATCGCATTCTCCTAATAATTAAAACGCTATGTGCTGATAAAGACACATAGCGCTCCATGCAAGTGCATGACAGTGGCCGACCTTCGTTAGGCTCACCAAGGCTAAAGAGAGGACTCTCTTTTTACCCTTCGGCGACGGATAATTCGTTTCTTCTCCCAGTCCCGGGATAACCGCGAAGTCCCTACACAATCCGCCGCGCCTCTAATGATAAGTATTCAATTTGAAGAGATTATAGCGTGAAATTAGGATTTTCGGAAGGGCAAAATGGCAAATTTCGCATGAAAATCTGTGAATAATTTTTAGGACTTTATACAATGTTTATACATCCTTTTTTGCAGCAATGTCGGATGGGGCGGGGGAGTTGGGTATAATAGCGTCTGATTTTTGAAATATAGGTGACTTATGGCGATAAAGACAACTGAAAGCGGTACCACGCTTCGTAATCGATTGGCGCGCTCGATCGTTCTGGCGATCCGCATGCTGATGCAGCAGGGCAGTCCGGACGAAAAGAGCCTGGATATGGCAGCTTACATTGTCCTGGCGCTGGAAAAGATCAATGAAACCATTGATGCGGCTGTTTTAGCCTGGGAAAAGCGCGATTACTGGGTGAAGGCGGATCAGTTCCGTCAGGAATGGGCTTGGATCGAAGGCAGCCACGCGCGGCTGAAAGCTGCGGTTTTGGCACAAAACTGGGCAGAGATCGCGACAGAAGCCATTTCAGTGGGGCAGCGTTTTAGCAAGGTGAAGATTGCAGAGAAAAATCGGATTCGTGAACCCTGGGTCGGCGCGTGGAATGCGCTGAAACAATCTACAAAGTGACAGCCGGATAATTGGATTTTTTTCAGCGCTAAATCGGTGGGTGGGTATCAAATCTGTAAAAAATACTTTTAGGTTATGATAAGTATCATTATCGCAAGCATTATCAACGAGGAAGTCCAGCTATTTCGTTGAATAAGGTGCGCTGATAAATCAAAAGTCAGATTCGTACATCACGATGTGTTTTGCATGCAAAGGTAGATTTGATAATTCGGCTGCAAAAAATGTTGGATATTCCTGCATCTCCATTTCGTTCAATTTAGATATCATGAGCCATTCCGGATGTTCTGGTACATCAAACAGTGCCTTGCTGTTTGATGTGATGACATAGCTAGGATCGCATTTCATCAGGAAGTAGAACGCCAATTCACGGCAGTTCAGTCCGTCAAGAATCCCACCTTTCCTTGGAAAAAGTTTTCATGAATGAACACCAGGCGCTCTACTCTACCTCAAACTTCCAGCTCATTTCCTCCCAAACTTTTCGAATTGCTGCCTATTCCAGGCTTTCGCCATGCTCCACGCATCCCCCAACAGAGGAATAAAGTGGATCCCGTCCGTCTACGGTGGGCACAGGTCGCGGTTTGGAAGTTAGAACTTATGTGCTATAATATACCGGTAAGTTAATCTCCCGCATCTTAACATACAAAATCCGTTTGCAGTCAAACAATGATCTTGCCCTATCAAAAAACGTTGCAATTAGTGCACATGGTGCAAATACCGTACGGAGGGGGCTTGTCTCCCTCCGCCAACAGTCGCATATACCAAGATTACGGCTGGGGCCACCTTCACAGGTCAGGCTGGACAAGCCGCGTTCTCCACCCTCGCGATAACGCTTTAACCACTTTTTACAGTCAAAATCCGTTCTTACGCTATCAAAAATCGCTGTAAAAAGTGGAAAAACTCCGCCATCCTGGGAGTAGGATTAGGTGCAAAATTCCCATCAGCGGATTACCCTGCAGATCGGCAACCTTTTACTAGCCAAAAATATCTTGTCAAGATATCTGTCAAAAATATCTAATGCGAATATCTA
>DJGU01000076.1 GCA_002432795.1 Anaerolineaceae bacterium UBA5838
TTAAGACTTATGAGAGTATTGATACCCAGGAAAGTCAAAAACCTGTTAATGGATCAGGTAAACGTGTTAAAAGATTCTTTGTCTACTAAGAAACGCAATCAAGGAGTCATGTAATGGAACAACGCACTGTCTTGTTGGTTCTATTGGCAATCCTGATAGTGAGCACGATGGGGCTATACCTCATTGTCAAATGGATTTCCAGATACCTTGGATTGTCAAAAGAAAAAGAGCGTGTATCGCGTTTTGTCACATCAAGTGATAGCAGCCAGACAGCAGAGACTGGAAAAAAGGCAGACCGATTAGAAAACCTTCTGAATTCCGGTTTTCGAGAAAAGCTAAACAAGTCTCTAGCCAGAATATCTTCCGAAAAAACGCGACAAAAGCTTTCCAGTGCGTATTGGCCAATCACTGATACTGAATTCATCCTGTCAAGATATGTGGGGACTATTCTCGCCTTTATCTTGGGTCTGTTCATTACCGGAAGTATATTAGGCGGCTTGTTCCTGGCTACTCTTGCGCTGATGTTGCCGCCGATAATATTAGATCTCGCCATAAGCAATCGTCAACGTAAGTTTTCCAACCAGTTATTGGACGTATTGATTCTGATTAAAGGCGCAGTACAGGCGGGTTATGGTCTAATGCAGGCTTTAGATCTGGCTGTCAACGAGATCCAAGCTCCAGCTTCAGAGGAGTTTTCCCGGGTCATACGAGAAGTTCGCCTGGGCTTAACTCTGGAAAACGCACTTACTAATCTCTCCAAGAGGATGGATAATGACGACCTTTATATTGTGGTAACCGCTATCATCATTAATACACAAGTCGGCGGCAACCTTTCCGTTGTTCTGGAATCCACAATAAGTACCATCCGCAGCCGTATGCAGATTATGGCAGAGATCCGTTCACTAACCTCATATTCCCGCTTAGTCGCAAACATACTCACGCTGACGCCCATATTTGCCGCTATTGGCTTGTACGTTATTTCAAGGGATTATTTTGAACCTGTTAAGACTTCTCTGATTGCACAAATAGGGTTAGGCATGGCATTGCTTATGGTTTTGATTGGCAATCTTTGGCTTCGCCGCATGACCGATATTAAGGTATAGAGCAAAGGTGTAACTGATGATAGATTTTCTTGCCCATTCCAGTCCATATCTAATTCTTGGTACAGCAGTAATCGCTGTTCTGGGCCTGGGAATTGTTTTTTATGCCATCGCCAAGTTGTTGATAGGTGGCAGCAGATTATCTGCTCGTCTCGAGCAGGTTATTGAACCTATCCCAGAAGTCGATAATAATCCTCTCGAAAAGCAAATTATCGGACGTGAGATAACTGGATCTTTGTTTAGCCGGACTGTTGAAAGTTGGGTTTACAAATTTCTTGGTTTTTTGGGAAGGTTCACACCCGAAAAGAGCATTGCAGCATTAGAACACAAACTGGAGATTGCTGGTCATCCTAAAAATTTACACGCCCGGCAATTTTATTCGCTGCAATTCCTTTTTTTGCTTGGCGGCATTGGTATTGCTTATTTTCTCAATCGTGATATCAGCGCAATAAACACAACCAATCTTCTGTATGGTGTAGCGAGCATCTTTGTTTTTTATGAACTGCCTGTTGTCTGGCTGAACAGGCAAATGCGCGCCAGGCAGGAGGAGATAGAAAGGGGTCTGCCGGATGTATTGGACATGCTTTCAGTTTGTGCCAGCGCTGGTTTGGGGTTTGATCAGTCCCTGCAAAAAATCAGTCAGCATTGGGATACCGAGCTTGGAAGGGAATTTTTGAGAGTGACCGGCGAAATGGAACTCGGTGAAACCCGCTCGGACGCTTTAAAGAATATGAGAAATCGTTTGGATGTGAAAGATCTTTCTCAGTTCATTTCCATTATCACCCAGGCAGAAAAAATTGGTATGAGTTATGCTGAAGTGCTTCAGAGCCAGGCGCTGCAGATGCGTATGCTGCGCCAACAACGTGTTCGTGAAAATGTCAACAAACTTCCTGGCAAGATGGTCATCCCCATGGCGTTGTTGATATTTCCTGCCATTCTTGCGGTTATCTTGGTCCCAATCATTCCTGTGATAATGAATGCTTTTAAATAAAGACAAATCAGAAAGTAAACCGATGACTAATTCGAAAAAAACCAGTCAGAATTCCACTGAAGATTTCGACATAAATGATTCTCAAGAATTAGATATTCCAAATGATAAATTTGAGTTTTCAAGTGATCCTGAATACCTCAAATTGATTGAGCATTATCAAAAAGGGGAGTTTAGCGAGTGCGAACAATTAATGGGAAGCCTCGAATTACGGTACCCCGAACAACCTGAACTTCGAAGGATCAGGGAAGACCTCGAAATGAAGGGGTCTGTTAATAGTTTGACCGCTTCGATTTGGAAGAAAGAGACGCTCGCCAAAGGCAAGGTTACGCTAAAGCTGATACTTTTCGGTCTGGTCGTAATTATCGGGATTGGTGCTGTATTTTTTGCTTCCTCTCTAATTTTCCTTAAGAACAGACCCCTGGAACCCACTTCGAATGTAAATTCACAGCTCGATTCGCTGTATTTACAGGCTGAACAGCTTTTACAAACTGGGCAGCCATCTTCTGCTTTGCAGGTTGTATTAAAAATCAGGGCGCTTGATCCTGATTATCAGCATCTTCCGGAATTGATTGAACAAACGAATAAACTTCTGGAATTTGAAGCTCATTACAAAACTGCTACAGATTTGATTGATAAGGGCGAAAAGGATGAAGCCTTGAGAGTGCTTAAACTCCTTGAATCTGAAAGCCCTGGTATGTGGGATATCCCTCAACGGATAGCTACCATCGAAAAAGAAAAGAAAATTTCTGAATACCTTAAGGCAGGCGATTCTGCTTATCAGAACAAGGAATGGGGGAAGGTCATTGAAGCTTACGAAGGTGTCTTAGCGCTCGACGAGCAGTTGAACAATACAACGATGAAAGAGCAGTTGTTATTTGCTTACCTTAATAGCATTATCGGCAAGCTTCAAAACGATAATACTTCTTTAGAAGACATAACACTTTCAGAACAGTATTATCGTAAAGCAGTGACCCTTATTCCCCAAAATAAGGAGTTTGTCAGTCAGCGGGAGAATTTGCAGAATATTAGCAGGGATCTGCTTGAAAAAAAATATACGCAGCTTGCCAGGGCAAATCTTGCAGATAAAAATCAGACAGTCAGTTCCGTAAATCAAGCCGTTTATTACCTGGGAAAGGCATTGAACCTAAATCCTGACAATGCGGGATTGCAGGCAGAATATAACAATGCTAATTCCTACCAAGAGGCATTGGATAGTTTTATTGATATGGATTGGGTTGAAGCGGTGGCTAAGGCTGAAACGGTGGTAGCTGCAGATAAGCATTTTGCTGGTGGCAATGCAAGTGCCTTGCTTTATGAAGCGTACTACGCGTTAGGGAAGAAGCATTACAATTCCGGTCTTTATCTTGATGCCCGGGAAGTTCTGGAAAAAGCGGAGATTCTTGCATGGGAGAATGGCGATAATCGCTTGAAGATATTCCAGGTTCAAATTCTTCTTGGCGATTCAATCGGAAGAGTGGGGGACTATGAGAATGCAGTTTCGTACTATCAGTATGCTCTTAACGCCATTAATTTCCAGGAAAAGATAGCCTCAAATTCAGACCTCCAGAATAAGTACAGGGGGGCTGAACAATTGGCAGCGGCAGGAGATTATCAAGCTGCATCTACAACTTTCCAGGATTTATTAGGGCAAGTAGACATAATATATACTCTCTCTGAAGTTGAAGTGAGCTCTGGTGTTTGCCTGGCTCTTTTTGCTAACGAGAATTTTTCCACTCTGGATGCTGTCATAAAAGCAAATGAACTTCCCACTAATATGGTGATATCATTTGGTAGAGTGTTGAGAGTGCCTTCAATACAAAAATAAAATTCGTCGAAGTTTTCAGACAAGCCAACAGGAAAAACTATGTTTACAAATCGGCCAGCGCTAAAAAAGACCACAGATACCACCGATACGGTTGGGCAACTAAAATTTTCTGACCTCAAGAAGGAATTCTATGATGTCCGTGACAAAGTTCAGCAAGTACTGCTGAACAATAATAGTCACAATGAAAATCTTGATCCACAAAAGTTAAGAGAGAAGATCGAAGACATCTATAACCAGGTCTTGGCGGAAGAGAATCTGCTATATAACCTCTCCACCAGAAAGGGAATGCTTAACTGGATCCTGGCTGATATTACTGGATATGGTCCACTTGAACCACTTTTGAGTGATGAGGAAATCACAGAGATTATGGTTAATGGATGTGATCAAATCTATGTTGAACGTTTTGGCAAGATTGAGTTAACTGATGTTAGATTCGAGAATGACACCCATTTAATGCGCGTAATTGATCGTATTATCTCTCCCATTGGTCGACGTGTGGATGAGACTTCCCCGATGGTGGATGCCCGATTGCCAAGTGGTTACCGTGTCAATGCCATTATTTCGCCACTTTCTCTCATTGGTCCGGTGCTCACTATCCGTAAATTTGCCGCGAAGCCTTTCACCATTCAGGATTTGATAGCAAACAACACGATCTCGTATGCATTGGCGAATTTTCTCAAGAGCTGTGTGGAAGCCAGGATTAATATTGTGGTTTCAGGTGGAACAGGTACAGGTAAGTCGACGTTTCTCAACGTGCTCTCCTCATTCATTCCAGAGGATGAACGCGTGATTACTATTGAAGATACAGCCGAGCTGCAGATGCATCAACCTCATGTTGTTCGCCTCGAAAAACGGCCACCCAATATTGAAGATAAAGGTGAGATCACAATTCGCCAACTCTTGATAAATGCCCTGCGTATGCGCCCAGACCGTATTATTGTGGGTGAGTGCCGCGGAGGTGAAGCTTTGGATATGCTTCAGGCGATGAACACGGGGCATGATGGCTCCATGACTACCGTCCATGCAAACAGCCCACGCGATGTGTTGCGAAGAATTGAGACCATGGTGATGATGGCTGGTATGGAATTACCGCTTAAAGCCATCCGTGAACAAGTCGCGTCTTCCATAGATTTAGTTATTCATCAAGAGCGCTTAAAAGATGGCACCCGAAAGGTTACCAAGGTTTCTGAGGTTCAGGGCATGGAAGGCGATACGATCGTCATGCAGGATCTTTTTACGTTCCAATTCGCTGGTATTCAAAATGGAATAGTGAAAGGTGTTCTCAAACCTACTGGACTTCGACCTCAGTTCTTGGAAAAACTTATCGCCAACGGAATTGAAATCCCGGATAGTGTTTTTGAAAAATAGAGACCATATTAGAAAAACATTGAAAACTTGCATTCTCACTAAATCCACGGCGCAGTCTGCAAGAATTCAAGTTACCTATTGTGATAGCTTTTTAAGCAAACTGAGAGGGCTGATGTTTTCCAGGCAGATCCCTGTGGATTACGGCATCATCCTTGTGGAATACAAAGAATCCAAAATAAACACCTCAATTCATATGCTGTTTATGAATTTCGATCTTAGCGTGCTGTGGTTAAATAAAGACTTGGTTGTTGTGGATAAAGTGCTTGCAAAAAGGTGGGTTCCGATTTATTTGCCGAAAACCCGTGCGCAGTACGTGGTTGAGCTCCACTCCAATCAAATTGCCAACTTCTCAATTGGAGACCAGTTGCTTCTATTGGACCTCCAATAATTTTCAGTTAATTCAATAATTTAGATTGTCCTGACGATGGAACTTGGAATCCCGCAATATCATGTGCAATAAAGAACCATATGCCCAATAGTCCGTGATCAAGGAAAAAAAG
>DJGU01000087.1 GCA_002432795.1 Anaerolineaceae bacterium UBA5838
TAATAAGATACGAAGCAATTTAAACTGAAAGCCTCCGGAGTTTCTCATCTTAGTGCCCTGAAAACAGCTCCCCAGCGAGACAATATTCAAAAAATATCGAAAAATGAGAAACTCAGGTTCTAAATTTAATTTACAAAAAAACGAACAAGAATTGTTTGGTTGTTGGATGATTGAGTTGCGTAGGGACTACGTTTCTCATCTTTGGATATTTTGAATTTACTCTTAGTAGAAAACTGTTTTCAGAGCGCGAAAATGTGAAACTCTGGAGCGTAAGCGGAAAACCTTTTTGGATTCAGCTCCGCGTTGGTACGCAGAGAAAACTCCTTAGCTGTCAGGCTTGTTTAATCCCGAAACAAATCCACCTTCCATCGATATCCTCAATCGAGAATTCAAGGTTGTGATAATCCGTTTTATGCAATCGCTGAATGATTTTTACACCTTTTTCCTCAAACTCGTCATGCAGTTCCTGCTGGCTTTGTGTGATGACATAGGCGTCTTCGCCATATCCGTATAATTCCCGATTAGGAAAGACTCTCTGACTGTCGGCTTGTGTCAGGATGAACTCAACCCCATCCCGATAGAGACAGATGTGCTTCTCTTTGACGCCCAGATAGTCCATTCGCCTGAACCCAAGCTTTTCGACATAATGCTCAGCAGTTTTGTGGATGTCAGGGGTCGGAAATACACAGTTTGACGCAAGTAGTTTCATTAGAATCTTCCTGATAATTTAAAATTGTCTTTCTATTGTTAAATCTGTGAAAGGGACTGGACAAAATATAAACATCGTGATAATATCACATATGTGAATCCAAATGAACAAACGTGAGTTTAGGAGAAGCCTTGCCGAATAATAAAGTGAGTCCCAATCGATTGAACATCCTGGCAGATGCTGCAGCAATGTATTATCTCAAAGGACAATCCCAATCCCAGATTGCGAAAAACCTGGATGTTTCCAGATCGATGGTCTCACGAATGCTGACAGACGCAAGAAGACTTGGTTTGGTCAGGATTCATATCGAACGCCCCGTAAATCACAATACGGAACTCGAAAAACTTCTTTGCCAACAATTTGGTCTACAGACTGCCATCGTTGTAGAGCAACCGGGTGGACAGGCTCTGTTAACTTCTTTAGGCAAGGCGGCTGCCCGGTATATAGAGGAAGAATTGAAGCCTGGTCAGACACTCGGCACTTCCTGGGGCACGGCAATCAGTGCGACAGTGGATGAACTTCAATTTGAGACGCCTATTCCTGGGATTCGCATCGTTCAGTTGCTTGGTTCACTTGGCGCTCGCATCAAGCAATATCATGGAATTTCGATTGTGAACCGTCTCGTAGATAAATTGGGTGGTGAAGGGATTTACCTGAACGCACCATACCTCGTTGAAAGCGCTCGGCTGGCAAGTGTTTTGAAAGAGAATAAAGACATACTTGAAACCTTTCAACTTGGTAGTCAGGCTGATTTGGCATTATTGGGAATAGGCAGTGCTGAACCCAAAGTGTCACCTTATGTGTTGGCTGGCTATCTTCCAGAAGAGGAAATGGAGGATATATACGACAATGGCGCAATAGGAGATGTTAGTGGAAATTTCTTTGACATCAATGGCGATCCTTTACATTCTGAACTTCAGGAAAGAACAATTGGTATCTCTTTGGAAGATTTGAGAAACATACCACTGCGCATAGGCGTTTCGGGTGGTCCACACAAAATCGATCCAATTATTGGAGCGATTCGCGGAAAGCATGTAAATGTTTTAGTAACAGATGCCAATACGGCGCAAGGTGTAATAAATCGCACAAGAGAGTAAGAAGCTATTTGATACGTATAAGAAGGAAAATTTATGACAACCTGGAAGAAAGAAGAGTTTGACAATTTTGAAACGACTGATGTGCTTGTTAAGTCAAAAGAATTAGGGCTTAAACAAGAACAGCTGGTCGATATGTATCGGACGATGGTCAAGATCCGTTTATTTGAAGAGATGGCGGATAAACAGTACGCACTTGGCAAGGTTCACGGTACGATGCATCTCTCAGCCGGGCAGGAAGCTGTGGCGGTAGGCACTGGCTTTGCCATCACTAAAGGTGACTATTTACTCAATCATCACCGCGGACATGGGCATTTCATTGCCAGTGGCGCAGATGTCAACAAGATGATGGCGGAATTTTTGGGTAAGGAAACTGGCTACTGCCGGGGACGCGGTGGCTCTATGCACATCGCTGATGTCACTGCTAATAACCTGGGAGCTAACGGTATTGTAGGTGGTGGGTTGCAGCTTGCAGCGGGTGTGGGGCTAGCAGTTCAGATGAAGAAGAAAGAGCAGATCGTACTCACTATTTTTGGGGACGGAGCTGCTAACGAAGGCATTTTCCATGAGTCGCTAAATATGGCTGCAATTTGGGATCTGCCTATCTTGTACTTATGTGAAAACAATCAATATGGCATGTCTGCCAATGTGGCACGTGTCTCAGCTAAAACGCCCTTCAAGGATCGTGCGGCAGCTTATGGCATCCCTGGATATTACATTGATGGAAATGATGTGCTAGCTGTTTATGAGTTCATCCGCAATGCAGCTGAGAACGCTCGTTCCGGGAAAGGACCTGTATTTGTTGAAGCACAGACCTATCGCTACTTTGGACATTCGAAAAGCGATCGTAATCTGTATCGCACTAAGGAGGAGATCGACTACTGGAAGTCGGTTGAAGATCCAATTATCCGTTTTGAAAAGTTGCTGTTAACTGCCAATCTGATTAACGATCAGTCTATCAGCAAAATTAAGGAAGAGATGAGCGAAGTAATAGATGAATCTGTGACATTTGCAGAAAATTCACCGGAACCGGATGTAAAAGACGTTATGGAGTGGGTATATGCCTGAGATTACTTACCGTGAAGCCATCCACGACGCAATGGTTGAAGAAATGCGTCGCGATGAAAACGTATTCTTAATTGGAGAAGATATTGGCACCTATGGCGGCGCCTTTGGAGTAAGCGCGGGCATGCTGGCTGAGTTTGGACCAGACCGTATCCGCGAAACACCGATCTCCGAATTAGCGATTGTTGGCGCGGCAGCAGGCGCAGCCATGGTGGGTATGAAACCAATCGCAGAGTTAATGTTCATGGATTTCGTTTTGCTAGCATTGGAACCACTCATGAATCAGGCTGCGAAAGCACGATATATGTTTGGAGGTAAAGCAACCGTCCCCATGGTAGTGCGTTTACCTGGAGGTTCTGGCACCGGTGCGGCAGCCCAACATTCACAATCCCTGGAGAGCATCTTGATGCACATTCCTGGGATCAAAGTGGTGGCTCCCAGTACTGCCTATGATGCCAAGGGTTTGTTGCTCAGTGCAATCAGAGACCCTAACCCGGTTTGTTTTGTGGAGCACAAACTGCTCTATAAAGTGAAGGGAGAGGTTCCTGAGGGCGAATACACCATACCTTTGGGTGTGGCGGATATTAAGCATGTTGGCAGCGATATTACTGTGGTGACTTCAGGGATTATGGTTCAGAAATCACTGGCGGTAGCCAAAAAACTGAGCCAGGAAGGTATCAGCGTGGAAGTGCTGGATCTGCGCACCTTGAGACCGATGGATACCCAGGCGATTATCAATTCTGTGAAGAAAACTGGGCGTTTGTTGGTAGTACACGAAGCAGTGCAGACTGGTGGTTGGGCTGGAGAGGTCATGGCTGTCGTTTCTTCCAGTGAAGCTTTTGACTACCTGGATGCACCTATGCGCCGGCTGACCGGGAAAGATGTTCCCATTCCTTATAATCGTTTTCTTGAGGCAGCCGCTGTTCCCCAGGAAGATGATATCGAAGCTGAGATCCGCGCGATCGTTAGCAATAAGTACTAGGAAAGGAAGCCGCTAATGCCTACCCCTTTTATAATGCCAAAGATGGATATGGACCAGGAAGTTGTTACCATCATTTCTTGGTTAAAAAACGAAGGTGATCGGATTGAAAAAGGCGAATCCGTTATTGAAGTAGAAACCGACAAAATCGTCAGCGAAATCGAAGCTCCTGAAAGCGGTATTCTGGCTAACATTCTTTACCACGAAAATGATGAAGCTCCTGTAACCAAAGTTGTTGCTTATATTCTCAAAGAGGGTGAATCTCTGGATAGCATTCCTATTGGTGAGAAAACAGTGGAAACAACAATCTCTAAACCAGAAGAAGCTTCAAAAGACACAGTGACTGCAAAATCTATCTTACATGCCACACCTTTGGCTGAAAAAGTATCGAAAGATCTGGGCGTTCAACTGGAACAGGTGTCTCCAAGCGGTTCCAAGGTGACCCGCAAGGATGTTGAAGCCTTCGCCGAAAGAATGAAGGAGCAGGTTACCCCACGGGTAAGCGTCCCAGCCACCCCTGCGGCACGCAGCCTGGCTGAAGAAAGGGGCATAGACCTGGGAGTTCTTTCAGGTTCCGGACCAAGAGGTCGTATACAGGCAGCAGATGTGCCCATGCAGGCACCAACGACGATTATCCGGGCTGGTGTGACGACTTCAGTTCCACTCGTAGGAAAACGTAAACGAATAGCCGAAAGATTAACAGCAAGCTATCAATCCACACCCCACATTTACCTCACAGTTGAAGTAGACATGACCTCCTCTGAATCTGCAAGAAAGCAGATTAATATGTTGGCAGAAAAAGAAGGGCAGCCAGCGATTTCAGTGACTGCGTTTCTGGTAAAAATGGTTGAATGGGCTTTGAGACGTCATCCCTATCTGAATGCTTCCCTGCAAGATGATAAAATCCTTTTATCAGAGGATGCGAATATTGGGATAGCCACAGCTATCGACGACGGCTTGATTGTTCCAGTGATTCATAGCGCAAATAAACTATCGCTTCGTGAAATTAACACGCAGCTTCGATATCTGACCAACCAGGCACGTACCGGGGCGCTCACAGCCGAGGAAGTAACAGGCGGAACATTTACCATATCTAACTTGGGGATGTTCGGAATTGGTTCGTTCACAGCTATCATAAATCCTCCGCAGTCAGCCATCCTGGCAGTGGGTGGACTGGTTCGAAAACCTGTTGTGGTTGATGAAAATGACACTATTGCTGTTCGTCAGATGATGAATCTGACACTTGGTGCTGACCATCGTGTTGTAGACGGTGCTGTTGCGGCATCATTTTTGGCGGATCTGGTTACCGTTCTTGAGACACCGGAAATAGTACTTTATTGATTATTTTTAGAATAAGGATTAATATAGATTGCAGATGAATAACACGGAAATATTAGAGAAAACATTATGTCTTTAGACCAGTACTTATCAAAATCATCTATCCTACTTGGATTGGAGGCGGAAACCAGCAGCGATGTTATCTGTCAGTTAGGAGAGACGCTGTTTAATGCTGGATTGGTCAAAGACTCTTACGTAGAAGCTGTGATAAATCGAGAAAAAACATTACCAACTGGTTTACCTTTAGATGGAGAAATTAATGTCGCCATTCCACATACGGACATCGAGCATGTAAATAAATCGGCTGTCGCCATGGCGACCTTAGCCAAACCCGTGACATTTCAAAATATGGTTGTGCCTGACGAGTCGATTAATGTACATATTGTATTCCTCCTGGCGCTCGATGAGCCTCACGCGCAAATTGAAATGCTGCAGGAGGTGGCTGGCGTGGTGCAAAATACAGATCTCTTGGAGTTATTAATGACAGCCACAGATCCAAAAGAAGTATTGGCTGCTTTTGCTAAATCAGAAACCGATCCAAAATCAAATTGAGTCCGGTTTCACTTATAAGTAGTTATTAAGAAGGAGAATACGATGATTGGTAAGAAAAGAATTCTGGTGGCATGCGGGACTGCCATTGCCACTTCGACCGTAGTTGCCAAAGCTATCGAAGAAGCCTTGGAAAAGCGCGGCATACAAGCCACAATCCGTCAGTGCAAGGCGAGTGAGGTACCGAGCCTTGCGCAGGATGCCGATTTGATCGTAACGACAACTCCAGTTGCTACTGATCATGGAAAACCAGTAATTCAAACACTGGCGTTTCTAACAGGAATTGGAAAGGAGGCGGTTATCGAACAAATTATTGAGAAACTTAAGTCGTAGATTTTTTATCGTTAGTAGATATTTATATTAGCTTTGAAAGGACAATAAGATGGATTCAATTCTTGCTGGATTAAAAGCTTTTTTTGATACCTTTGGCTCCACAATTCTATTGCCAGTGATTATCATTATCTTGGCTTTGGTGATGGGTGCCAAATTTGGTCGTGCCTTCCGAGCAGGCATCACCGTAGGTATCGCCTTTATTGGTATCAATTTAGTGACCGGCCTGATGGGCAGTGTATTGACTAATGTTGGTCAAGCTCTCACAGCAAATCTTGGCATTGAACGGGATATTTTTGATGTGGGTTGGCCAGCTGCTGCGTCGATCGCTTTTGGCACCAATGTTGGTTTGGCTGTCATTCCGATTGCTCTTTTGGTTAATGTTGTTTTCCTCGCTTTAAGACTGACTAAAACCCTCAATGTCGATGTGTGGAATTTCTGGCACTTTGCATTCCTTGGCTCCCTTGTCTCCATTGCTACCAATAACGTGGTTTATGGTTTTATAGCTGCCGCGATCGCTGCTGCGTTAGCATTGTTTCTGGGTGACTGGACAGCCAAAGCCGTTCAACACTTCTATAATGTCCCTGGAATTTCAATTCCTCACTTGACTTCTGCTCCTGGTGTACCGTTTGCGATCTTGGTTAACTGGATTTTTGAAAAGATCCCAGGTCTGCGCAAACTTCAGGCTGATCCGGAATCAATTCGCAAGAAGTGGGGTCTGTTTGGTGAACCTGTTGTAATGGGTTTCGTTATCGGTTTGGTTCTGGGTATTTTGGCTTATGCCTTCAAGGTGCCTGCTGATAAAACTGCTCTGAAAGTAATCGCGGATATTTTGGGTGTTGCAATGAATCTTGCCGCTGTCATGCTGCTGCTGCCCCGAATGGTTTCCATCCTGATGGAAGGCCTCATTCCAGTTTCAGAAGCCGCCAGCGAATTCATGCAGAAACGCGCTTCCGGGCGTGAGATCTACATCGGCTTGGATGCTGCCATTCTGACAGGTCATCCTTCAGCCATTTCAGCTGCTTTGGTACTGGTTCCGATTGCGATTTTGCTAAGCATCATTCTGCCTGGTAACCGGGTAATTCTGTTTGCGGACCTGGCTGTGATCCCGTTTGTCGTCGCATTGATGGCTCCGGTTATGAAAGGTAACATCGTTCGCATGATTGTTGCTGGTATCTTAGAACTGGGCGTAGGTTTTTATATTGCTACAGCGATGTCGCCATTCTTCACCAGCGCCGCAATCGAATCTGGTTTCTCTCTGCCTGAGAGCGCCGTCCAGATTACAAGCATTGCTGATGGCTTCTTGTGGCCCAACTGGTTATTTGTGAATGCGGTCAAATTACTCGGTGGACCTATTGGTTTGGTCGTCTTGGCTGCATTGCTTGGCGGAGGGATTTTCCTCTTCTTGAAGAACACAAGAAAATGGGAAGAAATTGCTGGTGCCCCAGTAGTCGAAGTCGAAGAATAAAACAACTATTTTCTGGATGGGGAGATTTATTTCTCCCCATCCAAATAAGGCGATCATGGTAGAACTTTTTTTACGGACAATGCTAGGAACCGCAGGCTACAAGCTGTTGGAATTATATGTTGAGCATGCACTCCCAATTAATATCATAATTTTTGGTTATCTCGGCTTAATTTATCTGGGACGCCGAAGCTACCAATCCATGAAAAAAGCATTACAAGAACAACTTGAGAAAGTAATTAACAAGTCACCTTTCTCCAAACCAGAAACCTGGTTTGCAAAGATTTTGCAAAATCACCCCATCGATTGGGAGAAAGTAAGTGCCAGCACCAAGATTCCTTTCTTCTCACGTGATAATTATTACTGGTTTGGATTGAAAAATGAAAAATCGATGATAAAGCACTTTTCCCCAAAACGAATTGCCTCATGGTATGCCCAAAAACAGGACAAAGCAAATGCTGCGGATAACAACCCGGCATCTTCTCAGTAAAAAACAATAAAAAATTTTAACTCAACGTAGTTTGAACTGAAATAAATATTGCTGATAGAGTGTTTTAATCGAAAGATTTCTACAAGTTTCTTTGTTGAGTTCTCTGTAGCATTACAATCGTCTCAACATGAGTGGTTTGGGGGAACATGTCGAAGGCATGAACACTACGGAGCTTGTAGCCGGCTTCGCTGAAGTGTTTGAGGTCGTCAGCACTCGACGGGCTTTTACATTGGGACCTGCCATAATTTACCCTAACTGCTCTGGCAATGCCAAAGCCATCAGCGGCACTTACCTGGTTGTGAGGATGGATTATTTTTACCTAATCTTCAAAAAGACGACCAACATCTTAATTTTTCAGCGTCGCAAAAACGACTACGTGATGATCAAACCTTCCGTTGACGACACCTCCTATGCAGGTAATGAGGGTTAGGCGAGAAATTCCATCCGAAGATGGTTGCGCTGGTTTACCAGTAACTGGTCCAATCCCAAAAATCTTTTCAAGCATGGCTGGGTCGGAGGACTCCTCGAGGGAATAGATTGCGACTTGATCAACAGTGAAGGTAAAGTCGAGATTTTGCTTGGTGTAGTGGATGATAATGCTGTCGCCCGGCTGTAGATCCTCAAGGTGAACGAATATCTCGTCTCGCCCTAGCGAATCGCTTAAATGCCCAGCGATGGTGGCCGTGCCTGACTCGCCCGGAAGCCCACTACCGCGATACCAAAAAGATGAATGCCAGACAGGGTCGTCAATCGGACCTTTCGGCGCATCCATCTCGTTTGATGAGGTCAGACCGACCCCCAGCACTGGGGCATTGACCTTAAGGGCAGGAATCTCGAGTACAAGCGGCACCTCGACTGGACCATCCATAATGTCAAGTTGCTCATCAAAGAGCGGTCCAAGGACAACTGGTGTGGGCGTGGGAATTGATGTGGGAGGAACGGTTGGGTGCGCCATCAGTTGAACCACCGGTGAAGGCATCGATAGTGACGGCAGTAATGGTGATGCCAAAAGAGACGGTATCGGCGTATGTATCGCCTCTGCTGTCTCTTTATTTTTACAAGCACTGAGCATCATCGCTATTATCAGAAGGCTCGATAAACAGCCAAGCATCCTGAGTCGGGTGGTCATGCTAATGTTTCCGGCAATAATAAGTTTACTGACTCCGCTTAGAAGTCTTACGATAGGCTCGCGAACCTAAGACAATGGCCAGAGCACTGAAGCCGCCGATGATCAGCAAGCCCCAGGGTGAGCTTTCGCTTTGAAGAGGGGCACCGCCAGTGGAAGGTAAAGCTGTCATAACTGGCATGGTTGTAGCTGTTGGTACTTCGGCTGTGGCTGTTGGTGGTATGTATGTACCTGTTGGAGTCGGCATATCCTCTGTTGCTGTGGCGGTCGATGCCGGTGTAGCTGTTGCTACTTCGGCTGTGGCTGTTGGTGGTATGTATGTACCTGTTGGAGTCGGCACATTAGCTGTTGCTGTGGCAGTGACTGTAGCTGTGGCAGTGGCAGTGGCTGTAGCTGCCGACGTCGGTGTCGATGTTGGTAGCTGCTGGCAAATGGGATAGGTGATTGTGTTGTCATCCAGCGTCACCGCACCTATTTGTGCCAGGGCACGACCGTACAGGGTTGCACCTGTTTGCAGGGCAATGCTGTTGTAGGCGAGAATATCACCGTATAAACTACTATTCACACCGAGAGTCGCGGATGAACCAACCCTCCACCATATATTGCACGGATCTCCGCCAATAACTGATGCACCTTGATTTAAAGTGAGGGTTGACGCGGATTTGAAGATCCAGACGCCTGAGCCAGTCAGAGTCAGGGTCCCATTCAGTACGAATTCAACAGCACAATAGACACCCGGTTCGAGAGAGAGACCGGAAAGATCTTTAACACCGCCGTAGTCAACATCACATGGCTGGTCTAGTTGGCCGAATGCAATGGCATTAGCAATCTGGGCTCCAGCCGCGTGTGCATCTGTGATATGGATCGTTCCTGGAGGACCGACCACACCCGGGGGAAATCCGGTGACCGCAGAACCTGGGCTGACGCCGAGATCTCCCTCCACCCAGGTGTCGCCAGTATTGGTCACGGTCGTGCCGGCCAGAACAGAGTAACTCGCTACGTCGCCAAGAGTTGGCGGAGTGGCATTAAGCCTGCTGGCAAATGCGGAAGAGGATGGACCTACCACAAAAAGTGACAGTACTAAGATTATAGAAATTGTTAGTATGCGTTTCAAAAGTCCGT
>DJGU01000111.1 GCA_002432795.1 Anaerolineaceae bacterium UBA5838
GTCACCCCAGTGAACGATTGGCCAATCGCCAACGATGACTTCTACGAGGTAGTGACCGGTACTGATCTGGTCAAGGACGCGGCTGAGGGCATCCTGGCGAATGACATACTACTTGACCCCGATGAGGAAGTTTCAATCCAGATTCTGGACGAACCCCAACACGGCACGTTGAGCATGAATGACGACGGCTCCTTCATTTACACCCCCGATGCCGGCTACATGGGAACGGACACCTTCCGCTACCTGGTGCTTTCGGTGCAAATCAATCAGATCAATGCTGAGTGGAGTGATGATGCCACAGTAACCATTGTTGTCAAACCGTTCATGAGCTTGTTCCTGCCTCTTATTTTGCGGTAGGACCTTCAACCCAATCCGCAGATCAATCTGAACTCGATCTGTGAGAAATTAGAATAAAAGAATCAGGCTGACCTCAAGTCAGCCTGATTCTTTTTAGAACACTTTTCTCGCGTTACCAATGAGTATTGGCAAAAGCAAAAGATTATTGTCCCCTTACCTTAAATCATTGATTGGGTGTAAAAAAACAAATCCTGCCACTTGAGAGAGCGGTATAATACTGCTTGCTTAACTGGAGCAGCTATGATTAAAACACAAGCATTGAGCAAGACTTTCCAAATCGGTAAAAAACACAACGTAGACCTGAAAGCCGTGGACGCGCTGACAATTGAAGTGAATGAGGGCGAGGTGTTTGGCTTCCTGGGACCCAACGGCGCGGGCAAAACGACTACCGTGCGCATGCTCACCAGCCTCATCCGCCCCACCAGCGGCAGCGCCAGGGTGGCGGGCTTCAAGGTCGGCGAGGATGACCTTGAAATCCGGCGCAATGTTGGTCTGCTGACCGAGTCGCCGGGGATGTATGAACGCCTGAGCGCGGAAAAGAACCTGCGCATCTTTGCCGAACTGTACGATGTGCCGGATGTAACCAAATCTGTCAACAAGTACCTCAACCTTTTCGGGCTGTGGGAGAGGCGTGGGGATGCCGTGGGCAGCTATTCCAAAGGTATGCGCCAAAAACTGGCAGTGGCACGCGCCCTGCTGCACGAGCCCAAGGTGCTTTTTTTTGACGAGCCCACCACCGGGCTGGACCCAGAAGCGGCACGCATCGTGCGCGACTTCATCCTGGAGTTCAAAAAAGAGGGTCGCACGATCTTCATGACCACCCACAACCTGGACGAGGCGGAGAAGCTCTGCGACCGGGTTGGGATCTTCAAGCAATCCCTGCTGGCGCTGGATAGCCCTGCCAACCTGCGCCAAAAGATGTTCGGACGCAAAGTGGTATTTCACCTGGGCGGGGTCAACCCGCAATGGGCAACGTTAGTGGATAAACTGGAAGGAGTCAGCAGCGTTGAACTGCTCGATAATAAATTAGTGATTTCAATGGCAGAGCCTGAAATTAACAATCCTGTCATCACCAGGCTTCTGGTGGAGCAGGGAGCAGACATCCAATTCATCGGTGAGGTCCGTCAATCGCTCGAACAGATCTATCTCGAAATGCTGCACGGCGAGAGCGAAGTGAGGCAGGCATGAAACACATCCGCACAATCATCAACAAAGAATGGTCTGAAGTTTTCAAGAATAAAATGGTGCTCTCCGTGGTGCTGGTCATGCCGATCTTGTTCTCGCTCCTGCCGCTGGTGATGCTGGGGGTCACCTCGACCACCTCGATGTTGGATATCAGCCCGGAAGAAGCGGGCCTACCGCCGGAAATTACCGGCAACCTCTGCGGCGGCATGAACGCCAGCGAGTGCACCCAGGTGTACATGCTCAGCCAATTCATGCTCTTTTTTGTGATGATGCCGCTGATCATCCCGACTACGATCGCCGCCTACAGTGTCGTTGGCGAGAAAACCACCCGCAGCCTTGAACCCCTGCTGGCAACCCCAATTTCCACGAGCGAACTCCTGGTGGGTAAGTGCTTTGCCGCAGTGATTCCGGCCGTCACCGCGACCTTCGTATCTTTTTTGATCTTCAACATTGGCATACTCATCCAGGGGATAAGTTCCAAAGTGCACGCCTACGTGCTCAGCCCAACCTGGCTGGTTGGCATCCTGCTGCTCGGACCGGTTCTCTCGATCATTTCAGCTATGTTTGCCATCTTTGTCTCCTCACGCGTCAACGATCCGCGCGTGGCGGAGCAGATTGCCAGCGTGATGGTCGTGCCGTTTATGGGCGTATTCATGCTTTCGTCTTTCGGCCTGATCACGCTCAACCTGACCTCGATGGTCATCGCTGTGATCATATGCGCCGTCGTGGCTGCTGTGCTTTTATACCTGGGCACGCTTATCTTTGACCGGGAAAATATTCTGACGAAGTGGAAGTAAAGGAATACTATGAAAAAAGGCATTTTTATGCTGCTTGCACTGGCAATGATTTTTGTTCTTAGTTATAGTGCTGTTCTGGCGCAGGATTCGCCTTATACCCTGCGTATTGTGCGCGACTGGGGCTACAGCAACGGCGCGGATATCAACGGACGCATGAGCCTTTCCCTAAAAGGGGATCAGGACCAAATCCAGCAGGTGACCTTTTTCATCGATGGTGAGGTTATGGCGAGCGTGGCAGCCGCCCCCTTCAAATATCAGTTCGACACCAACAACTTTGAACCCGGACTCCACCGCCTGACTGCAGAAGTTAAAACAAGCACCGGTGAGACCTACACCACCAACGGCTTGGTTTCCAATTTCCTGGAGAAATCTGCAGCCAATCAGTCCACGCTCAGGATCCTGCTTCTGGTTGGCGGGATAGCATTGGCAAGTATCGCTATCCAGTTCTTCATGCAGAAAAACGCGAATAAGAACACAAAGTACGACGAAAATGGCCGCGTACAGTATGGAGTTTGGGGCGGCGCAGTCTGCCCGAGCTGTGGGCAGCCTTTTAAGCGCTCTTTTTTGGGGATCAACCTTGTTGGGGTCCGACTGGAGCGCTGTCCGCACTGCGGCAAGTTGGTGGCAACCCAGCGCGCCAGCCCCTTGGAAATTGAGCGGGCTAATCAACGAAACCAGCTGGAAGAGCCTCGAAAGGTTGTGGAAAAGCCAGAAAAAGACGATTTGGACGACAGCCGGTTTGTTGATATGTAGGCATGTGGGGAATTGCACAATTGTCGGATTCAACCCCGCGTGGTTGCACATTGAGTAGGAGTGGAAACCAGCCTACAAAAACTGGATTCGCAGGGGGGCGATATGTTAAAATACCTTAAGTAAAATATAGTGTTTCCAATCGGAGAATAGGAGAAAAATGACACTCGAAGGGAAAAAAGTAGCCTTTCTTGTTGCTGAAGGCGTTGAAGATCTCGAATATTATGCTGTGGCGATGCGCCTGCAGGAAGAAGGCATAATTATATTGACGGCAGCCAAGGATTTGAAACCGGTCAAGGGCAAAAACGGGCTCGAAATCAAACCCGATACCAAGATTGAGGATCTGGTCGCTGATGATTTGGTTGGTCTGGTTCTGCCGGGCGGTTGGGCTCCAGATAAAGTGCGGCGACAAAAAGAAGCCACTGATTTGGTTGCAAAAATTAACGATCAGGGCAAAATTATTGGCATCATTTGCCACGGCGGTTTATTGGCGATCTCAGCCAAAATTGTTGCCGGAAAAAAGACTGTCGGTTCCCTGGGGATTAAAGACGACCTGCTTAATGCCGGCGCCATCTGGGTGGATGAACCTGCATTTCGCGATGGCAACCAGGTTTGGGGCAGAGTTGTAGCTGATATCCCAGCCTTTAACCGGGAGTTAGTTGCCGCATTTCAAGAAGCAGCTGCTTAAGTAAAAATGGGGTGCGGTTGGTGGTAGAATCGCAATATAATAACAAACCGTTTTGGAGGTTGCATGGAAGAATTGGTTTCTGGTTTCGCGGTCAAAAAAGGACTCGCCGAGATGCTAAAAGGCGGGGTGATCATGGATGTGGTCACCGCTGATCAGGCAAAAATTGCAGAAGATGCCGGCGCTGTGGCAGTTATGGCGCTGGAACGCGTTCCAGCTGACATCCGCGCGGATGGCGGCATTGCCCGCATGAGTGATCCGGAACTCGTCTTGAAGATCATGGAAGCAGTCAGTATTCCGGTCATGGCAAAATGCCGGATCGGTCATTTTGTGGAAGCTCAAATTCTTGAATCGCTAGGCGTAGACTACATCGACGAATCCGAGGTGCTCACCCCGGCAGACGAAGCCTACCACATCAACAAACACGACTTCAAAGTGCCGTTCGTATGCGGCTGCCGCAATTTGGGCGAAGCCCTGCGCCGCATTGGCGAAGGCGCAGCCATGATGCGTACCAAGGGCGAACCTGGCACAGGCGACGTGGTGGAAGCCGTGCGTCACGCCCGCTCGGTTTACGGCGACATTCGCCATCTGCAGTCGCTTCCTGCAGAAGAAGTGATGACTTTTGCCAAGAACATCCAGGCGCCCTACGAACTCTGCCTGCAGGTGCGCGAACTGGGTGCTTTGCCCGTGGTCAACTTTGCCGCAGGCGGCATTGCCACACCTGCCGACGCAGCCCTGATGATGCAGCTCGGCGTGGACGGCATTTTTGTTGGTTCGGGCATTTTTAAGTCTGGTGACCCCTCCAAACGTGCCCAGGCGATCGTCAAAGCCACCACCCACTACAATGAGCCCAAAATTTTGGCTGAAGTCAGCCGCAATCTGGGTGAGGCAATGGTTGGTCGCTCCGCAGTTAATCTGCCCGACGTCGAAAAGATGGCCGAGCGCGGCTGGTAGAGGACTTCGTGCCGATGAAGATTGGCGTGCTTGCCCTGCAGGGCGATTTTCGTGAACACCGCATCAGCCTCGAGAAACTCGGGGCTGATGTAAAAGAAGTGCGCCTGCCGGAGCACCTGGAAGGTTTGCAAGGCTTGATCATTCCCGGCGGCGAGTCGACTACCATCGGGAAGTTAATGGTTGCGTACGGTCTTCTGGAGCCTATCCGCGCCTTTGGGCAGACCCGGGCTGTTTGGGGCACCTGCGCCGGCGCAATCCTGCTGGCAAAAGAAGTCGGGCGCGATCAACCCCTGCTCGGTCTGATGGACATGGAAATCGAGCGGAATGCCTTCGGACGCCAGATAGATTCATTCGAGATCGAGATCATAGTACCCTTCCTGCAGTCCCCGGAAGAACCCTATCATCTCACCTTCATTCGCGGACCCATCATCAATCGGGTTTGGGGTGAAGCTCAAGCCATGCTGAGCCTGCCTGATGGTCGCGCGATCGCTGCCCGCCAAGGCAAGCTTTTTGCGACATCCTTCCACCCTGAGCTTACCAACGATCTGCGTTTTCATCAGTACTTTCTGGAGTTGACAAAATCGGAATCCACCGGCTGAACCCTATTGATCTTTCGGTCATCTTGCGTCGGACCGACCTGCTGCAGAGCCTCGATACTTTGCGCCTGCTCACGCGGGGAGAGCCATTCAATCTAAGAAATTTGATCCACAGCATCTCCCCACCCATAGAGCAGTATATTGGCTATTGCGACAATGACCCGCAGCGCCCATGTTATGCCCAGGTGATCAGCAGGGTGGATGAAACCCAGGGGCAGCTGACTTTCCTTGGCGCACTTCCAGACACAGATCAAAGCAACATCGCCTGTTTACTTGAAAATCTGATCTCCAATGCCGGCAAATGGGGCACCCACTATATCACCTGCGACTTGCCAGTGAATTCCCCCCATCTACCAGGTTTTAAGAAAGCCGGGTTTCTGACCTGGGCGAATCAGACTGTTTTCCAAATTTCGCCGGTACGTTCGGAGAGTAGCAAGCCTCAATCTGCCTGGCGCACCTGGAATGCGAATGACATGCGCGCCATGACATCCCTCTACCGTGGTGTTGTTCCGGGATTACTTCAGCCGATCGAACCGCTCACGCGTAAAACCGCGCTTGGCATGGTGCTTTACCACCCTGAAGGCGAATTGCTTGGCTATGCAGACCTGGATTACGGCCCCAAAGGGGTCTGGCTGCAGCCGGTTCTTTCCCCTGAAGCCAATGATCCCAAAATTTTATCCGGCCTGATCGACGCGATTCCTGACCTCTACAACCGTCCGGTGTTTCTTGCTGCGCGTTCCTACCAACCCTGGCTGTCATCCCTTGCCGCTCAACTCCCTGGTGAGGTCCAGGGATCGCAACTGCTGATGGTGCGCTATCTTGTTCGGCAGTTGAAAGTGGCGGAACCGCATGCTTTCGCCCTGTATGAAACCGGAAATATAGAACGTAGCGTGCCCGTCAGCCAAATTCGTCAAAAGGCAGATTAACCATGCGCGCAAAGTCAGATCCGGATGGTTCCTCACGCTTATTTGACCTGATCGCCCCCATCTACGGGCGCACTTTCAGCCATCAGTACGAAAATTACTTTGAGATTTATCAGCGTCAACCCGTTAGAGAGATGCTCGCAGGCTGTCGCTCCATTCTGGATATTGGCTGCGGCACCGGTGCCATGGCGAGCGCTCTGCGCGACAGTGGGTATCAGATAACCGGAGCAGACGCGTCTCTTGGAATGCTACGCCAGGCGAAGAATCTGCTAAGATCTGAAACCACCTCTTGCATTTTTTCCGACGCAAACGGTGGGCTGCCTTTCTTTGCAAAAGGCTTTGACGTATGCCTGGCTTCGTATGTTGCCCATGGTCTGAAACCGCCTGAGCGTCTTGCCCTTTATGCAGAAATGCGCCGGCTGGCAGACAAAATTGTCATTGTTCACGACTATACCGACAAGCGTTCTCTGATAACGGATATCGTGGAGTGGGGCGAGGGCGGAGATTACTTCAATTTCATCAAAGTTGTTCAAGATGAATTGCGCGACTACTTCGGAAACCTGCAAGTCATACCCGTCGAACCGCGTGCCGCTTTGTATATTTGCCAAATCTAAGTCAGCAAGGCCGGTTTATTCATCCCGCCTGATCCAGGTATATTCCTTATCACTGGTGCCCACGTAGACTGTTTCCCTTTCCCTCACAAGCCAACCCGCATAAGCGCCCTGCCCGGCTACCGCCAGCCATCCATCCATCACAAAAGGAACAGCCCCGCTAGCACTGATCCATTCACCGTTGTACTTCCGCGTGATGTGAAGGTGGGTGCCGGTGCTGTAGCCGCCCTCGCAGGATGGATATCCGAGGGGATCGTCTGTGTTCACCCAGCTGCCGTCCGCAATCCGCCCATCCCTTGCCAGGTGCATATAGATGATGACCCAGCCAGTGCCTTCATTGCCATCCCCATCAAGGTCCACCGCAACTGCCCCGCGTGAACTGCGCACCACCAGTCCTGGTGCTGATGCAGTCGCGTAGACATCCGAGACGATACAGCCCGGCAGGTCATCCCGCGGGGCAAAGTCAATCGCTCCCCGCGGCGTGCCGACTTGCCAGGTGATGTGTGGGCCCGATGTAAGCGCCCAGGTGATCCCGGGCTGGAATGGCAGGGTCAAAGCAGGCTGAGCCAGACCCGCCGGTATCACTTCTCCCCCCTCCAAAGCCAGTTGGGCAGGATCGCCAAACATCTGGCGATAAAGCGCAAGGAAGCCGCGCTCACCATATAAGTTGGGAGAAAAATGGGCAGGGGTATAAAGACCGGCAAAGAGATGCTGCACTGCCACACTGCCAGCGTTCAATTCGGGGTGAATGGCAGCCTGGCTCTCATCTTTAAAGCGCAGGGTTTGCAAACTACCTTCCCGCCAGCCATAATAACCCCGCGCAAGCTCACGGGCTGCCACCTGCAGTTCCGCGTAAAGCCCTTCCACACCTTCAGCTTCATAATTCAGAGGGGATTTATCTTCCTCCGCGCCCTCTGGCCAGGCGTAGACCCAGCTAGATTGGTATTCGAGCAATGCCAGCAACAGTCGCGGGTCGGTGGAAGTTTCCAATGCCACCAATTCGACGATTTCTGGTCCAGTAAAGCGACCTTCAAAGAGATATTCCGCGTAATGATTCAAATAGCCCCCCGCCCGGGAACTGATCCCCAACACGTCAACATTCCTGGCACTGCGCCCATACACCACCAGGCTGTCCGACAAAACAGCTTGCTGATATGGGGCATAGAACTGCGTATGCGGTACAAAAAGCGGTATCCCGGCAGCAAGAAAACCATCGGTATTGGCTTGGGTCGGGTTTTGCAGCAGCGCTGAGGAGGTGCGGAAGTGCCCTGCAATGCTCTCAAGCGTGTCGCCGGACTGGCTGTAGTAAAGCGTCATACCCGCAGGCACCTGGCCGGTATAGGGCGGGATAGGCGTGCCAGTTTCTGTTGGCAACACCGGGGGGATCGCCTGTGTTGGGGCTTGGGGGCTGGGAGTTCCGGGAAGCAGTGGGGGAGGTGGAAAGATAGCAGGTGTTCCATCCGGTCCTGGGCTTGGGTAGAGCATAGCCGCTGCGGTCTGCCGGGCAGCCGCCATTGTAGCCGTGCTGGCGATCAGGTTTTCAGTACGACCGGGGTAATTGCAGGCGACCAGTATCAGAGGTATGCAGATTGAAAAGATCGCACGTAATTTTCTTTGAAGTGCTGTTTTAGCTCTCGGGATGGATGCGAAACTCATAAATCCCGTCGCGATATTCCCAGGCATGCCCACAGCCAGGGCAAGTTTGGCTTGAGCCAGCTTCGGGCAGGGGGTGAGCGCAAACTGGGCAGCGGAAGAAGTCATTTTCTCCGGGCAGCGGTGAGCTGCCTTCAGCGATAGTGCGCGAGAAAATGCTTGGGGTAAAATGAGCCCAGGCACCAGTGGGTTGAAGAAAGCTGTCCATTGCCACCAGCCGCTTGTGAGGAACGTGGTTCTTGAACCAATTTGACCGGAAGAACGAGACCGCCAGCTGCTGTTCCATCCTGAAGCCGGTTTCTTTCAACAGTGCGCGGATCGCTTTGGGGTGAAAGTCGAAATTGAGCTCCACAAATTCAACCTGCTCATGGGTGAAGGGGTTCCATTTTTGCTTTCCCGTCAGCCAGCGCGCGATTGCTTTGAGGTTGCGTTTGTTCGCAAACTCCAGGATGAATACGGCGTTTTCTGCAAGCACATCACGCACATTTTCCAGCGCAAGCTTGGGGTCGGCCATGTGATGCAGGGTGCGGATCATCGTGGCGCCATCAAACAGCCCAGCCACAAAAGGCAAATTGTAAATATCCGCTGCCACATAAACGTGGCGCTGGCTGTCGCCAAGGCGCTCCCGGGCTTGAACGAGTTGGGATCGCGAGTAGTCCAAAAGCACCACTCGCTGCCAGTCAGCATAACGCGGCGTATTGCGGCCAGCCCCGGCTCCAAGCTCCAGCAGCAGTTTTCCCGGTTTGTTGAGCAAACGCTGCAGCGCAATAGCTTCCACGGCGTCTTCATAACGGCGAGTGCCGATTTCCCAAAAGGAATCCTGGTAATCTGAACCTTCGTAGGAACAGACGGGGGTGGTGGTGGTGTTTGTGTTCTGATCCATCATTTGCAAAGCGCCCGGGCAGGATAACCGGCAACACCCGAAGAAACCTTCTTACCGCTGCTTCCTCTCGGACCTGACGGGGTTCGCAGGGCTCCGCCGCGCCGGTCCCGCCCAGACGCAGGTTAAGGATAATCGAGGGTGGGGGGATTGTCAATCATTGCCCGCAGCGGCTTATAGGCTCACCACTTCATAATCTTCTTCCAGGTAGGACTTCATGCCGGCGTGCCCATACATATCATCCAACATTGGCAGTCCCAAAGCCTGGTTGACCTCGAACACACCCATCACTTTCGAGCAGGCAAAACAGATCCCCGCAATCAAACCGGCTTCAAGTGCCTTGCCGAATAGTGGATTGCTCTCTTCCTGCAATACAGAGGGGAGCTTGACAGAGGCGCCCTCAAAAATGATTTTCACTTCGTATCCTGAATTGTGCAGATCCAGGGCGTTCATCAACACGTGCTGGAAACACAACTTTTCACCTGTCATGGCATAAAAAAGAATCTTTTTCATCTATTCCTCGCTTTGTAGTTCGTCTTTGTTTGTAGAGCGACACAAGACCTTGAGTCCTAGGTCAGGTTGCTCAGCCTGCCTCGTGTATTATTGCGGGGTTCAACCTTCCATCGAAAACTCATCTTTGTAGAGGGCTTTATTCAGTGCGAATCGTGACTGGAGACATTGACATACTTACTCCATCTTTTGATCACAAATTCCACGGTAACCACAACTGCGGCAGCGCGTGCTGATGTTGTGGGAACGTGTTGGTGCTTCATTTTGTTTTTCTATAAGCCGAATTTCCTCAAGCGTATTCAACAGTTGTCTTTCCAGTTCAGGCGTAAAGTCCACCCTGAAATCCTTGTCGGAATAATGCAGGAGACCATATTCTGGCATTTGGCCATAATTCGCGTGGATGAGCAGCCCGTATGCCATCAACTGCAGCCGGTGGGAGTCATAAGGATTATCTGGAGTGCGACCAGTTTTTACCTCTACTGGAATCAGGCTGCCCTGCCCGGTTCGCATCACATAGTCCGGTTTGCCCACAAGACCAAGTCGGTGATCCACCAGTGTTTCGGGAACTCGCTGCCAGAGGTCGGTGTCAGCATAAATTACCTGCGCATCGGGCAATCCGCTTTTCCGGCGTTCGCGCAGGCTCAGAAGCAGCAGCGCGATTGCCAGCCCAAAAAGCAGCAGAACCATCCACCACATATTGCTCATCGCAGGGTCCAAAGCGTTAGAAGAATCGCTATTGCGAGCACTGCCAGAGCCAGCCAGCGATAGAAAACCGCGAGTTTCACCCCGCGGTTATGTTCTCTGTGTTCGCGGCTGCCCGCGTCCATGGCTTCCTGGTTTTCGGAGGGCATGTTTTGCTGCTGATACCACCAGGCACGCTGACAGTAGTTGAAACTTCCCAATTCCGAAGCGCGCACCTTGCGCATCAGGCTTGTTTGTCCTCAAGCAGTTCCGACAAACGATTCAACTTACTTTCCAGCTCGTTTTGCCGGAAAGACACAGTGATGTCCGCTCGGGTGCGTTCGATGATGCCGCGCGCCAGGTCGGTGCGGCGGCGCAGACCATCCGTGATGGCGTCAGGATAGTCCATCGTCAGCAATTGGGTGAAGACGTCATCCATCAATGCCAAAAGCCGTTCAACCTCAGCACTGTAACCCGGACGAAGCAGGTCCAGGCAGCGCCGGCGCAGCTCGCCAAGGGTCTCGGTGAGTCCGTTCAGGTAGGCGGGCGGCTCTGCGTCCAACTCCTGCGGAGTGGGCAGAGGTTCGCCTTTGATCATCGCCACCGTCAGGCAAGCTTCACAGTATTCCTTGATGGCATCCTGTGTGTATCCTGCAAAAAACAGGTCAGGATGCTCACCGCGAAGAGTGGTGGTCAGGACATTCGCCAGTTCACGCGCATGACCGATCTCCGACTGTGCCTCGCCGTGATCTTCCCGGTGGATAGCCCGAATCGCCAGGGAGGCGTGGCGCGTTAGTTCACGCGCCTGTTTGAGGGCTGCATCACGCAGAGCTGTTTTCTGGTCAAACTCATGCCGAATTTGTTCACATATCAAATCAAGTTGGTCGGTCATTTCGTTTCTTCCGGTGGATTCTGACCACCTTTGTCACGGAAAAGCTCGTCCGCCAGGGTATGCCCGCGAGGGATACGGATCTCGCCGAAATTCGCCTCGTAGCGGGCGATGTTTTCATTGATCGCGCGTTGGAAGAGTTTCATCGTCAGCGGCGAAAGGATCAGCCGGGTGTTAAGCTTGAGGCTTTTCAAGCCCGGCATCATCGTAGCGAAATCGAGGATGAACTCGTGGGGGGTATGGGTGATATAGGCCGTGTTTATGTACCGCGGCTCGAGATCATCCGGGACCATAAACGGAATTTTCTGGGGTTCAGCCATGGCTAGAACGGGATATCGTCGTCATCGACCGTATCACTGACCTCAGGATTGCTTTCACCACGCGCGGAGAGGAAGCGGACGTTGTCGGCGAAAACCTCATAGCTGCTGCCCCAACTGCCATCTTTCTTTTGAAAGACCTGGGGGGCGCCAGTGTTGGAATCCGGGCGCAAGCGACCTTCCACCAGGACTTTTGAGCCCTTTGTCAGGTATTGGTTGCAGCTTTCAGCCTGCTTCCCCCAAACGGAAACACGGAACCAGGTGGTCTCATCTTTATCGTTATATTTGCGGCTGGTTGCCACAGAAAAACTGGTGACTGCCTTGCCGTCAGGGGTGTAGCGCATTTCCGGGTCTCTGCCAAGATTGCCTATAAGGATTAGTTTCTGGTACATGGAAATTCCTTTCTTGTGTGGTTGTGTGTGAGTTAAGTGTGTAAGTTACCTTTGCTTAATTTTACTTCATTCTGCCGGAGTCTTAGCAAGTTGGGTAACCATTAAGCAGAAGAGACTGCCTTCAATAAGCAACGGAGTGGGAGCAGACCCTTGGGCACCACCCTCCTGAGGGCTGTATCTGCCCATGGTAAGTACTGAGGTTTACCCCCTACTTTAGGGCATTTCTATTTTGCTGCATTAGGACGTTATCACTTTGCTCTTACACAAACAGCCAAAGTTTCACCAGGTTTGGGTGAAAATGGTTTAAAATTGTTGTTGACGTGGAATTTCGGTAATCTTGACCTATTGCAGTGGAGGTAAACCCCCACCGTACGGATCGATTTTGGTCTAACGGGCGATTGTGCCAGGTTTGAATTGCACAGCTCGTTATGCCTCAAAATAAAATCTAACTATAGTGGCTTTACGTGTGATCAGGTGGATAGAGTAAAATACATAGAGGATGCCCACCTGTTAGCCCACCTTCACAATTTTCACTCAAAATTATTAAGGGATTACTTTCAATGATGAAGCCTCATAATATTCTGATAACTGTTTTGCTGACCATAACCCTTGCAGCCTGTGGCACGTCCGTTGTGACAACGACCTCATCAGACTCGGTTGCGGAGGTCACGACGACCTCGTCTCTTGTTGAGACATCGGTACCCGTCGTCGTAACGTTTGCTGATCCGGTGCTGGAAGTGATAATACGCGGCACAATGGGCAAAACAGAAGGCAACATTACCCTGGCTGAGGCACAAGCAGTGACGAGAATGAACCTCACCAATGAATTGCAGCGCACCATCTCAGAAGAGACACCGATCAAAGATCTCAGCGGACTGGAGAACTTCACCAGCCTTGAAACCCTCGACCTGTCCAATCACGCTGTCACCGACATATTCCCACTTCAGGGACTGACCAAACTGACCACCTTGTCGCTGGCTGGTAACCCCGTTGCGGATGTTTCGCCGCTTGCAGGGCTGACCAAGCTTAAGGTGCTGATGCTTTCAGGGAGCAAAGCGCAGGATTACAGCGTGCTCTCGAACCTGGTTAATTTACAAGTCCTCATGCTCGATAATTCGACCATCTCTGACCTCACTCCCCTGGCCGGGCTGACCAACCTGCGCCAGCTCCATCTAGCAAACTCATCCATTGAAGACCTATACCCCCTTGAGACAATTTACCCAAACCTCGAAGACAAGGATTTCATCATTGCCACCACCCTGGCTGAACTCGGCTTCAACCTTGATGAGAACAGCCGCCAGGCTCACTTTGAAAACGAAGACACCACTTTCACTATCCATCACGTCGCCTGGGGTTCTCCGCCAGAGGAGTGGCACACCAATACCATCCGCACTTCTATGTACACGGAGAGCGGTCATAAGGTCTTATTAGGTTACTATGGTAATCAAAATGCCTACGTCTTCATGATCCACAAGGAGGGCGAACCCCTGGTGAACTACGTCTACGATGCCAAAAACGGCAGCCTCAACATAGCAGAAGAGGATCGCGCGAGGATAGAGCAGGTGATGCGGGAGGTATTTGAGGTCATGGAAGGTGAAGATCCATTGCTCGCCCCCATGCGCATTTTCCGCGATTTGGTTAAAGATACCTTCGGTATGACCGCTGAAAAGTTATACGCTCTGCCTTATGCGCCGCCGACGCTCAATAACCTGGGTTTCCACCCGGATGAAGCGAACGCGGTTTATTTATTCGAACAGCGTGGCGAAAGAGATGTCAACATGGAAGTCCACCGCCCCGAATGGGGTGAGAGGGAGCACGACGTTCGGTTTAATACGCCCTTAAGGGAGGGTTATCGCATTGTTGTCACCTGGCACGCTGCCGAAAGAAAATTTATAGCAAGTGCGGATGATGACAACCAGGGCGGAGCAAGTTTTGAATATTACATCGATACCGGCGAGTACCTCGATGTCTGGTGCAGCTACCCTGACAAGACCGTGGAGGAATATTTCATCAAAGCCTACAACGACCCCGCCATCACGGATGTTTACCAGCACTCCATCGACCTGATGGTGAAATACGTCAGTGATACCTTTGGCATGACGATCGAAGAGCTGTATTCTCTGCCGACAGGTTACTAAGGATTAAAAGGTGTCAACGAGACCTGTAAGGTAAGATGACATTAGATCAAGTACAAGTGGGTAATCTTGAAAATTGATGACTAAAGTTCGGTTCAATTTCTAACTCTCGAACCTAAACAAATAATATCTATCTGTCCAGTATCTGTTTCAAATGTCTGTGATTAGGACGAAAGAGGAAGATTATCAGTCCAACTGTCCAACTGAACTTGACGCAAATCGACAAATCAGGATATACTTCACCCTCGCCGGGGTGTAGCGCAGTCGGCTAGCGCGCTGCGTTTGGGACGCAGAGGTCGACGGTTCGAGTCCGCCCACCCCGACCTTTTTTTTCAGGCTTTGCAAAGCGACCAACTTGTGAGTACGCCTTTTCTCTCCCTCATCATTCCCGCCCATAACGAAGCCGAACGCCTGCCTGCCTCCCTGGAGGCGGTGAACCGCTACATCTCATCCCTGCCCTTTGAAACAGAAGTGATCGTCGTAGAAAATAACAGCAGCGATGCCACCGCGGAAATTACGCGGGAGTGGATGAAAACCATGCCCCATCTGCGTCTGATCAGCCTGGCGCAGCCCGGCAAGGGCAACGCCATCCGCACGGGTATGCTCGCCGCTCTAGGCGCTTTTCGTTTCATGGCAGACGCGGATTTCTCAATGCCTGTTGAAGAGATCGGAAAATTTCTGCCTGATGGCAAGCCCCTGGCAAGCGTAGTCATCGCATCGCGTGAAGCGCCTGGCGCAAAGCGCATAGGGGAGCCTTTCTACCGCCATCTCATCGGACGCGTCTATAATCTCCTCGTGCGCCTGCTCGTCCTCCCCGGTTTGCAGGATACCCAATGCGGATTCAAGTGCTTCAGCGCCGAAGCAGCCCAGGCAATCTTCCCGCTCCAAAGGCTTGAGGGATGGAGTTTTGACGTCGAAGTCCTTACCATCGCGCGCCAGCTGGGCTTCGAGATAGCGGAAGTCCCCATCACCTGGCATTACCAATCTGGTTCGCGCATGCACCTGATCCAGGACAGCCTGCAGATGGCAAAAGACCTTTTCACCATCCGGCAACAGAGAAAAAAGGGCTTATATCATGCCCCCAAAGTTTGACCCCAGCCTGATCCCGCCTTTCCCAACCCTTGCATACGAAAAAAGTATCTTTGAAAACGGCTGCGCGCTGATCGCCGGGCTTGACGAAGCCGGGCGCGGCGCATTGGCAGGACCGCTTTGCGCCGCGGCAGTCATCCTCCCCGTGAATAGGGAGGGGCTCGCGGAAGCTTTGTTGGGCGTGCGCGACTCGAAGCAGATGAGCGCCATCGAACGCGAGCTCGGGGCTGAGCAGATCAGGAAGATAGCGCTGGACTGGTCGGTAGCCTGGGTGGAAGTGCCGGAAATTGACGCGCTTGGCATGGGCAAAGCTGGCAGGCTGGTCTTCGTGCGTGCGATTGATGGGCTGAAAAGCAGACCCGGGCACCTCCTTCTGGACTACTTCAAGTTGCCGGCGGTCAGGCTGCCCCAAACGTCGCTGGTCAAGGGCGATCAACGCTCGCTGTCGATTGCCTGCGCCTCTGTCTTAGCAAAAACCGCTCGGGATGCGCTGATGCTCTCGCTGGAAGAGGTGGAGTCCCGCTATGGCTTCGGGCAAAACAAAGGCTATGGCACCCAGGAGCACGTGCAGGCGATAGAGAAGTATGGGCTCAGTCCGCTTCATCGCAGGAGCTTTTGCGAACACCTGCTGCAGGGCAGGCTGTTTGACTGAAATCGGTTTTTTGTAAGTAAGCGATAAGATTCTTTCGGCAAACAATTTCCCGGTTGAGGCATGATAAAATAAACCCATCAGCCCTAAGGAGCTCATCATGACTGAACACGTTGCCCCCAATTACTCCCGTGAAGAACACATTCGAGCCTTGATCGAGCAGATTAGTGCCTACATCGAGCAATTTCATCACGGTTCGGTTGAGCTGGTCAGCATTGAGGGCGAAATAATCAAAGTGCGCCTTGGAGGTGCCTGCTCGGAGTGCGAGCTCTCCACCCAAACCTTGCAAGGTTGGGTCGCCGGCACCATCCGCCAGTTCTTCCCTGACGCAATCGTTATCGCGGCTGAATAGACGCGGGTTTCCCTTTTTTACATTCCAGAAGCTGAAGAGCTTTTAAACCCTGCAATCAGATCGATCTCAGCCCAGTTCCCGGTAAGTTGGCGCGCTTGGGGCGAAGATTTCGCGCTGAACGGTCTCCAGCAAAGTCTCACCCTTCAGGTCTTCCACCGTATAACAGACCGCATCCATCTTGTCTGCCAGATTCTGCGCCAGACCGCTATCAAACACCTTTTGCTCCATATTGATCACCACGCTGTGGATTTTCTCGTTAGCAAACATGCCAGCCAGCTCCGCGATCTCTTCTGCCACCAGTCGCCCAGAGAAAAGCGGCACATTTCCGGCTCCATCCGTCAGAACGATCAGCAGCGGCTGCACGTCCGGGTGCAGGATCTTTTCGCGTTTGATCACCTCGTAAGCCATTTGCAGCCCTGCCGAGAGGGGTGTTTTTCCGCCAACCGGGATGTTCTCGAGCGCGCGCTGAGCCAACAACACCGAGTTTGTCGGCGCCAGCACTAAAGTGGCACGGTCTTTCTGGAACACCACTAATCCCACACGATCGCGGCGTTGATAAGCGTCCGTCACGAGGGATAAAATCGCCCCCTTGGTAGCCTGCATGCGCTCTGAGACTGCCATCGACCACGAGCCATCCACCAAAAATAGGATCAGATTGGCGGTTTTCCTGACTCGCACTTTTTTCTGGAAATCTGAAGAACGCACTGCAAAAGCCACATCGCGTTCGGCGCGTAAGCCTTCACGTTGGTTCTGGAAAGGCGCGGCCGCGCGGATGGTGGCATCAAACGCCACATCAAAGGTGTCATTCGGCGCTGCTTGCGCCTGGATGTAGCGCCCTCGTTTGGTTTTGGACCGGGTTTGGGAGCGTCTGCCTCCCTGCTTGCGGACCATTTCGTCCAGGGGAGTATCCAACTGGCGCGGCTCAAAGGTCTCGCCAGGTTTCACCACCTTTCCGCCCTCCCACCATTGGGCATTTATTTCGGTGAAGATCTGCTGCTGTCCCTCTCCAACAACTGGAATCTCGTCGTCCGATTGGCTTTCTAAGGAGTCAGGTTCTGGGGGTCCGTCAGTTTTTTTTTAGATTCTTCTGCGGTCTCGGGTTTTTCTTCCTCTTCACCGCCGACGATTGTGGTCTGCATTTTCAAATCGGCCAGCTTCGCCTCCAAAGCCTGTACTCCAACAGCGCTCTTGCGGAAAGGTCCCGCCTTCACCCTGTGCGGCAGTGCCAGCTCAGCAGCCATGGCGATATCCCGCGGCGTAATGCGCGTGCGCCCTTCAAAGGCAGCCTGGGCGCGGGCGGCTTTGAGGATCACCAGGTCCGAGCGATGCCCATCCACTTCCATCTC
>DJGU01000029.1 GCA_002432795.1 Anaerolineaceae bacterium UBA5838
GGGCTGTGGGTTTGTCATCCTGAGCTTGCGAAGGACCTGGACTGCGATGCTTAGATTCTTCGCAAAAGAAGTTCAGAATGACAGGGGCTGTGGGCTTGTCATCCTGAGCTTGCGAAAGATCTGGACTGCATTGCTTAGATTCTTCGCAAAAGAGGCCCATAATGACAGGGGCTGTGGGGCTTGTCATCCTGAGCTTGCGAAGGATCTGGATGCAGTGTTTAGATTCTTCGCAAAAGAGGCCCAGAATAACAGGAAAAGTTAAAAGAATCAGGGTCGTGGCTGGCACGACCCTGATTTGTCAATTACCTGAAAAAAGCTACTTCACACTCGAAGCGGTGTGGTCCTCACTCTTGAGTTCCTTGTCAGCTTTGATCGCTGCTTCATTAGGAGTGGGTAGATCACCATTCGTTGCAGCCGGGTCGCTGCTGGGCTCGGAGCTTGCGCTTTCAGCAAAGGCTTCAGAAGTAGGAGTGCTTGCCTTAGCGCCTGCTTCACTTTCCGCTGTCTCTGCTGGTTTGGGAGCGGTTGGTTTGGTTACGCCCGATTTAGCAGGATCAATCATTGGCTGCACCGGAGGTACGCCGTCCACTGTTGCCGCCATTTGGGAGTAATCCATTTCAGCCATCTGCGAGTAGAGTGACCAGCGTCGTTTGGCGTCGGCTTCCGCGCCCTTCATCAGCTCTTCAGCCCGTTCTTCATCCTGTTGGAGCAGCATGCGATAGCGTGTTTCATTGTAGGCGTAATCCGCCACGCTAATGCTGGGAGCCCTGGAGTCAATCTGAAGTGGGTTTTTGCCTTCAGCAGCCAGGCGTGGGTCATAGCGGAAGAGCACCCATGCGCCGGAATTGACTGCCAATTTCTGCTGGACAAGACCCTTCTTCATATCGATGCCGTGGTTGATGCAGTGCGAGTAGGCAATGATCAATGAAGGGCCATCGTAGGCGTCTGCCTCGTTGAAGGCACGCAGGGTCTGCGAGTCGCTGGCGCCCATCGCCACACGCGCCACGTATATGTTGCCGTAGGTCATGGCAATCATGCCAAGATCTTTCTTGGGTTTATCCTTGCCGTCCGCGGCAAATTTCGCGACTGCACCGCGCGGGGTGGATTTGGAACTCTGACCGCCAGTGTTCGAGTAGACCTCTGTGTCAAGCACCAGCACGTTCACGTTCCGTCCGGAAGCCAAAACATGATCCAGACCACCATAACCGATATCGTAAGCCCAGCCATCGCCGCCCATGATCCACACGCTCTTCTTCACCAGGTAATCTGCCAGGCTGTAAAGGTTGCGCAGTTCGCCGCTCTGTTCATCCTTGAGCAGCGCTTTCAATTGCTTGACGCGCTTGCGTTGGGCATTAATCTCCGCCTCACCATTCTGGCTGGCGTTGCAGAGTTCGTATGCCAACTCGCGGCCAATGTGATCGGCGTTTCTCTCGACCAATTCCTTGGCAGAGGTCATAAATTTGTCAACGGTCAGGCGCATGCCCATGCCAAACTCGGCATTGTCTTCAAACAGAGAGTTCGACCAGGCAGGTCCCTTTCCCAGAGCGTTATTCGCCCAAGGAGTCGTCGGCTGGTTGCCGCCATAGATGGAAGAGCAGCCAGTGGCATTCGCGACCAACATACGGTCACCAAACAGCTGGGTTGCCAGGCGCACATAGGGGGTCTCACCGCAGCCGGCGCAAGCACCTGAGAACTCAAACAAAGGCTCGAGTAGTTGCGAGTTTTTGACCAGGTGGGTCGAAATCTCTTCGCGCGGGATGAGGGGCAGATTGAGGAAGTAGTCCCAGTTTTTAGCTTCGCTTTCACGGATAGGAGGCTGGGCGCCCATATTGATGGCGTGGCGCTCGGGGTTAGCTTTGTCTCTTCCAGGGCAGTTCTCAACGCACAAGCCGCAGCCCACACAATCCTCTGGGGCAATCTGGACTGTCCAGGAGTAGCCATCTTTCCACTCACGGAATTTAGAGGCGGTGGACTTGAAGGTTTCCGGGGCATCCTTGAGCAGCTCGGTGGGGTAGACCTTGGTGCGGATGGCCGCATGCGGGCAGACGAAGGAACAACGTGCGCATTGGATACACAGATCGGGTTCCCAGATCGGAATCTCAAGGGCAATATTGCGTTTTTCCCATTTGGTAGTGCCTACCGGGTAGGTGCCGTCGTCAGGAAGTTGGCTGACCTTGAGAGCATCACCATTGCGGTTGATCATCTCACCCAACACTTCCTTTACAAACACTGGAGCGTTGGCTGGCACAGGCGGACGGAGGTTGTGGCTGCTGGTGACCTCAGAAGGATATGCCACCTGGTGCATGTTCGCAACGGACTGATCCACCGCTTCAAAGTTCTTGCGCACCACAGCTTCACCCTTGCGACCATAAGTCTTCTCAATTGAGTGCTTGATTTGCTCCAGCGCTTCATCGCGGGGCAAAACACCGCTGATAGCAAAGAAACAGGTCTGCATGATGGTATTGATGCGTGTGCCCATGCCAGTGACTTCAGCTACCTTGTAGGCATCGATCACGTAGAATTTCAGTTTCTTATCAATTATCTGCTGCTGAGTTTCGCGAGGCAGGGTATCCCAGACTTCATCAGGACCGTAAATCGTGTTCAACAGGAAAACTGAACCCGGGCGGGAGAACTTCAGCATGTCAAAGCGATCCACAAAGCTCACCTGGTGGCAGGCAACAAAATTGGCTTCGCCTGAAGAAATGAAGTAAGGGGCGCGGATGGGATCAGGACCAAAACGCAGATGCGAAACTGTCACACTGCCGGATTTTTTGGAGTCATATTCAAAGTAGCCCTGAGCGTAGTTGGGGGTCTCATCGCCAATTATCTTGATCGAGTTTTTATTTGCACCGACTGTGCCATCAGAACCAAGACCGTAGAACATTGCCTGGATGACATTATCACCCAGGATTTCAAAGCTTGGATCGTAGTCGATGCTGAGATTGGTGACATCGTCAACAATGCCAACAGTAAACTTGCTCTTGGGCTGGTCCTTGGCAAGCTCGTCAAAAATACCTTTGACCATCGCGGGAGTGAAATCTTTGGAAGAAAGACCGTATCGTCCGCCAGTAACCAAAGGCATTTGCTGGCAGGGAGAAGTGCCGTTCAGGATGCCGTCAGCGAAAGCGTTGACAACGTCCTGGAAGAGCGGCTCGCCAATGGAACCGGGTTCCTTGGTGCGGTCGAGCACGGCAATTTTCTTGACGGTGCCAGGGATCGCCCCCAGGAAGTGTTTGACCGAGAAGGGGCGGTAGAGGCGAACAACAACCACACCCACTTTTTCGCCGCGGGCGTTGAGGTATTTGGCAACTTCGGAAGCAGTTTCAGCGCCAGAGCCCATGACCACGATCACCCGGTCTGCATCCGCCGCGCCGTGATATTCCATGATTTTGTACTCGCGACCAGTAAGGTCAGCAAAACGTTCCATTTCCTCCCCCACAATCCGAACCGCTTCATCATAGTAGCGGTTGACGGTTTCGCGGGCTTGGAAATACATATCAGGATTCTGGGAAGTTCCACGGATCACGGGCTGATCCGGAGTCAGGGCACGCTTGCGATGCGCAATGATCATGTCATCATTGATGAGGGCTCGCAAATCTTCGTCTGTGAGCCGCTCGATCTTGTTGATCTCATGGGAAGTGCGGAAGCCATCAAAGAAGTGTACGAATGGAATGCGGGAGCGCAGGGTTGCAGCCGTAGCAATCGCCGCAGTATCCTGGGCCTCCTGGGCCGAGTTGGAGGCAATCAATCCCCAACCGGTCTGGCGCACAGCCATTACGTCCTGGTGATCGCCAAAGATGGACAGCGCCTGGGCAGCCAGCGAGCGGGCTGAGACGTGGAACACCGCGGGTGTCAGTTCGCCAGCGATCTTGTACATGTTGGGGATCATCAACAGCAAGCCCTGGGAGGCTGTAAAGGTGGTGGAGAGAGCGCCAGTTTGGAGCGCGCCGTGCACTGCGCCAGCCGCGCCGCCCTCAGACTGCATCTCCACTACCGAAGGGATTGTGCCCCAGATATTTGGGACGCGTTCGGCTGCCCACTGATCCGCATATTCGCCCATGTTTGAAGAAGGCGTGATCGGATAAATTGCGATTACTTCGTTGAGCCTGTAAGCAACATAAGCGGTCGCCTCATTGGCATCTGTCATTACCATTTCCCGTGTCATTAAAAAAAACTCCTTTAAGTTGTTATCGAACCTTGCCGTTTGTCAGTCATACTTACAGAACCCTCCGCGAAATGCCGAGGTTCCCGACTTTGAATTGTACTCCATAACCCAAAACCTGGGGCAGATTAATTGTGAAAAAACCTTAAAAATAGATTTAGTTATATCCATTGATGATTTACATACCCCGATAACAGAAGAAAAAAACGCACTTTTTGCCCATGACTGAATCCACACAGACTTCACCATCCCTTGGAAGTTTTTCCTGTCAGTCTACTCGCGCGGCAACGACCTTAGGTTCGGCTTTAACGCTTGGGCAGTTTTTTGGGTGTTGGGTTCCACCTTGTTCGATTTTGAATCTCAAAAATCTCATCCGGTGTAAAACCGTTGTTAAGGAACATTCTTGTATGGTTATGGACATTCGTAACTAAGTTAATAAATTCTTGCAACTCGCGCGGTTCCTTAAATCGGTATCTGGCGTTTTGGAAGTAATTGAGCTCTTCTTTAATTGAGGCTCCAAATTGAATTATTGCGTGCAGGTCGAACATGTTACCGTCAACACCACTAAGCCCTTCCTTGCGAGAGTTGAGTTTGTGCTTCAAGATATATGCTTTTAATTCAGCATAAGGCTCTTCGGGCTCCCGGTAGCCAAAATCGAGATACTTCAAAAATTCCTCTTTGCTTGGAAGGTAGTGGGGCTTACCTCTTTGAGATCTTCGGATGTCTTCCACACTGTCCTCATAATCATCAGATTTGGGTTGAAATTTCGGTCTCGATATGATTTCGCCGAAAACTGAGTATTCAACATCGTCGGTCCTGGCAAGATGGACCAACGCCAACATTGCCTCTTCCACCGTTGTGTGGGCTTCCTCGTAGTGGTTAAACACCGCTACAAATTCCTCCGCGCTGATAACCCCATACAGACTCACTGCTGCTGTTGCGTATTGCGAGATTAATTCTTTTCGCTCGAGGCTTATTCGTGATTTTGTGCTTGCCATGTATCTACCCTCTTAATTCTTAACGATCTCGTCAATATTAGTTTCTCCAGACGATTACAGCTTTGGTAAATTGCAAAAGTGACCCTAATCGTTTGAACGCACAATACTTGCCAGTGTTAATTGTGTACGCTCATAACAACCTGCGGATCTCCAGTTCGTGCCTGGCAAGCAGCAGTGTTGAAAGGCTCTTGCCATCTGCCAGTCTGCCATCCTGCGCCATTTCCAACACCTCAGAGACTGGCACCTTGACGATCGTCAGAAACTCGTCATCATCATGATCCAGGGGGGATTCCTTCAGATTCAGCGCTAGATAAACATGCATATACTCGGTCGAATATCCCGCCGCCATGTAGAAGCCGCCCAGGCGGATCATCTCGACGCAGTCCTTGCCAATTTCTTCGCGCAATTCTCTGTGGGCAGTGATCTCGGGTTCTTCTCCGGGGTCCATCACGCCTGCCGGCAGCTCGAGCAGTTCCTGCTCCGCCCCAATGCGATACTGCCTCACCAGGTGAACCTGCCCCAGGTTATCCACCGGCAGGATCGTAACCGCGTCCACATGCTGCACAAGGTCATAGTCGCGCTCACGCCCATCAGGCAATCTAAAATGCACACGTTCAACATCAAAAGCATGCAGTTGCAGGAGGTTGTGCCTTGAAATGATCACAGGTTCCATAATTTTCTCCGTTTAACAAAAATAGGAGGCGCGAGCCTCCTTTATTGTAATCGGAGTTTGGTTTATGGGATCTGTAAAGTGGAAATTCCTGTCAGATCGTAGGGCGGCTGTAAGCCGTTTACCTGGATGATCTGCTCTGGCCAGACGTCGCCATAAGCGCAGGCAACGTAGTAGACGCTCTCGCCCGGGCTGACGTTCCAGACATCCGGATGCGCAAGCAAGGAGCGATCCTCAGTCGGCCACGAACCAGTCTGTGGAACCTCGAGCACATCGCCAATGCTCAGCATACTGCCGGCATAGAGGTTGTTGATTGCCAGCATGTCGCCCGGGTCAACATCAAAACGCCGCGCCAGGCAGTAAATGGTCTCGCCGCTCTGCACAGTCCAGGTGGCGGGTCTGGTCATCGGCTGAAGGGTGGGCAGAGGGGTTGGGGTGGCAGTTCCGACCGGGATCGGAGTGGGAGGGACCTGGGTAATCACCTCGGGGGTGCCCAGTGGGTTCTGTATAATTTGGGTTGGCATGTTGAATTCCTGCATAATGGCTTGCGCGGTCATGGTCGCGTTGAGGATCTGTTGGTCAACCGGCAGGGGGGTATTCGCCACTTCGATAACATGGGGTGTGGTTGCGGGGGGTGTGGAAGCTTTCCGCACACAGCCCGAGAGCACAAGCACCATGATCAACGGGATTAGCAGCAGCAATGATGGTTTCTTCATTTCAATCTCCTTAAATACAGACATACTTCATGCCTTTTAGGTAGCAATAATCGTGCCATCTGTTCTTAAATAAAACGACCCCGTGAAACACAGGGTCATTATCATAGACCTGATTAAGACTAGATCTTTTTCAGGACGGGCAGACCGGAAGCCAGTTCAACGACGGTCTTACCAGCTGGAACTTTTTCAACTTCCTGACCCTTGCGGACATCGGTTGAAAAATAATAGAGCTCGGTTTCTTTCCCGGAGGCACGTTGTACTTTCTTAACATGCAGGAAATATTCTTTACCTTTTGAGTTTTTGTAGCTGAATGCCATTTGTACTACTCCTTTATTTCTGTAACAAAATTAACGACTAACGAGGGAAGTGTACACTCTGCCTCGTGGTTTGTCAATTTTAGCCGAGACGGAGGTTGTGCCACCAAATTCAGCAGATTGACCAATGCGGAAAATCCTGTTCTTTCGTAGGCCGGAAATCCTGTTCTTTCGTAGGCCGGATTGTGTACTTCAATCCGGCTTTCGTTCACCTTCGAGCTATTGCCGTGGTTCGACTGTGGAAACCGGCCTACGTGTACTTTAATTAAATACTCCAAAATTTCGAACGCAGGAGATCCTGTCTTTTCGTAGGCCGGATTGCGTATTTCAATCCGGCTTTTATGTATTTGAATTATTGCCGGGTTCAACTACGGAACCCGGCCTACGGGTGTGTCTTGCCCGTGTCCAAAGCAGAACCCGGCCTACAACTAAAAAATGATAAACTTAATTGCATGAGGAAATACATCCGCAAATATGTTGAAGGTGGCACTTATTTCTTCACCATGGTCACGAAAAACCGAAGACTTCTTTTCCAAGACCCCGACTTATGTAACTTGTTCTTAATCGGAATTGACAAAGTCAAATCCTACCATCCCTTCGACCTCGTCGCATATTGCATCTTGCCTGACCACATCCACCTGCTCATGAGCTTGCCGGAGGGGGTAAGAGATTATTCAAAGATTATCAAGGTGCTAAAAAGATCTGTCACAAAGAGCATCAGAAATCACCTCAACCTACCCGATTTGGTTGTCTGGCAGGATAGGTTTTGGGAGCATACTATCCGGGATGAACGCGATATGCAAATTCATTTTGAGTATATCCTCTACAACCCAGTAAAACATGGTTATGTTGAATCTATCGATCAATGGAAATGGTCAAGCATAGATAGTGAGGCAGACGGTCACGTCATAAAACCCAGTTTAGAGCAGATCGACGCCTTGAAACAAAAAGGTAATTCATTCGGGGAATAATGCCCGAAAGGTTTTGCGTACCTCAATCCGGCTTTGGTTCACAGTAGAGTATTGCCGAGTTAAAGGACAGAACCTGGATTAGGGTTACTTTCCATGATTCAATGTGCCAATTTTGACAACTCTGGGGATTCTGTCTTTTCGTAGGCCGGAATGCGCATCACCTGCCCCTGAGCGTAGCGAATGGGGTTCATTCCGGCTTTTGTGTATTTGAATTATTGCCGGGTTCAAAGGCGGAACCCGAGCAACGGTTGTACATTACCAGTTCAAAGACGAAACCCGGCCTACAAATAAACGCTTGCCCAAATGTCAGCTATCGTCTAAAATTCAGCCATGCGATTTGACGTCTTCAGTCTCTTCCCGGAAGTCTTTCAACCTTATCTCGATATCAGCATCCTCAAGCGCGCCATTCAAAACGACCTGATCCAGGTCCGCACCCACAACATCCGCGACTGGGCGACCGATAAGCACCACACCACCGACGACACGCCCTACGGCGGCGGTGGCGGCATGGTGATGAAACCCGAACCCATCTTCGCCGCGGTGGAGGACGTGCTCGGGGCTCCCCCAAGCTGTCCGGTGGTCCTGCTTTGCCCGCAAGGCAAGCGTTTTGACCAACAAATGGCGCGCGAGCTGGCTGCTTTCGACCGGCTGGCTCTGATCTGCGGCCGCTACGAAGCCTTCGACGAACGCATCCGCGAGCACCTCGCCACGCATGTCATCTCGATTGGCGATTTTGTGCTGACTGGCGGCGAACTGCCCGCGCTGATCCTTATGGATGCTGTCGGTCGGCTGGTTCCCGGCGTGCTCGGGGACGAGGACGCCACCCAGGACGATTCTTTCTCACATGAAGGTTTACTCGAATATCCCCAGTGGACCAAGCCAGCCGAATTCCGCGGCTGGACCGTGCCGGAAGTGATGCAAAATGGCAATCTGGCGGAGCAGTTCAAGTGGAAAAGGGAACAAGCCATCATTCGCACGCTCGAAAACCGACCGGATTTATTGCGCAATGCTACCCTTTCAGAAAAAGATCAGGAATTTTTAGCCAGCTACATCAATCAAAAATTTGAAGAAAGTCAATCAATGGAGGAATAATGCAAGAAGAACTCAAATTCAATTATGGCAAGACGTTTTTATTAGGCTTCGGCTTTTTTGCCGTGATGGTTGCCTGGTCGGTCTACAACTCGTTTGTACCGCTCTTCCTGGCAAACCGTTTCCAACTCAATCCAGCTGCTATCGGCTTCTTTATGACGCTGGACAACATTGCGGCCCTGCTGCTTCAACCGGTGATCGGTTCGGTCTCGGACCGCACCCGCACCAAGATTGGGCGGCGCTTGCCCTTCATGCTGGTGGGCGCGCCTATCGCAGCTTTAGCCTTCCTTTTCGCGCCGGTAGTAGCGGTCCCTTTGCTCAATATTCCGGTTGAAGCGCGTTTACCGCTTTTTATCGCCTGCACCATGACCTTCATGCTCTCCATGGCAATCTGGCGCACGCCGGTGGTTGCCTTGATGCCGGATGTGACTCCCTCAAAGTATCGCTCGCAGGCTAATGGCGTGATCAACTTCATGGGTGGTATTGGCTCCATCACCGCTTTCCTGATCGGCGGAAAGCTTTACGACATCCAACCACAATATCCCTTCTGGTTGGCATCTGTACTGATCCTGGTGGGCGTCTTGCTGGTTTTTGCCTTCATCCGCGAGCCAAGAATTTACGATGAAAATCCCAATCTTGAAAAGCCAAACCTGTGGAAAAGCCTGGTGCAGATTTTCCGAGATAAACAACACAATGCCATCCGCATCTTCCTGGCAATATTTTTCTGGTTCGTGGCGATGAACGCGATCGAAACCTTCATCACGCTGTATGCCAATCACTCTCTTGGTATGTCTGAAGGGCGAAGTGTAACGCTGATGACGCTCAACTCGCTCGCCTTCGTGATCATGGCGCTTCCTGCGGGTTTGATTGGAGGGAAAATTGGACGCAAGCGCACGATCAGCATTGGTATTGTGGTGATGATCATCGTCATGACTTCCATCTTCTTCATTCCAGCAGGAACCCTCACCCAGGAACTTTTCAGCCTGCCGGTGCTGGGGGCAGTGCCTGTTGTCGGTCTGATGTTGGTAATCGCAGGGCTTGGCTGGGCTTTGATCAACATCAACTCTCTGCCTGTGGTGGTAGATCTGACCGATGTGACCCAAATTGGGACCTTCACCGGCCTCTACTACCTCTTCTCCACCCTGGCGGCGATTGTTGGACCGAACGTTAACGGCTGGATCGTCAAATTGACCGGAGATAATTATGCCTCAATCTTCATCATCGGGCCGATCTTTATGGTGGCGGCCCTGATCTCAATTTTGGGAATGAAATCAGGTGAAGCAAAATTGGAACCGGAAAGCGGAAAATTTTAGTGTAAGCAAGACCGCAATTGAACTTGCGGTCTTTTGTTTGCTGCCTTATACTTGACTTATAAATACATACCGGTAATTCCCGGTAAGTATCATTAATCTACAGAAGGAGATTAGAGAAGAAATGACTAAAAAGTTGTTCACCATTTTGTCCGTTTTACTCGTCGGCAGCATGCTGCTCGCTGCTTGCTCGACACCCGCCCCAACGGAAGCCCCCGTAGTTGAGGAACCCGTTGTGGAAGAACCCACTGCGATAAAGGTTTGCCAGATCACCGATACTGGCGGTATCGATGACAAATCCTTCAATGCCACCGCATGGAAGGGTATCACCGACGCCCAGGCTCAACTTGGCATCGAAGGCAAATACCTCGAGTCCAAAGAAGTTGCTGACTACGAGAAGAACCTGAACGCCTTCATCGAAGAAGGCTGCGACCTGATCGTGACCGTCGGCTTCCTCATCGGCGATGCCACCAAGGCTGCCGCTGAAGCCAACCCGGACGTCAAGTTCTCCATCGTGGACTACAACTACGACCCCGCCATCCCCAATGTGACTGGTCAGATTTTTAACACCGATGAAGCCGCCATTCTGGCTGGCTACCTTGCTGCTGGCATCACCAAGACCGGCATCGTGGGTACCTTCGGCGGTCTGCCCATCCCCACCGTGACCATCTTCATGGATGGTTTCTACGAGGGTGTTGCCAAGTACAACGAAGCCAAGGGCACCAATGTCCAGGTCCTCGGTTGGGATCCCGCTGCGCCAGACTCTGGCCTCTTCAGCATGTCCTTCGACGATCAGCAAAAGGGTAATGAACTTGCCAAGTCCCTCATGGACGA
>DJGU01000050.1:0-235 GCA_002432795.1 Anaerolineaceae bacterium UBA5838
GATTAAATAAAAAAATGATCCTGCTCGGACTCGAACCGAGAACCTAACGCTTAAGAGGCGCTTGCTCTGCCAATTGAGCTACAGGACCATTTTGTGGCTGATATTATAGCACAGCCTGTTCGAAAAAAAGGTCTCTGGCATGCCAGAGACACTCTCTTCAGCTCCCCGGAGAGGACTCGAACCTCTAACCTAGCAGTTAACAGCCGCCCGCTCTGCCAATTGAGCTACCAGGGAA
>DJGU01000050.1:297-768 GCA_002432795.1 Anaerolineaceae bacterium UBA5838
CGAACCTCAGTCCGTCATCACTTCCACGGGCTTTTTGCTCTTCCCTTTCGAAAGGAACCAGGCGTAATACATGCCGATTGCGATCACATAGGTAATTATCGTGATGGTGAAAGGCCACTGGAAGCCCGAGCGCACCTGCAGCCAACCGCTGATGGTCGGGCTGAATGCCCAGCCAAAGTTGCCCGCCATGCTTGAAAGACTCGCAATCATCCCGCGCGATTCGGGGTCCACCCTTTCCATAGTAAAAGTGGAATAAATTGGTCCGCTCATGTTCATTAGCGTCAGGCGGAAGTAATACGCGACCACGCTCACCTCGAACCACGGCGCGAAGCCCAGCAGCGCCAGGAAGGGGATTGAGAGCGCCTGGGTAGCCGTTACCACCTGGATCTTGCCAAAACGCTCCGCCAGGGCTGGAGCAACCACCAACCCAACACCCATCGCCAGGCTGCCCCAGGCAAAAATTACGCCAAT
>DJGU01000050.1:862-2453 GCA_002432795.1 Anaerolineaceae bacterium UBA5838
GCGAAAGCTGAGCGCTGACTGACAGACCTCAAATCTGCCTTCATCAATATCACCGGTACTGCCGATGCGATTGATAGAAACGCCATCACCCACAAAGACCAACTGTAAGCGCGAGAGCTGACCGCGCTGACGGCGATGATGCCTGCCGCCCAGCCCGGCAGGTAACCGCCCAGCCATTCGCCGATGGAAGTTGCGGTCATGCGCAGCCCGGATGACAGGCTGAATAGATATGTCCGCTCTTTGGGACCGCTATTCTCCATCAAAAAGGGTCCGGTAGCCACACCTGAAAGCGCCTGGGCAACGCCTTGCAGAACGCCCATAGCGATAAACATCGGCACAGATGGGAAAAGCAGCATCATCGCCATCGAAACGCCATAGGCAAGATAGCCAATCAGAAAGGCGTTTTTGCCCCCAATGCGGTCGGTCAGGTAGCCCATCGGCAGCGCCACCAGCAGCGAAGTGAGGCTGCGGGCTGTTACCAGGTTGCCGAGTGTGGCTTCGTTGTGTCCAAGGCTGAGCACATAAAAGTTGAACAACAGTTGGCTGATGCCCATGGCAACGCCAAAAAACAGCAGGCTCAGCAAAAAGAGCCTCGCGTTGCCGGTGAAGGCGCGCACGCGGCTCAGGTAAGTGCTTATAACCGAACGGCTTTCCTGGAGCTCAGCTTCAGGGTCTTTTTCTTTCAACCTTATTCCCCCTGGACAAAGAGTTTTAGCAGTTCGATGGTATTTTCAAAACCATCATAACGCGGCGAGAACTTGCGTTCACCTTCCTCGCTGAGCAGGATCTGTACCATCCCAGCCATGCGCAATAGGTTGAGGTGATGCAGCACCGTGGGCGGGCGCAAGCGCAGGGCACGCGAAAGTTCGGTGGCGGTGTGCGGGGATTGCGCCAGGTAGCGCAGGATGCGCAGGCGGGTTGCGTCGGAGAGCGCTTTAAGGCTGCGGATCAGGGCATCCGGGACGATGTCACCAGGAATGATCGCCATCGAATCCGGGCGGGCTCCAAAAACGACCATCAGCGTGTCCGAACTCAATTTCTCGAGAAACATGTAAGGTGAGCCCCAGAATGAAGGCGCCAGGACGATTTTTGAGTAGGTGTCAATCTTCTCAATCCGCACGCCGTTGCTCAACTCTTCAAGCAGCAGTGGCAAAGGCTGGCTGCCTGCCCGCATCTGGGCGTGTGAAAGCCTATTTTTGAGGACTGGCAGAATGCGCTGTTCCTCTTCGGCAAAAAAGCCATCTATGTAGGCTTCGAGCGCTTTGATGAACTTTTCGCCAAAAGCCTCACGCTCAGACCACATCTGGTAAAGCCCTTCAAGATAGGCGGACTGGCTTTGCTGCCCGGTCAGACGGGCATGGTCCACCAAAACCTGCCTTTCGGCGGGGGTCCACTTGTGCCCCGGACGGACATTGAGCAGGGTCTCTTTGAGCGCGGTGGGGGTCTGAAAAGGAAATGAAAGCGTCTCCAGCACGCGGGAAGGCGGCATTTTTTTAAGCGCATCGATGACACTGGCCGCATTCCTGGGAGCAGGCAGGGTGTGGACGAAAAACAGCGGGGGGCTGATCTGCTTGATAGCCAGGTCGAGCGT
>DJGU01000050.1:2526-3389 GCA_002432795.1 Anaerolineaceae bacterium UBA5838
TCGTGGAGCGCGCGCAGGCTCACAAAGAGGTCATAAGCGGTTCCGAGGTCCCATTGGATTTTAGTAAGGGCTAAAGCGCACATGGCATCTCTCCAATTAATAGATAATAATCTATTTTATTAGCTTATGGTCTAAAGTTCAAGGGGCAAGATATGCTTTTTCCTGCGAGCAGGAACGGGACAGGATTGGTTACTTGGAAAACAAATCCCGATTGAATTGTGCAATTCAACTTACGATGGGATCCAGCGTAGGGGTAACCCCCCGTGGTTACCCTGTGATGAACCTACCGGGCAGACACAGGCGTCTGCCCCTGCGCAACCCACCGGTTTGAAGAGGGAATTTCTCGCCGTCTTTACGACATTCTTGTATTGGTAACCCCCTGTGCTTACCCGGAAGTTAAGCCCGATTGAACAGCTCAATCCGCCATTCCCTGTCATTCTGAGCCTGTTTTGCGAAGAATCTAGTTTTTCAGGAATAGATCCTTCACTGCGTTCAGGATGACAAACGCAGGTTATAGGGTAGGTCCATGTGCCCGCGAACTGGGGACGGCGTCAGTTACCGGTATTGCCGGGGCGAACCCTTTCTACTGCTCTTCTCGCCCAAGCGCTCATACTCTGCGAGCACGATGATCCGGCCTACGACGCTACATAGTTGTAGTGGTAACCCCCCGTGGTTACCATTGGCGCAATGCTCCAGGTCAGACACGGGGGTCTGCTCCTACGCTGAGACATTGCCGAAATCCACACCCAGCGGGCTGGTTGACCAAAAATTTACCTGACGTGAGGGTAACCCTTTGGGAACCACCATCTCGAGGGCTGTGGTTACCCGCAAAACAAAGCCGGATTGAAATACGCAATCCGGCC
>DJGU01000010.1 GCA_002432795.1 Anaerolineaceae bacterium UBA5838
CCAAGATCGTCGATCACTGATTGTGTTGTTCGATCTGGATTGTAACTGAGCCGGACTGCCTGTTTCTTGAATTCCTCATCGTGTTGCTTGCGTTCCTTATTCATTTCGTTTCTCCTGACTTTTGTCCCTTGTCAAGTTGTCCGAAATTCTATCTCTTTCGTCCTAATCACGGACATTTGAAACAGATACGTTGAACGGCCGCGTTTTTCAAGGTTTTTGAGAGTAAAGACTAATTTATTGGAGATTCAGAAAGATCAGGGGGTTTCGACGTCTTTCGCCCAAGCGCGATTGGCGAGATACCAGTCCACCAGGCGTTGTAAGCCCTCATCCAGCGCCACCTGGGGCTCCCAGCCCAGTTCGCGGCGGGCTTTGGTGACATCTGCCACGTTTTCAAATACATCTGCCGGATGGGAGGGGATATAAGAAATATTCCCTTTTTTGCCCAGAAGCTGCTCCAGTTTGTGCAAGAGTTGGTTGATAGTGATCACCTCGTGCCCCCCGAGGTTGAAAACATCAAAGCCAACCGGCTTAAGCGCTTGCATCGTGCCGCGGGCAATGTCATCCACATAGGTAAATCCGCGCGACTGTTCGCCATTGCCAGTGATCGTGACGGGTTTCCCCTCTGCAAGCCATTGACAGAAACGGAACATGACCATATCTGGTCTGCCGGCAGGGCCATAAACCGTAAAGTAGCGCAAAACGGTCACATCGATGCCGTAGAGGTGGTGATAGGAGTACGCAAAAGCCTCAGCGCCTTTTTTGCTGGCGGCATAAGGCGCCAGGGGATGTTCGGTGGAAGCAGTTTCAGAATGCGGCGGCTTGCCTTCATCGCCGTAGAGGCTGGAAGTGGAAGCCAGGATAAACTTGGGCACGCCTTGATGACGGGCGTATTCAAGCATATTCAGGTTGCCAAGGGTGTTGGTGTCGAGGTAGCTCCAGGGATCGGTAGTGCTGGCGCGTACGCCGGCAATTGCCGCCAGGTTTACGACCGCATCCGCTGACGGAACCATGGCAGCCAGCCTGCCGATGAAATCGCGGTCGGCGATGTCATCACGGATGAAGTGAAAATTTGCCTGGGGCAGAAGCGCCTGCAGACGATGCTCCTTCACACGGACATCGTAAACATGGTTGAGGTTATCTATACCAAAGACGGTGTGCCCCTCGCGCAGCATCAATCCGGCAAGAACTGAACCAATGAAGCCTGCCGCGCCAGTGACTACGTATACACTCATCAGAGTTTGATCACTTTCATGTCGTTTTTCGCTAGATCTTTCAAGGCGTTGCGGGCATCAAAGATCAGCTGCGATTTTTCGAGGATCATCTTGTAGTCAAACTTATCGTGATTGGTAATAATTGCCACCAAATCCGCCTTTTCAAGGAAGCTTGAGAGCTCTTTTTCAGAAAACATTTGAACACCTTCGATCTCAATTTCAGGAACGTAAGGGTCGTTGTAGGATACGATGGCACCTTTCTCGCGCAGGAGGTGGATGATGTCGAGAGCGGGCGATTCGCGCATGTCGTTGATATTGGGCTTATAGGAAACGCCCAGGATTAGAATCTTGCTGCCGTTGAGGGGCTTCTTATAACGATTCAGGGCATCCTGGATGCGAGTGACCACGTAACGCGGCATGCTGGTGTTGATCTCGGAGGCGAGTTCGATGAAGCGCGCGGTGTAGTTGAGCGTCTTCATCTTCCAGGAAAGGTATAGCGGGTCAACCGGGATGCAATGCCCACCCAGCCCTGGTCCGGGGGTGAACTTCATGAAGCCGAATGGCTTGGTGGCGGCAGCTTCAATCACTTCCCAGACATCCACTTCCAGGCGTTCGCACATTTGCGCCAGCTCGTTAACCATCGAGATGTTGATCATGCGGAAGGTGTTTTCGAGTAATTTTGCCATCTCAGCGACTTCTGTGGTGGAGACGGACACAACCTTTTCAATTGCCTGCTGATACCACGCCACGGCAACATCCGTGCATGCCTGGGTGATGCCGCCAACAACCTTGGGGGTGTTGTAAGTGGTGAAGTCCGTGCGTCCGGGGTCGACGCGTTCGGGGGAAAACGCAAGGAAGAAGTCCGTGCCGACTTTAAGGTCGGTGTTGGCTGTTAATTTTGGCAGGACAAACTCGCGGGTGGTTCCCGGATAGGTGCTGGACTCAAGCACAATGATCATGCTGCGGTGCAGATAAGGGGCGATATCTTCGCTGGCCTGGGCAATAAAAGACATGTCGGGGTCGCCAGTTTTGCGCAAGGGCGTGGGCACGCAAATGGAGACAGCATCAATTTCGCTGAGGGTTGCATAATCAGTTGTGGCACGGATGCGACCTTTGTCGATGTGCTTGCGCAACTGCGCGTTGCTGATATCGGAAATATAACTTTCTCCGCGATTGACCATATCCACTTTTTCCTGGATGGGATCAATGCCCGTCACGCTGAAGCCGGCATTGGCAAAAGTTACAGCCAGCGGAAGACCCACATAGCCCAAACCAATCACTGCGATATTTGCTCGTTTTTTCTCTATATCCTGGATCAAGTCTTCTTTTACCATCAATTCCTTACCTTTCGTTTAAAACAGACTGAGCTGTTCGGGGGGGCTGAGTTTTTCTTCTCTCTGTACTGATTTTTTCTCAGGCTCATGCGCTTCCTCTTTGTGCTGGACAGGGGTTTCAACTTTGGGTTGAGCTGCCGCCTCTTTACCCAACAATCGGGGTAATTTCGAGAAATCCTCAATTAAAGCAGGTCTCAAAGCGGGTTGATGAAGAGCTGCTGCCGGATGGTACATCGTCACGATCAGTCGCTTGCCAACATTGTGAGATTTGCCGTGGATCTGGCTTATTTTGCCATTTTCAACGAACTTCGCCATCGAAAACCTTCCCAGGGTGACAATCACTTTGGGATCGAGCAGGGCAATCTGTTCGTCAAGGTAATTCGCGCAGGCTGCGAGTTCTTCAGGCATGGGGTCGCGATTGCCCGGCGGGCGGCATTTGACCACATTGGTGATGAAGACCTCTTCGCGTTTTAGATTGGCTGCAGCCAGTAATTCATCAAGAAACGCGCCAGCCTGGCCTACAAATGGCTTTCCCTGCTGATTTTCGTGATAGCCCGGTCCCTCACCAATGAACATAATGTCCACTGAGGACGGGCCATCTCCGGGAACGGCATTCTTGCGCCCCTTGGCCAGCGGGCACTTCTGACAGTGGAGGATTTCCTCGCGAATGACATTTAATCGGTTTATTTGTGACATAATCGTTTCCAGTGATAAATTCTACTCCAGGAACATGCAATTAAGACGAAAAAGTTAGTTTTATGTTCCTTAGGAATTCCAGGTCCAAAGGGTCCAGATCCAGCAAGAGGGCGTCCTCAGCTTCAGCTTGATAATAATTGGGGCGTAAGCCAACGACCTTATAACCAAAGCCGAAATAAAGGTGGAGAGCATCAAGGTTGCCTGAGCGCACCTCCAGCAGGGATTTTACCGCTCCCCTCCCGGCAGCTTGCAGGAGTCCCTCCACCAGCAGCCTGCGGCCTATACCGCGGTGGCGGTAGTTTGGGTGGACGGCAATGGTGGCAATGTGGGCTTCATCCACAATCAGCCAGATGACTAATGCGCCCACAATAGTCTCACCTTCAGCTGCGTCGGGGTCTTCCGCGACCAGGCACAAACTGTAGTTGTTTGTTTTTAGTTCGTATTCAAAAGATCCCTGGGGCCAGGGATCCGCGAACGAGATTTGGTCGAGAGCCGCGACTTGCGGCAGGTCTTCCGCACGCATATTTCGCAGCTCAAAATGGCAGGCATCAGCGTGCGCGCTCATAGATCTGGCACATTGCTCAATGTGTGAACGTAAATTGGCGCAAGACTGGCAGCGTCATCTGCTTGCCCCGCCTGGATTTTTGCCCAGGCCAATTCTGCCAGGACTGCCGGACGGCGGAGGCAGAGGCTGGGGGGTGCCAACCGTGCGGTCTTCCACTTGCGCCCGAGGATCTGGCGTTCCTCAGCATTCATCTCACCCACCACATAAATCGGAGACTTAATGGTGGCAGCCATTGCGCGAATATCGTCCACAGTGACGTCGGTAAGTGCTTGCCAGGTGCCTTGTTTATATTGATAACGCGCGAAGGCGTACCTGCCCCGACCGACCTCCAGGAAAGCGAGCATGGGTCGGCGTAAGCCGGGTTGAGCCGCGGCAAGGACTTCGAGCGAAGGGATGCCTGCCACGGGTAAATTCCGCCCCAGGGCAATGCCTTTGGCTGCACTGAGTCCGATCCGTAAACCAGTGAAAGAACCCGGACCAAGCGCCACGCCCACGCCAGTCAGACTGCTGGCCTTGGTATGGGTCTTGGTCAGCATTTCTTTAATCGCCGGGATCAGTTCAACCGTGTGGTAGTTCTTGCTGCGCCAGGTTTGTTCGGCGAGCACATTGGTGCCATTAAAAAGGGCGATGCCGATCCATTCGGTGGAAGTGTCGATTGACAGTAACATGATTAGCCTCCAAACAAAGCTTGTTGCAGCTTTTTGAGAATGGATATGTAGCGGGGTCCGTGCGGAGTGAGGATCAGATGACGCTGGTCATCATTAATCCAGTCCATATTAATCCAAAGGTTTTCTTTAGGAAGACTGGTTTTCATGCGTTCCGCCCACTCCATCACCAGCATCCCCTCTGCCAGCACACGGTCCAGGTCAAGAATGGCACTGTCGATGGGATTATCGGGCTGCAGGCGGTAGGCATCAGAATGGAAAAGTGTATGGCCATCCGGGCGCGAATATTCGTTGACGATCACATAGGTGGGGCTGGTGACTTTGCTGGGTGAACCCCAGCCCTGGGTGATGCCCTGCACCAGGGTGGTCTTGCCAGAGCCAAGGTCGCCCTCAAGGCAAACGATGTCGCCAACCTGGAGCAGGCTGCCAAGGCGAACCCCTACCCGTCGGGTTTGCTCAGGGCTATGCGAAAAGACTTCAAAAGCATGCGGTGGAAGTATTGGCATCTTAACAAAAGATTATACCTTAGCATTGAGCGAAATTTTGAGAAAGTATGAATTCGTTATCTGTCATTGCGAGG
>DJGU01000097.1:0-1139 GCA_002432795.1 Anaerolineaceae bacterium UBA5838
GAATATTCAAAAAATATCGAAAACTGAGAAACTCAGGGGACGTTTTCCGCTTCCAACTGGCGTTTTCCCCACTTTCAACAGCCCCTAATACTTAATACTACTAAATTAAAAACTGATTATAAAATAGATACTTTCCTTTAAAAGAATTAACGAATTAAGAGCGGAATAAAAGTAAGAAATGGAACATTGATCTCAACGGCGTTGATTATCCCAGCCTGCCTGGGTTGCCCTGAAAGGTCTGTATCCCATGCCTGGAAGTAAGCCGTGTGTTTGCCTGGTGTCAATTCGGAAAGATGAAAGGTGTGATTGAATTCCATCACATAGGGAGTTTCTGGCAGTGGTTGTCCAACTACTTGGGTCAAGATCGCATCTGGAAACCATGGAGGAATGTCCAGCGAAAAAGAAACATGATGCACTGCGCTGTATTCATCCTGTTCGAGCCAAAGCCTATAAAAGATCATATCATTAGCCTGTCCGGCGATGTTGGATGTGAATACATTGTGATCGATGGTTGTGAAAGTAATTTCCGGTCCCTGTGCCTGGGATAATGGTCCAGCGGCCAGTAAGGCGGCTCGCGTGAGGGCCGCCAAACCTTCGGGTTTAAGGACATTATCAAAATATCCGCAGATTGGAACCTCATTTGTCCCGAGATTAAAGCGCAGTGAAGGCGCATGCAGTTCACCAAAGGCGAAGTCGGTCAGATTGCCGGTGAGGATGCCAATGGTATCGCTTCCGAGCAGAGGCACTGCCTGGCTGTTGTGAGCGAGTTTGTTTGCGAGCATGTAAAGATTATCCTCAAGTGGATTGTTAGCGGTTTTGCTGGAAAGAAAAGGGGTTATCAGCATATTGACCAATTCAGGATCGCTTTCATTTTGCAGATCGATGACCAGAGATTGCTCAGGATTATGCGCCAGAATCTGCTCAAGATAAGTCTGAATTGCCTGGGTTTCGGACTCTGAGACTGCCGACGTACCAGGATAATCATCCGCGCAGGCGTCCGTGGAGCTGGCTGCCCATCCGTAAGCGAAATTCAGACCAAGCGCCACGCCTCCATTCCCATTGGAACAATCGGTAAAATTCCTGTTCTTCGTCCAGGTTGGATCTACACCACTGAGCGCCTGCTGCTCAGCAAACAGCCG
>DJGU01000097.1:1177-4340 GCA_002432795.1 Anaerolineaceae bacterium UBA5838
TGACGTTTGCGTCTTCCCCATAGGAATCCAGCAGGCTTTCGGCAAAACTCAGGCTGAGTTCCGCCTGAGCCAGCGCGTTTGCCTGAAGTCCGCTGACAAGCACCAGCCGGGGTTTACTGTCAGTTTCGACTTCTCTGCCAAGCTGGAGCACCTGGATGGGATGTTCCTCAATGCTTTGACCAATCGTTTTCAAATGGGCCAGGTCGGGGTAAAGTATGGTTAATTCTTCCAGGCGGCTGATAATAGTCTCGTAGGTCCGGTAGCAGTCATAAGGAGAAGGTAGATTAGATTCTATTGTTGAAGAAGCAGGGATGATGCTTGTAAAACCGATCAAAACGAAGATCAGTAAGAACTGGATGGAACGCAAAAATACTTTCATAAGTGCCTCCCCAGCAGTTAGGTTTAACAGGATAATTTTATCAGCTACCTGCGAAAAACTTGTTATGATTAGGTTGGAGTTGCGAAATGCAAAACGAAACAAGAACGGGTTCAACTTTACGCTTGGCGGTGGTCGTTCCGGAAGTGCGCGTGGCGGACGTGGCGTTCAACAGCGCGCAAATTCAAAACGCGCTGGCAAGCCTCAAAACCATCCATCCAGACTGGGTCATCTTCCCCCGCCTGTGCCTGACCGGGGCAAGCTGCGGGGATCTGTTCCGCCAGAAATTGCTGCAAACGGCAGCACTGCAGGCATTGCTGGACCTGGCTCCCCTGACCGCCGGCACACCCTCCAAAGTGCTGTTGGGGCTGCCACTGGCGGTCGGTGAGGAAGTCTTTGAAGGGCTGGCGCTTCTCAGCGGTGGGCAGGTGGAAACATTGATGGTGGTCTCCTGGCCGGACAGCCCGGCTCTGAGCCCCTCAGTTCGCTTGCCAAAGCGCTCCCGGTTGAAATTGGCAGGACTCTCTTTACCATTGAAAACCAAACACCCGTTCCTTTTCGAACAGACGGAAATTCTGCTCGGTCATCAACCTCCAGGCGCGCCAGGAGCTGAACTGCTGATCAACCTGATCAATCTGCCGGCTCTTGCTCCGGCTGAAGATAGCCTTCAGACTGCTTTCAACCCCGCCGCCAGGCAGGGCATCACCGTGATCTGTTCTGCCGGTGCCAGTGAATCCACCACCGATCAGGTCTTCTCCGGAAAAGCCGAAATCTGGCAAAATGGACGCTGCCTGGCTGCCGCGCCGGAGCTTACTTTCGAAATCCAGATCATCCAGGCTGTCTGCGACCCAGAGGCAAATATCACGATGCCTCAACTCGAAGTTGTGAAAGAGGATCAGCAGCCAGTTCGCTTTCCGTTTATCAACAGCAAAGAGCCTGAAAAGCAATTCGCGCGGCTTCTGGAGATTCAATCTGCGGGCCTGATGAAGCGTCTGCTGCACACCCACCAGAGCAAGGTTATTCTGGGTGTGAGCGGCGGGGCAGACTCGAGCCATGCGCTGTTAGTCTGCTGCCGCACTTTTGACCGCCTGGGTCTGGAGCGCAAGGATATCCTGGCGATCCAGATGCCCGGTCCGGGCAGCAGTCACTCCTCCCGCGAACGCGCCACTTCTTTGGCAGACCTGGCGGGTGTCACGCAGCGTACAATCCCGATCGGTCCTGCAGTATCGGTACACCTACAAGATATCGGGCATCCTGCGGGTCTCCACGACGTAACCTTCGAAAATGCCCAGGCGCGCGAGCGCACCCAGATCCTGATGGACCTCGCCAACCAGCAGAACGCGCTGGTGGTGGGCACGGGCGACCTCTCCGAGATTGCCCTCGGCTGGAGCACCTTCAATGGCGACCACATGAGCATGTACAACGTCAACTGCGGTCTGCCAAAGACCCTGCTTTTGCGCCTGCTGGTGTGGGCAGGAGGGTTCCTTTTTGGGCAGGCAGGCGAAGCCATCGCCCAAAAGATCGCGCAGGCTCCCATCTCACCCGAGTTGCTGCCGCTGGACGACACAGGCGAGACATCCCAAAAGACAGAAGAGGTGCTCGGACCTTACGAATTGCACGACTTCTTTCTCTTTTATGCCATCAGCCGGCAAATGAGCCCTGATGAAGTCTTCAGGCATGCTGTGGAGTGTTTTCCGGGGGATTACACGCCTGCAGAAGTCCTTGTCACGCTCAAAACCTTCTATCGCCGCTTCTTCAGCCAGCAATTCAAACGCTCTGCCAGCCCGGATGGACCCCAACTGCTCGAGGTCAGTCTCTCCCCTCGGGCTGGCTGGCGCATGCCCAGCGATGCCAGCAGTGCCCTGTGGCTTGAGGCGGTCGAAAAAATCCATATGCCAGGAAAAAACTTATGAAATCAGACAAACGACCCATCCTGCTGGTTTTTGGCACTTCAGCCGATCCAATTCATGCAGGGCATGTTCGCCTGGTGACGGGTGCCGTGCGCGCCCTGCAAGCCCGCGGTGAGCAGGTGGCGGAGGTGATGTTGATGCCGGTTTTCCGCCATCACAACTTGGAGGATGCGGCCAAGCGATCCCTCCCGCTTACTTTTGAGCATCGTTATGACCTCAGTCAGCTGGCAGCCGATGAGATCAAGCGAGAATTGGGGCAGCAAGGCATGAAAGTCAGTGTCAGCCGATTGGAAGAAAGCCTGGCGCAAAGCTCCAACCGCCCCAATTTCACTTCCGAAACGCTGGCTTCTCTGCGTCAGCAGATTGACCCGCAGCTGAAGATCGCCTTTCTGATCGGCGTGGACAGCTTCAGCGGCGATGAGCCCAGTTTTGGGAAGTGGTTCCAGTGGGAGCGCCTGCTTGAGACCACCATGCTGGTCATCAGCCCAAGGCAGGGTTTCGAGCCCAATTTCGGCTACCTCCAGGAACTGGAGGATGAGGGTGCAGATTTGATCTATCTCGAAGAACTTTCAATCCCTGAAATATCCTCCCGGGAGATCAGAGCCCGCCTGGAAGAAGGAGAGAACCCTGAATCCCTGGCGGCAGAGGGCATCATCAGCCCTGAGGCTGCCGCGTATATCCACGCGCACGACCTGATCCAGGTCTGGAACGCGCTCGATAGTCAGCAGCCTCAATCCGTGCTGATGGAGGAAACTATGCAGAATGACGACCTGGAAACCAAGATCGGGAAACTCCTGTTCCAAAAGAAACTGACGCTTTCTCTGGCTGAAAGCTGCACTGGCGGGCTGATTGGGCACCGCCTGACGAATGTGCCCGG
>DJGU01000001.1 GCA_002432795.1 Anaerolineaceae bacterium UBA5838
TCTTTTCGAGTAGATAAGTCAGGAGCATTTCAACCGTACGGCGGGTGCGGGCGAAAAGCAGCGACTGGTGGTTGGATTCGAGCAGCGAAAGTCCGAGATTGACGCTTGTTTGCATGCTGGACTTGCGCAAACCCAGTTTTGGATCGATCAAAGGTGGGTTGTACAAGAGGAAATGCTTCTCGCCTTGAGGAGCGCCACTCTGATCAATCAGACTTACACGGTCGTCGATCAGCATTTCAGCCAGCTCAACCGGGTTGGCAATCGTGGCTGAAGTCAGGATGAACTTGGGGAAAGCGCCATAAAAAGCCGCAATCCGCTTCAGGCGGCGCAGGAGATTGGCAAAATGAGAGCCAAATATGCCGCGGTAAGTGTGCATTTCATCAATCACTACCAGGCTGAGCCCCTGGAAGAAAGGCTGCCAGATGGCATGGTGGGGGAGGATGCCCTGATGAAGCATGTCCGGGTTTGTCAGCAGGAAAACGGACTGCTTACGCATGGCAGAACGCAGGTGCTGGGGAGTATCACCATCAAAAATGTTGGCTGGCATCAGCTTTTTGCCCGGAATTGCCGTAAGTAGCTCGTTGAGACTGCCATGTTGATCCTGGGTGAGGGCTTTGGTGGGAAAGAGATAAAGGATGCGGGTATTCGGGTTGGAAATTGCCTGTTGGATGGCAGACAGGTTGTAGCACAGGGTTTTGCCGCTGGCGGTGCCAGTGGCTATGACGAGGTTTTCTCCGTTTAAGGCGCGCTCGATCGCTTCAGTTTGATGGGAATACAGTTGGGTTATTCCGCGCAAATTCAGCGCACTTTGGAGGCGGGCATCCAGCGAACTGGGGATAGGAGTGCAGATCGCGTCACGCGCAGGCGTGACCTGCCAGTAGGCAATGTTTTCACGAAAATCCTGATCCTGCTGCCATTGATCAATCAGAGTGCGAATGCCAGCAGTCTCAGGGTGCTGGTGTGAATCATTTGTCAAGTCGGGCTTTCTTTTTAGTCGCTCTGGAAACCAGGAAATCGATAATCGGGTTAATCAAACTACCAAGATGGGTGGCAACAAAATAGATTAGTTTTGCCTCAAAACTTGGAACTACTTTGTATCGACCCCGCGCAACAGCTTTTAAAGTCTCCTCGGCGACTTTCGATGGCGGGATAGGTTTAGCAGTGCCTGCCAATTCGCGAGTCTCAAAAGGTTTGTATTGATCCTCCCAGGCGAGTTGAGGTGTGTCGGTATCCGGAGGAAAGACAATGCTGACCTTGATGCCTTTAGGTTTGAGCTCTGAGCGAAGGGCATCGCTGAAACCTTTGATAGCAAATTTTGCAGCTGAATAAGCCGTATATCCAAATAAACCAACGACCCCAGCCATGGAGGAGAAATTCACAATATGTCCAGAACCGCGCTCGATCATTCCAGGCAAAAGTATTTTGATCGGATTTACAGTTCCATGGTAGTCGATATCCATTGTCCATCGGTAGACATCCAAGGGGATTTCTTCAACGTAACCTGGGCGCGCGACACCAGCACAATTGATCAGGATATCCGGTATCTCGTGGTTGCGGACATATTTTTCGTGCAGCACGTTGAGAGTCTGGGCATCAGTTACGTCGGCTGAAACAAGTTTGACTTTGGCTTTTGGATATTTTGCCAGGATCGAAGCCTTGGCAGCCTTGAGTTTCTCGTAATCCCTTGCCAAAAGGATAACCGAGGCATCCATTTCAACAAGGGCATTGGCGATGGCGAAACCGATCCCGCTGGATCCACCTGTGATCAGCACGGATTTACCGCGATAATAATCTGCGGTTTTCATGAAAACCCGCAACTTGAGCAATTTCCCGAATGGCAGGAGCCGCATGACGAGCTGCTGTTAGTGAGGCTTCTTCCGGAACTGACGGCATTTACCAGTGAAAGCTGCCGTTTGGCATCCATTTTTCCACAGCTTGGGCAGGAGATGGGCTGATCTGCCTGGCTGAAAGAACGGAGTGTTTCAAAGCTTTGTTGGCAGGATTGACAAATGTATTCGTAAAGGGGCATAGGTTTTCCTTAGTTACTGATAGCGGGCCTTAATGGCAGGTGACAGATATTCCGAAAAAGCGCGTTCGCAGTCATAATCTGGCTGCCAACTCCAATCTCGTCGGGCGGCAGTGTCATCAATGTCTGCCGGCCATGAATCAACGATACCCTGGCGATGGCAATCCGGAGTAAAGCGAATGTCTGCCTGGGGAAAAGCCTGGAGGGTCCAGTCTAAGAGCTCCTGAGCAGTCGGGCTGAAACTGGTGACGTTGTAGACTGTCTGAGTCAAGGCTTGGCGGGGGGCTTCCTTAAGCATGATCAGTGATTTGACAGCATCGGGCATAACCATGAAAGGCAATTGCGCGTCAGGGCGAACGAAACAATCATAGGAGACACCTTTGGCTGCAGCGTGGAGCATCTCGGGACCGTAATCGCTGGTGCCGCCTGTGGGAACTGTTTCGGAGCTGATCAACCCCGGAAATCTCAGCGCCCTGAAATCGAGGAGTTCCTCAGGGTTGGCATTATTGGCAAGTTGTTTGTAATGTTTGCTGTAATATCGCCCCAAATTCTCACAATAGAGCTTGTTGATGCCATACATCGTGGTGGGAGTAGTGAATTGATACTCGCTAATTTTGCCTGCTGCTTGTTTAATCTCGAGGTTGGGCAGGCCATAGACAGCAATAGAACTGGGATAGATAAATTTGACAGGCAGGCAGTCCCGTCTGGATTGGATTTCGGACAGGCGGAGCAGGTTGAGGGTGCCTTCGACGTTGACCTTGTGAGCAAGCTCGGGATTTAACTCAGCTTTTGTGGAGAGGATTGATGCCAGATGGAAGATGACATTGAAATGGTGCTCCTCGAAGAGTTTTTCGAGGAGCGAAAAGTTAAGAATGTCACCGACCTGCCAATGGCGCACAAGCGGCTGAAGCACTTCGTCCAGGGGATTGAGGTCAAGCGCGACGATAGCTTTTTTTTGGTCCGCAAGGTGATGGATCAGACCGTGACCAATTTCTCCATTTGCTCCCGTGATCAGAATGACTTCCTCGTGCATAGATCGTCTCCTTTATTTAGAAACATTAATTGGAAAATGAACGTATTCCCGCCGGATATTGGTGGAGGAAGAAGCAGAGATACGCAAAACCGTGACAGTCATGTCGTCTTGTGGGCGGCCAACATCCTGGCTGATCGCCTGGTTGAGGATAGCATCAGCTACCTCCTGAACAGTGGGTTCGTCATCTTCAAAAAGTGACTCGACCAAAACACGCAAGTCCAGAGGTTGTTCATACTGAGTTCCCGCCTGCAGGATCCCGTCGGACACCAGGATGAAATCCCGGCCCTCCTCAATCTCGAATTGAAACACAGAGGGAGACAAGGCTTGTTCAGTTTGGACCCTACCATCAAACCTTAAGTATTCTGCTGCATCTTCAAAGACGGTTATAACAGGAGTCGTATTATTTTTGGTGATAACGATCGATTGCGATTCAAGATCACAGGAAATGATATGCAAGCTAACTTGTGCCTTGCCTTTGTAATCCTCAAAGATATTGGAAAGAACCAGCCTTGAGGCAGCACCGTCGTGCATGCCGTTGGCGATCAGGCTTAAGATTGAATGAACGGCTTTCATGGCAACTATTCTTGACCGACAACCACTGAGTTTACCCTCAGCCATGATGATGGAGATGCCACCGTGGGGACGCTCGATGATCTCAACATTATCGCCTTGTGCGGCTGATGAGTAACGCGCTGTTTTTGAAATTGCTGCCTGAAGTTCCATGCCACAATTTTATCGCATTCC
>DJGU01000066.1 GCA_002432795.1 Anaerolineaceae bacterium UBA5838
CGAATTAAGATGCAATTGCCCTGACCACTTCCCACTAATTTCTTGTGATATTTTCTGCGGTTGGCTTGCACTGTTTTTTAGACCGACTACTGGCGAACGCTGGGTTAATGTAAAGTCCTGACATTTTTTTACGGTTGCATGAAGTCTTCATCATTTGGGAGAATGAATAAAAAAAACCGGGTCGATTTATTCAACCCGGATTGCAGAGAAAATCGAAAATGCTGTAAAACTGAGCCTAACCCTTATTGTGGGGGATGTAGGGCAGAATCTTGGCTGCAAAGTTGGCAGCGTTTACTGACTGCAGCCAGACCTTACCGGGACCCTGAACGGAACTGAGGAATAGACCCTCACCACCAAAGAGAACATTGGTAAATCCTTTGAGAGTTTCGACGTCATAGAAAACCCGGGATTCAAACAGGGCGATATTGCCGGTGTCGACCTTGAGGCGTTCACCAGGAGCGAGATCTTTCTCAACAACGGTTCCATCGAGCTCGAGGAAGACGATTCCCCGCCCGCTTAGACGCTGCATAACAAAGCCCTCACCCCCAAAAATGCCAGCTTTGAGCTTTGTAACGTAAGTAGAGAGTTCAACTCCCGGGGTCGCGCATAGAAAGGCGGATTTTTGGGCAATGTATTCCATGCTGCCGTCCAACTCCAGCGCAATGATGGCTCCGGGGAATGAGGATGCGAGGGTCATCTCTGCGCCGCCGGCGAGGGCGGTGTAGGTGGCCATGAAGAGGGACTCGCCGGACAGCATACGTCCGAGACCTTTCATCAGACCACCGCGCACGTTGGTTTCCATCCTGAAATTATCGGTCATCCAGGTCATGCCACCTGACTGAGTGTAGATGGCTTCGTTGGCTTCGAACTGCAAGCTGACTGCGGGTAATTTGTCACCAAAAATCTTGTATTTCATAATAATCCTTTCACGATTACAGAAATGGTCATATGTTAATAAAATTCAGGAAAGAATGAGCTTGCAGGATCTACAAGCTCAGGATATGGTTTACATCTCAGCTAATCGTCGATGGCAGGTGAATCCGCAGTTGGCAGCGGATTGGTGTCTTCTTCCTTAACCGGGTGAGGGATGGGCGGAAGGGCATAACGCTGTTCGATGCGGGTCAGCATGTCCACCCGGCGTGTGTGGCGTCCACCCTCAAAGGATGCATTTAACCAGCCTTCGGTGATCAGGGTTGCCAGACCACTTGCCACCACTCTTCCTCCCATGCAGAGCACATTGCTGTTGTTGTGCCGCCTTGAGAGAATAGCAGAATAAGGTTCACTGCAAGCTGCAGCCCGAATATTGGGGATCTTATTGGCAGAGATTGACATGCCGATGCCAGTACCGCAGATCAGGATGCCGCGGTCAAACTCAGAGGAAAGGATTGCTTTGCAGACGATCTCAGCAATGCGGGGATAGTCGCAGCTTTCCAGTGTGTGGGTGCCAAAATCTTCATAAGGGATCATGCGGCTATCAAGATAAGCCTTGATGGCTTCCTTTAGTGCCAATCCTGCATGATCAGAACCGATTGCGATTTTCATAGTTACCTCACTAAGTTGAATTGCTATCATTATACCGAACTCCAGATGTTTTCTTTGCAGAGACGTGAGTTTGCACAGCTTTTCAGTTGTAGATTGTTTGGCTTGACAGCGCAGTTGTTTGCTGTTCAAATTAAACCGACCGGTCGGTATATTTTTTTCTAAAGGGAGCCTAATGCAAAACAAGCTTTCATCCCGCGACAAACTCCTGGAGTCTGCAGCAACACTTTTCCTGGAAAAGGGCTATGACGCAATATCCGTAAACGATATCTGCAAGCATGCAGGAGTGAGCAAGGGATCTTTCTACCACTACTTTGAAACCAAGCAGGTGCTCTTTATGACTCTGATGGAAAACTGGTCCAACACGGTAATGCAATCCATCCTGAGTCAACCCCTTTCCGCGAATAGCGACCTCAAGGAAGTGTTGGTTGAGATGCCGTATCACTTCGACTCTGTTTTTTCAGCCGTCCCAAAGGGTTTTCCGATATTGGTTGATTTCTGGCGGCAGGCGATGGGTGACCCGGAGATTTGGAAGCTTGCAGTCGAGCCCTACCGATACTTTACAGGTTTCTTTATGAGAATCATCGAGATTGGTCAGCTAAACGGTTCGATTCGCAAGGATGTCGGCAGTGAAGTCCTGGCGCGATTGCTTGTTGCGGTTGCCATGGGGTATCTGCTCGAGTCGGCTTACGATCAGGACAAAGCCGACTGGTCTGCTATCACTTCAGAAGGACTAAAACTGCTTCTTGAAGGCATTGGAGGGTCAAAATGATTTTGGTTACTGGTGGGGCAGGGCATCTCGGGAACGTTTTAGTTCGTGCTCTGCTTGAAAAAGGCGAAAAAGTACGCGTGCTTGTGCTGCCTGGTGAGGATGTTTCTTCACTGGAAGGCCTTGATTTTGAAACGGTCGAGGGAAATATTCTTGATCCCGTGCAACTGCGCAAGGCAATGCAGGGAGTGGACCTTGTTTATCACATGGCAGCTCTCGTGGCGATTACATCCGACAAATATGAACTGATGTACAAGGTCAACGTGGAAGGGACGCGCAATGTGATCGAAGCCTGCCGCGAAATGGGTGTTCGCCGCCTGGTTTATACCAGCTCCATCCATGCTCTGGGTCGTGCGGAAGGCGTCACAACGATTGACGAGACAATTGCGTTTGACCAGGTCAACCCCTCGGGTGCCTACGACCGGACCAAAGCAATTGCTTCTGCGCTTGTGCAGGAAGCCGCAAAAAGTGGATTGGACGCTGTTATCGTTTTACCGACAGGGGTGATTGGTCCCAGTGATTTTCGCCGCTCCGAGATGGGTGAGATGCTGTTGGCATGGATGCAGAAGAAACCTTCAATTTCGACGGACGGTGCTTACGATTTTGTGGATGTGCGGGACGTGGCAGAAGGGCATATCCTGGCAGCTTCGTTAGGTCGAAGTGGGGAAGCCTACCTGCTTTCGGGCAGCCAGGTGACGGTGAGCGAATATCGCAAAATGGTTCAGGAGGCGGCTGGCATCCGCTCTCATGAAATTAGACTGCCGGGATGGTTTGTGAAGCGTATTGCTCCACTGGCTGAGTTCTATTACAAGATTTCCCGCACGCGTCCCCGAATCACAAAATATGCTATTGAGACGCTTCAAAGCAATTCGCGCGTCACATGTATTAAGGCAGAGACAGAATTGGGCTACCGCCGCCGTCCGCTCCGTGAGACGGTAGCTGATACGGTTCAATGGTGGCGTGAGAATCGCAAGCGCATCAAGCCTTCTCTGCGCAAGAGTTCGCTTTGATCTTATGGATTGCTAGATCTCAGGCTTTGTGAGCGATGAGCACCAGGTCACCGCTGGAGTCAGCCGCGTATGGCTCGGCTGCAAGGTTGCCGTAGAGTCTGATATCCTGAAATCCAAGCGCACCAAGTTCTGCTTTCAAATTCTCCGAATAGATTGGCAGGAGGTGGGTAGAGGTGAGTTGGGTTTGCCAGGTGGCGTTTTCTTTTCGATGAAGAGAGAGGATGTTGAACTGGATCCGCCCGTCGGTTTCAAAATCGTAAAATCGCAGGAAAAGCCACTCTGTTGCACCGTCCTTGACGGATTGCGGTTCCATCCAGCGCTTTTTTTCTCCCATTACCAGGTCAAAATTGCGCATCTGCAGCACTAGCATACCGCCTGACCGGAGGAGCTGATTGAAGTCCCGCAGAGCCTTTTGCAGGTCCTCGTTGGAGTCAACATGGGGCAAGGAATTACCCAGGCATAGTACCGCGTCGAACTGACCAGGCTGCCCAAAACTGGCGCTGATATTCCCGAATCCTGCCGTTTGGAAGGTCACTTTTTCGCCTGCTGCTTTGGCGTTCGCATCCGCCAGGCTGACCATTTCCGGAAAAAGATCCGAACCGGAAACTTGAAACCCAAGATTTGCCAGGGCAATCGCGTGGTGCCCGGTGCCGCAAGCGGTGTCCATCACCCGAATTTGTGAGGGATCTTCGCCGAGTGTACGCAATTGCTGCTCCAAAAAGGGGAGTTCGTAAGCGAGGCGGTTTTCCCAGTTGACGAAATAGTCATAGATCGAAGCGAGTTTGTCGTACATACTAATTTCCTTTCAGGGGTTGGCAGTGCGGGCAAAAATGGGTGCCTCTTTGCCCAACAATGGTCTTGTTGACCGGCTGACCACAGCGAGGGCAAGGGTTTCCGGTTTGTTGATAGACCTGAAAATGGTTCTGAAAATCACCACCGCGGTAGACCCAGTCGATACTGGCCCCGTTGGTTTCAATTCCGAGCGCGAGAGTGAACCTGATGGCTTCCAAGAGCGTGGTGGCATCCTGAAGGTTAAGAGTTTCACTTGACCTAAGAGGGTGGACACCGGCTCTGAATAGCGCTTCATCGGTGTAGATATTTCCCATTCCAGCCAAAAAGTGTTGATCGAGTAATAGGGGCTTGATTGCCCGCTTCCTCTCGTGAAGCATTTCATAGAACCTCTCCGGGGTCAGTGCCGGATCGTTCGGTTCCGGACCCAAAGCGGCAAATAGACTATTCGTATCATTCACAAGCCAAACTCTGCCGAATTTGCGAGTGTCATTAAACCCGAGACGCCAACCGGATTGGAAATCCAGCACCATTCGGTCGTGTTTTGCGGGAGGGAATTCGCACGGTTCCACTCTGAGGTCGCCGCTCATGCGCAGGTGGAATACCAATATTGATTCGGAGAGGGTCAAGGTCAGAAATTTGGCTCTTCGTCCAATTTCAACCACCTTTTGTCCGGGCAGAAGTCCCTGGAAGGTATCCGCATCCGGTTCCGCCAGTGTGCGCGACCAAAACAGACGGACGTTTTGGATGGTTTGTCCAATCAAAGAAGGGGCACTATCGGTACCCCTTCTCAAGTTTCTTGCGATGGTTTCGACTTCCGGAAGTTCAGGCACTTCGCTTACTCATTAAACATAGCCCCAACACTCGTGCCTTCATTAGCCCGTTTGATGACCTCTGCCAATAAGGGACCAATGCTGAGAATGGTTAATCGGCCGCCAAAAAGCGCCTGCTGCTCTGGGGACATGGGGATTGTATTGGTGGTGATGAACTGTTTCACCGGCAGGGCAGCCAGTCGTTCCGTTGCGTTTGCTGAGAGAACAGGATGGATAAACACTACGTAAACATCCCTGGCGCCGTTCAGTTTTGCCACCTGCACCGCCTCCACAATTGAGCCGCCGGTGTCGATTTCATCATCAATCAGCAAAACATCTCGTCCATGCACGTCTCCGATCAGGTTCAAAGCCTGGGCGTGATCCTTGTTGTCAATCCGGCGTTTTTCAATAAATGCCAGCGGGATATTGAGGGCCTGCGCATAGCGTCTGCCTTGCTTGGCAAAGCCTAAGTCGGCTGTCAGCAAAACGGGATTTGTGAGGTTTGGAACTTTGCCCAACAAATAAGGTTTCAGGATGTGGTAAGCAGAAAGGACATCCCCAGGGATGTCAAAGAAGCCTTGAATTTGCCCGGCGTGAAGGTCCATGGTGATATAGCGATCCGCACCAGCGGTTTCCATCATCTGTGCCACCAGTTTGGCGGTAATTGGAACACGAGGTTGGTCTTTACGATCTGAACGCCCATAGCACATATATGGGAATACCAAGGTGATGCGTCCGGCTGAGTCCAGTTTGAGGGTTTGCGCCATGATCAGTAATTCCATCAGGTTGCGGTGAACCGGCATGGAGGTCGTCTGGATAATATAGCAGTCCTGCCCACGAACGGAGGCGTGCAGTTTGACAAAAAGGTTCTCGTTGGTGAATTCAATCATATCACGTCCGCAAAGCTGCAGCCCGAGGTTGTCAGCAACCTCCTGAGCCAGATCAAGGGACGCTGTTCCAGCAAAAAGGCGGATATTACCATAGAGCAAACTGTGCAGGGTCTTACCAGGGGTCATCTGTTTTACGTTCCTTTCAGGTCTTGTTCCAATCCGATTTTAATATGCTCATTATGTGAACATCAATGTAGCGTCCATGCTTGTACTCAGCCTGGCGGAGAGTACCTTCATTCACAAACCCAGCTTTCTCGTAAGCCTTTCTGGCTCTCGGGTTGGTATCGTAAACCCTCAGCCATATGCGGTTCAGGTTGAGTTCTTCGAAACCATAACGGCACATCGTGCGCATGGCCTCAGCGCCGTGGCCTTTGTTCCAATAATCCTTCTCACCGATCATGATACCAATTTCGACGGAACGCGCTTTTTGATCGATGGGGAAGAAAGATGTGTTCCCGACCACCACCCATTCGTCATCGCTGCCCACAGGGTGTACTTCAATCACCAACGCATGCTCATCGATTGGGCGTGCTTTCATAGCGTCGAACCAGCCTTCTTCTTCCACTGTTCCCATGGGGGCGTAGACTTCGAGGTTCTCAACGACTTCCGGATCGTTAATCCAGCGCAGAAATTGTGGAATATCCGTTCGTTCGGCAGAGCGAAGGCGGAGGTTGTAGCCGTAAAGGTAAGGCATAAGTACTCCTAAGGTTCCAGTCGGTTTGGTCCTCTGAAGAGGTAAACAGCATCCCGGATCGAGGGAAGGTTGAGCATGACCATCAAAAGACGGCTTAGCCCCAGCCCCAGACCGCCGTGCGGCGGGCAGCCATAGCGGAAGAAGTTCAGATAGTTCTGGATGGGTTCCAGGGTCAGACCTTTATCGAGGGCTTGTCTAGCCAGCTTTTCGTAGCGGTGTTCACGCTGAGCACCGGTGGTGATCTCCAACCCGCGTCCGAGCAGGTCAAAGCTCTTGGTGAGTGTGGGGTTGTCTTCGTGGAGCATATGATAAAAAGGCCGCACTGTGAAAGGCCAGTCTTTGATGAAGACAAAATCATGACCGAAGGTTTGCTTGATGTATTCGCCGATGGCGCGCTCCGCTCCGGGGTCAAGGTCACCTTTGCGCTCTGGAGGCAGCTTGTAATCCATACCCTTGAGGATATGATAGGCTTCTGCCATTGTCAGGCGTGGGAAGGGGACAGACGGCACTTCGAAATCTACGTCGAAGTACTCCTTGATGGCATCATGGAATTTCGCATCGATAGCCTGGTAAACATACGCCAGCCATTTTTCTGTAAAAGCCATCACGTCTTCATGGCTTTCGATCCAGGAGATTTCAAAGTCCACACCAGTAAACTCCGTCATGTGGCGCGAGGTAAAAGAGGGGTCAGCCCGGAAGACCGGTCCGATCTCGAATATGCGTTCAAAACCAGCCGCTTGCGCCATCTGCTTGTAGAACTGGGGGGACTGCGCCAGGTAGGCCGTGCGGTCAAAGTATTCCACTCTGAAGAGCTCCGCGCCGCTTTCGCTGGGAGTTCCCATGATCTTGGGGGAATGAATTTCGATAAAACCGTTTTCAATCCAATATTCGCGCATGGCTTGTTCGGCACAGGTCTGGATCTCAAAAATCAGGCGATTACGTTCGCGCCGCAGATCCAGGTAGCGCCATTCCATGCGGTAGTCCTGGTCTGGAAGGGTATCAGAAAAGGGTTCAAATGGAAGAGGAAGCTCAGCATTGTTTTCTACGGTTAGCGATTCGAGCTGTATCTCAATGCCACCAAGTTTGACGACCTCATTTTCCACTACTTTTCCCGTAATCGTCAGTGCCGATTCTGTACCCAGGGCTGAAATAACTTCCGCGAGTTCCAAATTGCCTTTTTTCCAGTGAGCTATCTGCACCAGCCCGGTTTTGTCGCGCAGGATCAGAAACTGCATGCTTTTCTGATCGCGTAGGGTTTGCAGCCAGCCCTTGAGGGTGACCTGCTGACCGATTTTTGTCTTCAGGTCTTTAATGTAAGTTCGTTCCATATGGTCTTACTCCGATGATTCCAAAGAGTTATTTCGATTATACGTCAATAATACACGAACTGCTTCATTAGGGGAAATTCCGCGTTTTTGGACTTCTTCGACCAGGGAATTGACCAAATCTGTGGGTACATTTTGATTAAAATCTTTGAGCAAAGAGGCAATCAACTGATGGCGAATGTTTGCCCGAATAGCTGCCTTGTCCTTTGCGTGCCACTGACCGCTTTGGCGCAAGTAAGCTGCGTGATTTAGAATGACCTCGGTCAGTTCCTGAATACCCTTAAACTCACAAGCCACGGTCTTCAGAATTGGGGGAACCCAATGTGCTGATGCGGTTTCATGCTCAGAAATTTCCCGAAAATCTTCCAGGTGATGTTTTCCGTTGTTGATGCTCCTGGCGTAGCCCATTTCAACCATGTTCCTGAGATACGTGACGCTTTGGTCAGCCCCCGGGCGGTCGGCTTTATTGACCACCAGGATGTCCGCGATCTCCAGAATTCCGGCTTTGATCGATTGAATGTCATCCCCAGTACCAGGGGTGTCGACCACGATGGTGGTGTGCGCCAGGTTGACCACGTCCACTTCAGACTGACCCGCGCCTACTGTTTCTATCAGGATGAAATCATATCCAGCGGCATCAAAAACCTGGCTCAGGGCTTCTGTTTGCTCTGCCAATCCTCCCAATGCCCCCCGCGAAGCCATGGAACGAATAAAAATCTGCTTGTCGTCCTGCAAATCGAGCATACGCACCCGGTCACCCAGCAGCGCGCCGCCGGTGAAGGGGCTGGAAGGGTCCACAGCGATAATCGCAACCTTCTTGTTGGGTTCGCGCCGGCGCAACTCCCGCGCCAGGGCGTTCACGAGTGTGCTTTTGCCTGAACCAGGCGGCCCTGTGATGCCGATTTTGTGCGCATTGCCAGTCTCAAGAAAGAGTTCCTCAAGCGCAGCCATGCCAGCTTCGGTTCCATTCTCAACCTGGCTCAAAATGCGAGAAAGGGCAAGCCTGTTGCCCTTTCTTAGTGCGTCGAGTAAAGCCGAGTTCATGCCTACGCTTTCGATTTTACAGCTTCACGGATGTCTTTGCAGACTTCGCGTGTGTCTGTGCCTGGTCCATAGATCTTGTAGACCCCCTGGTCCAGCAGGGTTTTGATATCATCCTCAGGAATGATGCCGCCCAGAAAAAGTACCACATCTGTCTGTCCGTTTGCTCTGAGGTCGGCGATCACCTGGGGCACCAGCGCGTTGTGCGCGCCTGAAAGAATGGACAATCCAACAACGTCCACATCCTCCTGCAAGGCAGCTTCGGCGATCATTTCGGGGGTCTGGCGCAAGCCGGTGTAGATGACTTCCATGCCGTCATCTCTGAGTGCGCGTGCTATGACTTTAGCGCCCCGGTCGTGACCATCCAAACCGGGTTTGGCAATCAAAACGCGAATCTTTTTCTCGGTCATTGACTCTCCTTTTCGTTGTCGCTTAGATTATAACGCCTTCCGCGACCTTTTAGCAGTTATTATTACTCTGACGCGCCTTGATACTTGCTGATTCCCTTGATCTGCAGGATTTCGCCGTAGTACAAACGGTGATAATCTCCGCCGTCATACTGATCATGGATGAAGAGCGCGAGGAAATGATCTGGTTTGTAATCTGAAAAGTAAATTTTCTTACATTCCACACTCAACTCCGCCTCGGCGAAAGTCGGCGAACTGACCAAATCCGCTGCCACCGCGCTCAACTGTGTTTTGGATAGCTTGTCTTCATCTCTGCCGGAATGTCTGCCGAGGTAATTAATGTCTCTTTTGTATTTTGTCGGAAAAGCAGTCAGGGTGAAGTTGTCATAGCGTTCCATGAACTCGTAAGTGAACCGGCTCGGGCGCACCACAACCAATGCCGCAGGAACACTCCACATCGTGCCAAACAAGCCCCAGCCGATGGTCATGCAGTTGAAATCCCCTTTGGCGAAGTCGCCGCAGGCGAGCAGAACCATCTGGCGGTCAAAAAGGTAGTGAGGTGAAACTGAAAATTCGAAAGGGTTGATTACATGTAGATCCATTAATTCCTCCGAAAGTGTTTATGCCCTATTGTAACAAATCGTATGGGCTGCCTGTTGTATAATTGCGAGCAGGTTTCCTATGTCTAAGCTAAGCAAGCATCGTCTGAACCTGATCATCCGTTGGGGAGGCACACTTCTCTCCATCGGGATCATGATTTATCTCCTCAGCCGGGTTGGTTGGGGGGAAGCCTGGCAGACCATCCGCCAACTGACTGCCTGGCGTATTTTGCTGGTTTTGGTGCTGGTATTCGTTTCGCGCCTGGCGACTTTTGGCCGGTGGTACACCCTGCTAAAGGATCAGACCCCCACACTCAGTATCGTGGATACACTCAAGCTCACCTTTGCAGGTCTTTTTGCCTCGAACGTTCTGCCCACCACGATTGGGGGCGACGTTCTGCGCCTGGCGGGGGCTGTCCGGCTTGGCCTGAGCGCCAGCCTGGCTGCGGCTTCGCTGGTGGTGGACCGCCTGGTTGGGATGACGGGTATGGCGTTGATGCTGCCATTTTCTCTGCCTGGGCTGAGCGCTTATCTGCATTCGCGCAATCTTTCTTCCCCGGCGGGAAGCATGGCGCTGCCGATCATCACCCGCTTCAATCAGGGCCTTCGAAAGGTGCTGCAAAACCTGCGCTTCTGGTCAAAACACCCTCTTATCCTGATCAAGGCACTCGGATTCACGCTGATCCACCAGGCTGCCATTTACCTGATCATCCGCGTCCTGATCGAGGGCATGGGGGAGACGCTCAGTTTCTGGCAGATCGCTGGCATCTGGAGCCTGACCTACTTCATCAGCCTTTTGCCCATCTCTATCAACGGATTGGGTTTGCAGGAAATCACCATCACCAACCTCTACACCCTGTTTGGCGGGCTTTCCCCTGCCACGAGCATCGCGCTGGCGCTGATCCTGCGCCTGGTCTGGCTGTTTGGCAGCCTGCCGGGAGCCTTGTTCATTGGTGAAGTGCTGGCCGGCAAATCTCCAGCTGAGGTGGAAGAGTCACTTCCTGAGGAAACGTTATGAGCCAAGACGAGACCCAAAAATTTCTGCGCCACTGGTTATTACTGCTGGGCGCGGCTTGCGTTTGGTTCTTGTGGGAGAGCCGCTATGTGCGTAATATCTGGTTCATGGGCGTAGCAGGCCTGGCGCTGGTTTGTGCCATTTTGTTTTTCCTGACCTGGAAGCTCAAACAGGGTTTTTTCGAAAAGATTCCATCTCCAAAGAATG